>JBBRMG010000005.1:0-48282 GCA_038230955.1 Candidatus Doudnaibacteriota bacterium | reverse complement strand
GCCGTCATCTTTAATTCGTTTTAGTATTTGGTCTTTAACATCTTTTGTGACTGATGGTTTACCCTTAGGCATAGTGGTGTTCCTTTCATACCATCATTATACCGGAAGGAATGAGCTTACAAGATTTGGGGTACCTGCCAAATGCCTAACATCAAAACAACCCGTCTCTGGTTAGTGCGAAAAAGGTCTGGACATGAGCAAAAGCAAATTGCCAAATTATTAGGCCGCTCCATCCCACAGATCTCTCGTTACGAAACAGAACAGCGTATTCCCAGCCTCAAAACGGCACTAAAGCTCTCCATCATCTACAAATTACCTGTACGCATACTCTTTCAAACTTATTACGAGGAATGCCGGAAGGAACTCCTGAGTCGAGCTGAGCCACCTAACCGCCCATCGACTCTGAGTCTTGACTTGACCGAGCCCACCGATTACTGCTCATACACCGAGATGATGAAAACGTCATTTATGACGGATATTGACAAAACAAAAGTTCAGAGGCATGTATTGGAGCTCATGAAGGAGCGAAGAACGAAGATCCTCAACCACTAATTCACCTTTCCACTGCCTTTTCTCCACCATCGGTCTTTATCACTTAATTATTTGCCCAAAATGACGGCGTTATCAAAACCTGTAAACACGCTCGCACTTGCGCCCGGCAAGCGGGAGTTTGGCGTGGCTGTGTTTACCGGAATCGATCTGACCTACTTTTCGCTGAAGTCACTTCGAGACATGTCTTCCGAAGGAGTTCTAATGAACGAAACCGCGATCTTAATTCGGCAACTGATCGACAACTTCGAGCCGCGAGTGATTGCAGTCAAGGCGATAAGCCAGTATCAGCTAACGTCTTCTGCCCTAAAGTTAATAACCCAGGTTCTAAAGCATGAAGCGGAAATCTCGAAAATCCCGCTAATTGAAATTTCGCTCACGGAGATTAAATCAATGCTTTGTAATAATGAAAAGGCAACTAAAGAAGAGGCGTTTCGAAGTTTAGGTAACATTTACCCAGAACTTATTCATTTCATGAACCGGCCAAACAAATGGCAAAACGAATACTACAACAATTTATTTACGGCAGTCTCGGTCGGAGTTGTTGTTTCTGAGATCTCAAAATCATTGACTTAAATCTATAAAATAAGCACTGCCGCAGCAGCGACAGACTACTTTGCAATGTCCCAAAAAGCCTACCAACAACTTGACGAAAGCCACGGTGATATTACGATTGGCGATCTCTACCCAGAACTGTCCTCGAAACAACAAGCCGATGCTGAATACCGTCTTCTAGGATATCTAAGTATAGCTAAACGAATTTTCGGCCGGGTTTGTCGCGACCATCCCGAAATATTGACCGAACTTGAAGAGCGCGCTACGCTGAGGAAGAACGGGTCCTTTAAGCCCATTCAGTGATCTCACGACTCATCTCAATTCTTCATTAATCTCGCACTAATGTCTAATAAGCGATATTTTTCCTATGTCCGCGTTTCGACGCAGCGCCAAGGACAACACGGCACATCCTTAACCGAACAAAAAGCCGCCATAGAACGCCATGCAAAACAATGGAACCTTGTGATTTGTCGGAATTTTGAGGAACGTGAAACGGCAGCGAAGCAGGGACGCCCTGTCTTTTTAGAGATGCTCAAGGCGTTGCGAAGTGGGAAGGCAAACGGGGTTATCATCCACAAGATTGACCGGAGCGCTAGAAATCTGAAGGATTGGGCCGATTTAGGCAATCTGATAGATAAGGGAATCGAAGTTCACTTTGCCAATGAAAGTCTTGACCTCACTTCGCGTGGAGGGCGGCTCAGTGCCGATATCCAAGCCGTCGTCGCGTCCGATTATATACGAAACCTGCGGGAAGAAACAAAAAAGGGTATATATGGAAGGCTCAAGCAAGGCCTGTATCCGTTTCCAGCCGTTATCGGGTACCTTGATACTGGAAAAGGCCAAGCGAAGTGTCCTGATCCCATGCAGGCTCCGCTGATTAAGAGAGTATTCGAGCTGTATTCCACAGAGAAATGGGGGTTGATTGCACTGGCCGATGAAATGTATGAAATGGGACTTCGGAATAAAAAAGGGAAGAAAGTAACAATAAACGGGCTTTCAACCTTGTTGCATAACCCGTTTTATATGGGGCTTATTAAGATTGAAAAAACCGGAGAGATATTTTCCGGGAGGCATAAGCCAATCATCCGACAGGCGCTGTATGATCGAGTGCAGGCGGTCTTTGAGGGTAAGAATGTTAAGAAAGTGGAACACCACTTCTTTGTGTTTAGACGGCAGATAAGATGCGGTAAGTGCCAAAATCTTTTTATTGGGGAAAGGAAAAAAGGATTTGTTTATTACCGTTGTCATACCCGGAATTGCACAAAGGGAACGGTTCGGGAGGAAAAAATTGAAATTGAAGCCGTCAAGCTCATCAAGAAATTACGGCTGAATTGTGCTGAGTACCAATTTTTCAAACAGCAAATACGAAAGGAAAGTGGCAATTCTCAGATCGATTTTGAAACTAATCACAAAAGATTAACGCTTTTCCAAGAGCAGATTAATGACCGACTTTCAATACTCGCCGATGCCTATGTTGATGGCGTTTTCGATAAAGAGACTTATGTTTCAAAGAAAAACGAACTTCTGATCGAGGAACAATCCAACAAGGAAAAATTAACGAATCTTCGGCAAGATTTGGATGAAGCAGCCAACCGGCTCGACACATTTCTCGAACTCCTAAACTCCGCGTATCTAAGCTACAAATTAGGAACGCCCGACGAAAAACGAGAATTGGTGCAAACCATCTTCTCGAACTCGGAAATTAAAGAAAAATCTGTCTTACTTAAACCGGAAATACCGTTTCAGATGATGGTTGAACGTCAACCTTTCACCTCTGGTAGCGCTACGGAGAATCGAACTCCGATTACGTGGATGAGAACCACGCGTCCTAGCCGTTAGACGATAGCGCCATGTTCAACAAATGCTGACTAATTTTAGCCAATTTTAGGTATTAATTCAAGACCTGCTATAATACATGTATTAAATCTGCGCCAATGAAGAAAATATTATTACTGGCCGCTATGGTGTCGCTTTTGGCGGCGGGCTGTCAAAAAGTCCAGCTTCAGAAAGACTACCCGGCATCTCCAGCCGGTACCTATAATCAGGTTCCAAAATAAATCCCCGCACAGTGCAGGGATTTTTGTTTAGATATTTTCCGACTCCTCGGTTCCCTCTGCTTTAGCTTGCGGTACTTCGGGCAGTTGAATCTGCTTGACCAGTTCTTCGAACAACGGTAAAGCGTTTACTGAAGTGATGCCCATATGTTGTAGAAATTCAGTGGTTACTCGGTAAACATTACTGCGAGCATCGTTGGGGTTGGGGATTTTTTCCACTAGTCCGCGCATGAGCAAAGCGCGAATGCTGTACTGTGAATTTACTCCCCGAATGGCTTCTATTTCGGCTTTGGAAATAGGTTGGCGATAGGCGATAATGGCCAGCACTTCTACTGTGGCTTCGGTCAGCTTTTCTCGCAAATCTGCATTTAGGAAATTTTTTACTAATTCTGACAGTTCGCTAGCTGTGGCTAATTGATAGCCTTCATCAGCCTTCAATACAATCACGCCATTTTCTGCTCGCGCTTGTATGAGCTCATCTGCAGCAGTTATAACATCGGCCTCTTTGGCTTCCAAAAACTTGGCTAGTGCTTTAACCGATAAGGGTTTGTTCGATACAAAAAGAAGGCTCTCAATTTTTTTTTGCAAATTTTCCATAGCTAAGCTGGGTTTGAATTAATAATTTCCACTTCCGACTCTCTGTCGGTTTTTTCGTATTGCTTGATAGTAATCTCGGTGAACAGTTCTGTTTGCTCGACAATAAAGATGCGCTGCTTGATTAATTCTAGCAAAGCCAAAAAAGTAATAATGACTTCGGGTTTATTCTTCGCCGTTTTTAAAACATCGCTCAGCTTGGTTTCAATTTGTCGCGATAACATGATTTGCAGAGAATCAATTTTCTCTTGAATGGAAATGGCTTCGCGAATTTGAGCTTTAGGTAAATTGTCGAGCTCCTTTAATCCTTGGAGGACTTTTAAGACTGAGTCGCGCAACGCATCAGGGCTGACTTCCGGATCAGGAAAAAAGCTAACGCGTTGTGAAAATACGGTTTCGCGAGTGAAGCTTTGTTGACCCTGCATGTCCAGCTTCTTTAAGTGCTTGGCCACTTCTTTGAACTGGCGGTACAGCACTAACTTGGCTGCTAAGTCTTCCCCAGTTTCTTCTTCTGCTTCTTCTATCTCTAATGTAGGTAGAATAGCTTTTGATTTGATGACCAATAGGCGAGCGGCAATAGAAAGAAAATCGGCTAAGGAAGTTGGGTCGAGTTCGGTTAGCTCTTTGACATACTTTAGGAACTGCTCGGTAACTGTAGCTAAGGATATTTGGGTAATATCAAGTTGCTGATCCTCGATGAGAGATAGGAGCAGGTCTAGCGGCCCTTCAAATTGCTGGATTTTTATTTTGTGCACTATTTTATTTTTCCGCTTTTTTGGGTAAATCTAATTTAATATGTAACTCTTTTAATTGAGCTTCGGTGACGCCCCCTGGCGCATCCATCATTACGTCCTGGGCAGAGCCATTTTTAGGAAAAGCGATGACTTCGCGGATATTCGGTTCATTTTCCAACAGCATGAGCATGCGGTCAATGCCCGGCGCGAAACCACCATGTGGCGGGGCACCAAACTTGAATGCATTAATCATGGCACCAAACTTTTCATTGACTGTGGCTTCATCAATACCGACGATGTCGAACGCTTTGTACATAATTTCTGGGTTGTAGTTACGAATAGCGCCGGAGGATAACTCAAGTCCGTTGGCGATAATGTCGTACTGGTCGGCTTTAATGTCGAGTGGGTCTTGTGTGTTGAGTGCCTCTAGGCCGCCGATGGGCATAGAGAATGGGTTGTGCATGAAGTCAATTTTCTTTTCGCGCTCGTTGTATTCGTACATAGGAAAGTCAACAATCCAGGCCCAGGCCACAACTCCGGGATCTTTCAAACCAAAGCTGCCACCGAGTGTGTCACGCAATTTGCCTAACACTTTATTGACTATGCTACGCGTGTCAGCGCCGAAGAAAATAATGTCGCCGTCTTGCGCGCCGGTTTTGGAAATAATAGTAGCAATCTCATCATCAGCCATGAATTTCAAAATTGGTGATGATTTCTCGCCACCCTTTAGCATAATATATGCTAAACCGCCGGCCCCTTCTTTGCGGACCATGTCTGTTAGTTCATCAATTTGGCTGCGGGAGACAGTGGCCCCGCCTTGTAAACAAATTGCTTTCACAATACCACCGTCTTTAATAGCGTTACCAAATACGGTAAATTCGGTGTTCTTCAAGTCTTCGGTCAGGTCTACTAATTCCATGTCAAATCTTAAGTCTGGTCGGTCGCTGCCGTATTTTTCCATGGCGTCATTGTAGGTTAGACGGGGGAATGGTTTCTGCATTATTTTTTTACCGGCAAAGTCTTCAGTTAGCTGAATAAATAATGGCTCCATTTCTTGGAATACTTGTTCGGACTTTTCGGCGAATGCAATTTCTAAATCTAATTGATAGAACTCGCCGGGACTGCGGTCGGCTCGCGGATCTTCATCGCGGAAGCAAGGTGCAATTTGGAAGTATTTGGGTACTCCACCAACCATGAGCAATTGCTTGAATTGTTGTGGGGCTTGGGGTAAGGCGTAAAATTGGCCGGGGTGAAGGCGGGAGGGAACTAAAAAGTCGCGAGCTCCTTCCGGCGATGAGCTAGTCAAAATTGGGGTGTTGATTTCAATGAAGCCATGCTCGTCCATGTAGTCGCGAATCATCTTAATCATTTTGTGGCGACGAACTAGCATGGTTTGCATTTTATCGCGGCGTAAATCGAGGAAGCGGTACTTCAAGCGCAACTCCTCATTAATGTCATCGGTTTGATGCATTAACGGGAATGGTAGAGCCAAGCTTTTGTTCAGAATTTCTAATTGCTCAACGTTAATTTCAATGCTGCCCGTAGCTAAGTTCGGGTTGGTCAAATCAGCTTCACGTTCAATTACTTTACCGGTTGCACGGATAACGAACTCATCGCGCACTGTGTTTGCGAGGTCAAATGCCTCTTTATTTTCTGGGTGGATGGTCAACTGAACTAAACCTGTATGATCGCGCAGGTCAATAAAAATAAGGCCGCCATGGTCGCGGGTTGAAGCCGCCCACCCGGCGACTGTAATTGTTTGTCCAATCTGAGGGATAGAGTCGGCAGTTAGGGTTCGTATCATAAAATAGTTTAAAAAGTATCAAAATTATACCAATTTTCTATAAAATGGACAAATAAAAAAACCGAGTAAAGAGTTTGTAATCATGGCGCCTTTTGCCAAATTAGACATGATTCTCTTTACTCGGAGTCGAGCTGGAAAGGTTCTGGTAAAACCTTCCTGCTCTGGTTGCCGTGCATCTCTAGAAGCGCACATGCAACATCTCGAACTGTTTACAAAGTCCCCCTTTGTGGATTAGTATTATCGTACATTTTTTTCATATTGTCAAGAGGGGATTCGCTTGCATTAATTAAAGAATATAAGATTTAAGATAAGAAAAAATCGAGAGAAGCTTGGCAGGCTCATCTCGATTTAGGGTTTGTCGTTGTCGCTTTGTTATGCGACTACGAAGTTTTCCCGAGGCTTCAGCTGGTCGCCCGGATGTCGGATGGGAACCATGTACGGTTTCCGAATATCGGGCGCGGTTACCTCCACGGCAGCATCTCGACATAAAAATCGAAGTTTATCCGTGTGGCGGGAATCGTCATAGGGGATATCGTCTTGGCGGACGTATCCAACCTCTTCCAGCGATTGGATATTGACGATTTCATACTTTGACATACCTGTTTTAATAAACAGCTTGTTATTGGCGTCGAGGGCCATCCCTTTCACTCCGCCGTTAACAAAGCGCGTCATCTCTAACAGGCACATTTGTATGCCGCCTTCGTATCGCACCATCGTAAATACGAATTCGCAAGTAAATTCACCGGCGCGATTTCGTAATTCCTCGGACAGAATCACCATTTGGTAATTGTTCGGGGACCCCGCAAGTTCAGCAGAACAAAACCGTTTTGCAAATTCGAGGCGGGTCCCTAATGGTTTTAGGGGCACCATGGTGTTCGATACAGCTGAAATATCAACCCCCGTTGGGGTGATTGTGATTTTGGGTTCTGGCACAACATTTGTGCCGGCACTCTTTTTCATTATAATTCTCCTACCAGATTTGAACACAAACTACACTAAACTTCAATGTAGCACCAGATTTAAGAAAAAACCATTTGTTTTCTCATTACGCGATACTATCACATTCTGGGCAATTCATCAAGTTGCGTGAAAGTTGGGAAAATCTTGAGAAAAATTGTATAATATTTCAAAGACATAGGGTGAAATAAAAACCGTTTGAACATGCTAAAAAAAATTGTATTAGACTTGGAAACTCAAAAAGAGTTCGCTGATGTGGGTGGGCGTGGTAAGAATCATTTGATGAAAGTATCTGTTTGCGGTATCTATGATTATGCCCAAGATAAATATCTAATTTACGAAGAACATGAACTCCCTAAAATGGCGCCCTTACTCCAATCTGCTGATCAGATCATTGGGTTTAACATAAAAGATTTTGATTTTGCCGTTTTGCAGCCGTATGTAAATTTTGATTTGTCGCAGTTACCGTACTACGACTTATTGGAAGAAATAAATAAGTCATTCGGTCGACGGATTTCACTTGAGACAGTGGCCCAGGGAACAATTGGGACTGGTAAGACCGGGAAAGGCAAAGAAGCGGTGCTCTATTATAAAAACGGGCGAATGGACTTGTTGAAGAAATATTGTCTTGATGATGTAAAAATTACCCGGCTTGTTTATGAATACGCGCTGCGCAATAAAAAGATTTTATATCGAGATTTTTTTCAGATAAAAGAAATTGCCATAACTTGTGAAGAGCCTCAGTCGAGGATTGGGGTGACACAACAGAATGTTCTATTTTGAATATGTACATTAAGACGAATAAGTACATTGTGTGGACAGCTTTAATTCTGGCCTTGTTAGGTTTGGCTACTTGGCTGCGACTAGTGTTTGCCGGTGATATAATTTTGTCGCAACAATTTCACATTGGCCCATTGACGATTCATTATTACGGTTTGATAATGGCTGGCGCTATTGCTTCGGCTTATTGGCTACTTCAGCGTAATGCATCAGGTTACAGCATGACAATACAAGACTCAGAGACATTAGTTGTCGTCCTAATAATTTGCGGATTTGTGGGGGCGAGGATTTACCATGTTATAGGGAATTACCAGTACTATATTAATGACCCTGTCAGTGCTTTATATGTTTGGCATGGGGGATTGGGAATATATGGGGCTGTTGCTGGTGGAGTGTTTGGACTATTGGGCTTTGCATACTATAAAGGATGGCAACGTGACAACATTTTGTTAGCATTGGATTGGTTAGCGCCAGCAGTGATTGTCGGGCAGATTATTGGTCGATTCGGAAATCTGGTTAATTATGAAGCGTTTGGATATCCCACATTAGTGCCATGGAAAATGTTTGTGCCCTTACTGTTTCGCCCAGAGCGATTTAGTAGCTTCCAGTTTTTTCACCCCTCCTTTTTATATGAGGCCTTATTTAATGTTTTGGTTTTGTTAATAATTTATCGATTGTCGCGTTATAAAATGCGTCCCGGCAGTCTTTTCTTAACCTATCTTTTTCTATATACTATGGGGAGGTTTTTCTTGGAAAACTCCAGGACAGATAGTGTGATTGTAGGTGGTTTGAGGCTAAATAGCTTGGTTAGCATTGGCTTGTTTGTGCTAGCTTTAATCGGTTTTTATGCAATCAATTATAGAAAAGTATCATTACCTAATTAGTGGCATTATTGCTGTTTTATTTGTGGTCATCGTGCAATTTTTTGCAACACCATTACCGGTGTTTCGCTTTTTATTGCCAGCGTTTGGTTTATATCTGATTTGTGTCACTTTGTATAACTACGCTGTGGTGCGCAAAGACACGGCCCATAGTAAATTAATGCTTGTGCGGCCGGTCTTATTTTATCTCGGTTGGTTTGGACTGTTTTTTATTATTCCGAATACGTTTTGGCGAGGGGTATTTTTACTTATCAGCGTGGTATTAATTTATTCGATTGAACGAACAATAGGGAAACCCGGTGAGCAATTGTTATTCAATGAAACTTTGCTGACTTCTTTTGCGGGGTTTATGACCCTCACAGCGCTTAGTCATTACTTTCCATTGCATGGAACTGAGTACTTAGCAGCGGTTTTTATTTTTAGTTTGGCCTTGATTCGCGCATCGTACGATTTAATGCCTCAGTTGCCCCGTACTAAATGGTTGTACGCTTTGGTTCTAGCGTTGTTATTAACACAATTGTTTTGGGTGCTTAGTTTTTTGCCATTACACTATTCCGCATTGGCGTTGTTATTGTTTAACATTTTTACTTGTGTGTGGACAATTACCTATAATTTTCTCTATAATCAACTTACTCGACAAAAAGTCCAATTTAATTTAATCCTTGCCGCCGCGTTTACTCTAATTATTTTGTCGGTGACACCGTGGCAAATCATTCAGTAAAGATTTTATGAAAAAACAGTTTACTCTTATTCTAATTTTAGTAATCGTAGTGTCTTTTTTGGCTCAGCTTTTATTTGGTCCATATATTTCGGCGCGCTTGGCCACTTGGCCTCAGCTGCAACGTTTGGGCATAATTCGACCACAGGCTCCCATTGTCATCACAAACCAAGAAACGGTTCGAGTGAGTGACTCTCAGGACGCGGCCGACGCAGTTAGCCGAGCAAAATCCCGATTGGCATCTATTTCCGTTTTGCAAAATGGCACGTTGGTACGGACGGGTGGGGCGGTCAGCTTAACCTCAGATGGACTATTTTTGACTGTAGCTGGCGCGTTCCCGATTAAAGGGGCATCTTACTCTATTATATTAAACGATGGCCGCGTTGCCCCAATCAGCGCTCTTGTGTCCGATCCGGCTACATCCTTAGTTATTATAACAACTTCGCTCGGTTCAGTGAGCGTGTCTCCATTTGCAACGTCACGTGATTTGTCTGCCGGACAAAAAATCGGCTTTGTGACAAATGGCTCAGCCAGTTTCAATGCTAGTTTTCGCCAGAGCTATGTGGTGGATACGCAAATAGATAATGCCGGTATATATAATGCCGATCATCCCACTCGCGTGTTTGACGTCCAACCGGTAGGTGCGTTGACTCCTGGCGAGGCAGTCATTGCAATGGGTGGCGATGTGGCGGGTATGTGGGATGGGACTAAAATAATTTCTTCTGATGTCATTCATGCGACCACAGATTTGTATTTTGGCGGTAATAACAAAGTTAATCGCCCTTCCTGGGGATTTTCTTATAGACCGATTATGGCTTCCGAATCTAACGCTATAAACATCCCACAAGGAGCTCGAGTTACGAAGCCAGATGTTGCCAGTCCTGCAGTGATTATTGGCAGCCCAGCGCAAGTGGCCGGCCTGCAAGAGGGCGATATTATTATAGAAGCCAATGGTGTCCGCATTGGTGAGAACGTTGGCCTAGAAGAGCAATTACAAAAATTCCATTCCGGTGACACAGTGTCCTTCAATGTGGTTCGCGCTGGGCAAACAGTGTCATTGAAGTTGACAGTGGGACAGTTGAAGTAAAATTTAATATTCCCTACGGCCTTCCATAGCGCGAGCCAAAGTAATATCATCCGCATATTCCAGATCGCCGCCCATTGGTAGTCCTCGGGCAATGCGGGTAATTTTCACTTCAATACCGGCTAGTGTCTTTGAAATATGTAGCGCTGTAGTTTCGCCTTCAAGTGTCGGGTTTGTGGCTACTATAATTTCTACAACATCGTGTTTGGTGACACGATCTTTTAAATCTGCAATGTGTAATTGTTCCGGACCAATGCCTTCCATGGGATTGAGTACCCCACCTAGTACATGAAATAGTCCATTGAACTGACCAGTGCGGTCTAACGCCAGCGCGTCTAATGGTTCTTCTACCACGCAAATTAATGTGTGATCACGTCGTGGATTACTGCAGACATCGCAAGGGTCGGTTTCGGCCATGTTGTGACACTCAGTACAGAACGTAATGCCTTCTTTTAAATTAGTGACGGCTGTGGACAAGTTATTCAAATCAATATTGTCGCGTTTCAATAAATAAAAAGCTAACCGCTGGGCGGACTTTGGCCCGATACCCGGTAATTTACTCAATTCATTTATGAGTTTTTCTAAAGAAGAGGGAAGTCTGGTCATACGTTAAATTTTTATAGGCCGTTATCATCATCATCCAATGCTTGCAGAACCACCTGAGGAGTGGTGTTAAATGATTTGTCGAGATTTCGGAAAGATGTCCGAGCTGCGTCGAAGAATAAGTCGACTTGGCCGGTGGGGCCGTTGCGATGTTTTTTAATATGAATTTCCGCCACATTAGGACGAGTCGCTTCTTTGCCTTTGTACATGTCTTCTCGGTAAATAAACATGACAACATCGGCGTCTTGCTCAATGGATCCCGATTCGCGAAGATCAGCTAACTGGGGTACTTTGTCCGGGCGGTTTTCTACGCCACGGGACAACTGAGACAGTGCAATTACAGGCACGTTCAATTCACGAGCTAATACTTTCAAAGACCGAGAAATTTCGCTCACTTCCTGTACTCGGTTATCGGTGTTGCGGCCGGCCATTAACTGCAAGTAGTCAACCACAACCAGACCTAGTTTTTGCTCAGAATGTAACCGTCTGGCTTTCGTCCGAATCTCCATAATATTGCCACCAGCGGCGTCATCAATAAATATTGGGGCTTCCGCTAGGGCACCCATTCCATCTCCAATTTTTTGAAAATCATCTTCAGTTAAATTTCCTGTGCGAATTTTCCATAAATCAACATCGGACTGGGACGATAGTAATCGATCTACTAATTGGTCTTTGCTCATTTCCAAAGAAAATATTGCAGTCGGCGTTTTGGTGTTGACCGAAATATAGCGGATAATATCTAGCGCCATGGAAGTCTTACCCATAGACGGGCGAGCCGCCAAAATAATTAGGTCAGACTTTTGTAAGCCACCTAAATGTTTATCGAGATCAATAAAACCAGTAGGTAAACCACGAAGCTTTCCTTTGTCACGATGCAGTTCATCGATACGTTCAAAAGTTTCGTGAAGAACCGAGCTAATGGGAACAAAATTTTGCTTCAAATGTTTTTGAGAAACACCAAACAGTTTTTGTTCCGCATGATCGAGAATGTCCTCAATTTCCCCTTCTTCCTTGAATGCCATATTGGTAATCTCTCCAGCGGAAGACAATAAGCGACGCAAAGTCCCTTTCTTGCGAATAATTTGGGCGTAATGCACCACGTTGGCGGCCGACGGCACCATGGTCACTAAAGTAGTGAGATAGCTTGAACCACCGGCTGACTCCAACTGCTTTTTTTCCTCTAACTTGTTCGACACAGTTAAGATATCGATAGAAGAGTTGTTTTCAAACAGTTCAGAAATAGTCTCGTAAATTAACCGGTGGCGGTGATCATAAAAATCATCGGCGACAATAAGGTCGGCGATTTTGATAATGGCATCTTTGTCCAACATTAAAGAGCCGAGCGTGGAGGCTTCGGCTTCTAAGTTCTGCGGCGGCACTCGACTAATGTTGCCGGTATTATTGGAAGACTGATTATCCATTAGCAAAAGGAAAATGGGTTAATAAAATTTGTTCCAGTTGGGGGAGTGATTCCACTTGACTGAGTTCCTTGCGCAAATCTGCGGCATTGGGAAAACCTTTGAAATACCACAGTAAGTGCTTCCTCATCTCTATTATACCTCGGGGACCTTTATGCTCCAACATCAGTTTGGTATGGTCTAAAACCGTGGATATACGCGTAGCTATGGATATGTCTGTGGATAGCCCTGAGGATTGGTTGGGGATACCTTGGGGGCTAACTGTGGGTAATGTTACTGTTCCAGTGATTCCGGTTAGAGCATGTTTGATTTCTGCAAAGATAAATGGATTTCCTAGTGAGGCTTGAGCTACCATCACCCCATCAGCTCCTGTATATTCTAAAACTTGACGAGCTTGTTCTCCGGAACTAATGCCACCATTCACAATTACGGTGATTCCTTGAGGTCTGAAGTACTGAGTTAGTTGTTTACCCACTTCCAAGTTTACTGGTCCGTTGTGGACCTGTTCATACGTTCGCATATGCACCGTGACAGATTCAAATGGGGCTCCTTTAATTTGTTCCAGAAACTCCATTGCAGGTACATGTTTGTAGGAGGCGCGAAGTTTAATAGATGTAGGTAAACCGCCCGATGCTTCTTTCACCGTTTCAATTATTTGTTTTGCTAATTTTGGTTCTAAGAATAAACAAGAACCGGCGCCGTTGTTAACAACGTTGCGAGCGGGACAGCCAAAGTTAATATCAAATCCATCAGGATGAAATTTCTCGGTTAGTGCTTTCACCGCACTGGCAAACCGCTCTGGTTCACGGCCAAACACTTGAATAATAAATGGACGCTCTTCTTCAATGAACTTGGCTAGCATGAAGCTTTTATCGTTTTCCGGTTTGAAATGGAGAGCATCAGATGAAATGAACTCAGAAAATGTAATGTCACTGCCCCAGCGCCTGGCAATGGAGCGCATGGCGACATCGCTGATGCCAGACATGGGAGCCAGGGCAACAATAGGCTTGGGGATATCTTTCCAGGAAAAGTTCATAATTTCGAGATTAGGCCGCTTTTAAACAGTTTCTGAATGATAGCAAAAAAGTATGCTCTTGACAAAAGGTTGAAAAAACAGTATATTTCTAAATACGCAAGTGGCGTATTTTTTATTTTGGAAACAATTTGTATTGGGAGGTACAATAATTTGGCAAATGTACTTGAACGATTGGAAGCAGTTTCCCTTCGTTTTGATATGAAGAATTTGAAGTTTGCGGATAGTCGCAGCGAAAGAATTCTTTTTGCAATCATGGATCTGAAAGCGGTGATATCTGATAATCAGAGCGAGCCATGCACCGATAATTTTATTGCTAAGACCGTGGTCTTGCAAAAGATTACCGCCAAGCTCGTGGATATATACACCGACCGCCTTCGTCATTATCAAGGTTCTGTTCAGCCGAACGCGTATGTAGCAGCAAAAGCTGCGCAAATCGAGTTAGATCGGATCTATGAACAAAAACGTATGCACGACGGACCGCCGGAGTTTCCCATATACCGGGCGACAAAAAAGGCGACTATGAATCGTGGTGACCAGGTCTATTCTGCCATGGCTTAATTGTAGGCCATCTGTTACTTAGAAAAGTCCGGGGTGTTATTTAAACCCTGGGCTTATTTTTTTATTTTTATAACAACTTGACCAGACTGGGTATCTTTGACTTCATATCCTAATTCAGTAATTTGGTCTCGCAATTGGTCCGATAGATCAAAGTCTTTTTGTTCTCGAGCGGTTTTTCTTTGCTCTACTAGCGTTGCTACTTGTTCGGGTATAGGATTGTGATCGCCACTAGAGATTTTTATGCCAAGCACAGCAATAATTTTTGATATATTAGCTCTGGCAATATTACCCCAAGCTTCAGCTAATAGTTTTGGGGTGTCGAGATCATGAGTAATTGCTGACATGTCCAGCTCATCACCAGCAGAACTGTTTTGCGATAATTCTGATAATCGACGCAAAGAAGTATGTGCGGCTTGCAAGCTGTCCCAAGTAAAATTCTGCTGCGTTTTGTAATGACTTTGTAGAAACAAATAACGTAAGTCATCGCCATTGTAGCCCTTGGCTTCAATGTCTTTTAAGGTGTAGAAATTTTTGGCGCTTTTGGACATTTTTTTACCATCAACTAACAGATGCTCAGAATGAAACCAGTGCCGCGAAAATGGATTGTAAATAGGTTGGCTTTGGGCAATTTCGTTAGTGTGGTGAGGAAACACTAAATCTACCCCACCGGTATGGATGTCCGTAGACACATCCCCAAATGCGACCCGGTTAATCACTGAGCATTCAATATGCCAACCAGGGCGGCCTTTGCCTAATGTCGGATGATCCCAAAATATATTACCGTCATCTGAGTGATGAGCTTTCCATAAAGCGAAATCGCTGAGGTTGTCTTTGTCGTACTCATCTACTTTAACTCGGGCGCCTACTTGCTTCCCCTCTAAAAATTTTTCGCCGACTAGTGTCCCGTAATCTTTAAAATCGGCTTGATATTTTTCAATGCTAAAGTAGGTACTGCCATCATCTGCTATATAGGCATACCCTTTTTCTATTAACTCTAAAATAAAAGTTTGAATTTGAGGAATGACGTCTGTGACTTTTATGAACTGAATATTCTCAACGGAAACGTTTATGGACTTCAGGTCATCTATGAATTGTTTGTGGAAGGAATCAGTAAACTCCTGTAGGTTGGCAACGGTAGCATCATTACCGTATTTGGTAACGGTATTTTTGATAATTTTATCTTCGATGTCGGTAATATTCATGACCCACCGGACTTTATCTGCACCAAATTCGGCGGATAGGGCTCGATACAATAAATCGGCAGTAATAAAACTCCGCAAGTTGCCGATATGAGCGAAATCATAAACCGTGGGACCGCATGAGTACATGCGCACAATTCCATCCGCACCGGGGGTAAATTCTTCTATTTTCTTTGTGAGGGTATTGTAGAGGTTGATCATACCCTATTTTAGCAAAGTTTTTAGATGTTGGCTTTTCATCTTTCGCAGGCCGATTAGTTTTTGGTCGTCCATCAGAATTTTCGATAAATGCTGGCCACCAATGAAGTGGGGGAGAAGAGCGTAATCAATCCCTTGTTCATAGAGCATAAGGGCTTCTTCTTCGTCCTGAGCCACTACTATTAGACGAGCTTTGTAATTATTTAATTTCATGGTGTGAACAAAAGCTAGATTTTCTTTGATCGGTGGAATGGTAGAAATAATTAATCTTGCTTTGGCAATTCCAGCCAATTCTTGAATATGGTCGTCGTTAATATCACCACAAATGGCAGGTACTCCTTGTTCGTTATAATGCTCAGTGACTTCTGGGTTTTGATCAACAACAACAAAAGGCAGTCCGGCTTGGCTGAGTGTTTCTACAACATGCCGGCCCAGTCTGTGAGCGCCGACAATAATGACATGTTGTTTCATATGCTTGCCGTCAAAGCCTCGTTCCGCTCGGCCATGATGGAAATCAAACCAGCGGGCAATAAATCCTAGGGAATTGTATAGAGCATCGGTAAAAGTCATCATGTATGAGGATAATGCGATACTAATGATTGCAGTTAAAGTTAAAATGGCCACAGCGGTTTCGTCGAACCGTCCCTGGCTCAGGCCGAGCGCCCCAACAATTAAACTAAATTCGGATATATTAGACAGGCTGGTACCCACCATAAAAGCTGTACGAGGTTTGTAGCCAGCGGCGCCTAGTAAAATAAAAGTCAGCAAAGGCTTTATGGTTATAACAAACAGCGCAAGGACAAATGATGGAATGAGAATGGCACCAACGTCGCCTACGACAAAATTGGCCCCAAGAATAATGAAAAATAAAATAATGAAAAAATCGCGCAAAGTTTTAATGCGCGCACTAATTTCATAATGCACAGCACTATGAGCCAATGCTAGGCCGGCTAAGAAGCCACCAATCTCCAAACTAAACCCTATGAATGGGAGTGACACAAATACTGCCAGACCCAAAGCCCAGGCCAACGAGAAGACTAATAGTAGTTCATCGGACTTGCCAATAATTTTGAGGATTTTTGGAAACAGATATTTGCTGTGCCAATTGATCAACCAAATTAAGAGGACAGCTTTGGCTATCGTAAAGATCATGGTTTGCCAGCCAGGCATGCCAGATGTCATGGCCCCGCTGTTGTTGCCGGCCATGAACACTAAAATAGCGATGGCTGCAAAATCTTGTATCAGCAGAATGCTGAGAGAAAGCTTACCGTATAAGCTATGAATGTCCTTCTTTTCATTGAGCAACTTTACCGTAATAACAGTGGAAGAAAAACTAATGGCAATGGCAATAAGCCAGGCGCCTGTTCCAGCAAACCCCATGAAATTAATTAAAACCAGCGCTCCCATAAATGTCAGAACGATTTGCCCGACCCCCGCCATAATTGCCCCGAAGCCGAGCTTTTTTAATTGGCTCGTGTCTAACTCTAAGCCGACCATAAACAATAGAAGCGCAATGCCTATTTGTCCTAGTCCATGTAATACCTCCGTGTTATGAAGATGATAGTAGCCGAACGGACCGACAATTAAGCCAGTAAGGATGTAGGCCACTAATGGGGGTTGCTTAAAGAAACTGATAATAGTGGCAATACCACCAGCCAGTATCAAAATAATTGTCAGTTCAAAAAAAATACTTGTCATCTATAGGTTTTGGAATTTTGTTGAGACTTTTGGTTTCAGTCGGAGCTATTTACTGATATTGTAGCAACATCTTGCCGAGATGACAAAAAATCTCTATACTGCCAAGGTGAAAATAGATACAATCTTCTTTATTGGACCTCAAGGGTCGGGCAAAGGCACACAGGCAAAAAAGCTAGCAGAACGGCTCGGCTTTTTTTATTGGGAGATGGGTGGCATTCTGCGTCACATTGCTGGTGGCGACAGTGACTTGGGCCGCACAGTCAAAGACTTAATTGAGCGCGGTGTGTTGCTTACCGACGAAATGTTGCTGAAAGTGGTGGCTCAGTACTTAGACACAATACCAACTGATAAGGGGATAATTTTTGATGGCATTCCTCGCCGCATTGGCCAAGCCGAATTTTTAATCAATTATTTAAGGGATCACGGGCGTAAAGACATGGTCACTTTATTCATAGATCTACCCCATGAGGAATCACTGAATCGCTTACTTCTCCGAGCTACTACCGAAGGTCGGAAAGACGACACGAGGGAAGCTATTGAATTTCGTTTGCAACAGTATGAACAAGACACCGTACCTGTACTCAATTATCTCAAACAATTCTCTCTATTAATTACCATTGATGGCCGCCCATCTATAGAACAAGTCGGCGCAGCTATTGACCAAGCACTTCAACTATAATTTATGCCCAGCGATAAACAGAGAGCCCCAATTAATATTATTTTACTCGGTGATCCCGCTGCTGGAAAAGCCACCCAAGCTGTGTATTTGGCCAAGCGTTTCAAATTGTACGATTTTGATATGGGTCAGGAACTAACGCGACTTCGCACTACAAATGAAGGATTGAGTTCATTGCTGAAACAGAATTACGACAAGGGAAAACTAACCCCTACTAAGTTAGTCAGAGAAATTCTTGCATCAACAATAAAAAAAATATCACCAATTCAGGGAATATTGTTCGATGGCCATCCTAAGATGTTAGGTGAAGCAAAATTAGCCTCACGTTTAATTAAAGAGCAAAAGCGTTCAGCCCCCATTGTTATCTATTTATCCATTCCTTTGGAAGAAACTGTAAAGCGAATGCACAATCGCAAAGGGTATTTTGATGGAAAATTTGGTAAGCGCGCCGATGACAGCGATACTGCTTTGAAAAATCGAGTAAAATATTATCGAGTCAATATTGCTCAAGTAGTGGAGTTTTTTTCCAGCCGCTATGAATACCATAAAATTAGTGGCTTAGGTACGCCGGCCCAAGTGCGCCAGCGTTTTAAACTCCTCCTGGATAAATTCACTCAAGAATAATGGGACGCTACACAAAAAAACCGGACGAGATTAAGCTAATTGCTGAGGGTGGCAAACTGCTGGGCGATATTTTAAAACGTACGTCTGAACTGGTAAGCCCTGGAATTACCACCGCTGAGCTGAACGCTTTTGCTGATACGGAAATTCGCAAAGTTGGCGGACATCCCAGTTTTATAGGTTACGGCCCCAAGAAAAACCCTTTTCCTGCGGCTTTGTGTGTGTCAGTAGATGATGTAGTTGTGCATGGCATTCCTTCAGATAAAGAAGTTTTGTTACAGGGCAACATTGTGGGCTTAGATATCGGGATGGAGTATAAAGGATTTTATACCGATACCGCTGTCACGGTACCAGTGGGCAAAATTAGTGCCATGGCCGAACATTTAATTGCCACAACGAAACAGGCCTTAGCGGAAGCAATTAAAATGGCCAAGCCCGGCAATCGCACAGGTGATATTGGTTATATTATTCAAAAGGTAGCTGAGGATGAAAAATTTTCTGTGGTGCGAGATTTAGTCGGGCATGGAGTTGGTTACGCCGTACACGAAGACCCATCAGTACCCTGTTATGGCAAACGAGGTACGGGCGTGGAATTAGTTTCCGGTATGGTGATTGCCATTGAGCCCATGGTTTGCCAAGGGAGTTTTAAAATATATTTTGATCAGGATGGCTGGACCATTCGTACGGTAGATGGGGGAATGGCTGCCCATTTTGAGCATACTATTGTTATTACGGAGTACGGCGCTAGAATTCTGACTTAGGCTGCGCATTTTTTTCAGAGTAGCCAATAGCTCTTGCTTCTTGGTAAAAAAGTGATATACTCAAGGCAAGTTTTTAACAATAATACGACTATGACAAAACAAATTTTGGCTTATTTGGGGAGCTTTTCCGTCGCGACGGCACTGTTTTTGATCCCTTTCACGGCCGCCGCCGCATATCCGTTATACTCTGCCAACACCCAAAGCAATAACGGCATTCAAATAACAATTTCGGGCGGGGATGCTTATAGCATGGTTAATTTTTACGCCCGCCAGAACGGCGGGACGTGGACGACTATTGCCAATGCCGGACGTACAGATCAGTTTGGCTATTTTTCAGGACTCCTTTATGCTGGTTTTAATGTGTCAGCGGGGGCAATTGATACGTATGTGACTGTTAATAATCAGGCATCTGTGACAATCACTTTGGGCAATAATACTTGTCAGTTTAACTGCAGTGGTAGTTCTGTCACATTTAGCAACGCCAACCCATTTATTAACCAAGGCCAAAGTGTTGCAGTGTATGCCACAAATGCAAATGGGTCACCCAGTTTGTATTTGTCTAGCAATTCCAACGGGAACGTGGTTAGCTCGTATATTTCCGGCACTACTATTACCCTATACGGCAATAGTGCTGGGACTTCTACCTTGACGTTCTGTAGCGTCAATAATATCAATTACAACAACGGCAGCAATTGCGGCACTTTATACGTCACCGTAGGATCCGTAAGCAGTTTTGTCACAATTACTCCTTCGACCTTGACCCAGCCCACACTGAATCAATTTTACAGCGCCTCGTTGTTCGGTCAAGGTGGCACCAGCCCGTACACATTTTCATTGATTAGCGGCGCGTTGCCGTTGGGCATGAGCTTATCCGCCACTGGATATTTAAGTGGCGCACCTAATAATGGGGGCAACTATAACTTTACTGTTCAGGCCCGCGATACCTTCGGCCGCATAGGTACTCAATCGTACTTCATGACCGTTACCGGGAATGTCTTGGGCGCCTCAACTTATAGTAACGGCACATTGCTGGCGGACAACGGCACTATCTATATTATTTACCGGAACACCAAACTTGGGTTCACTAACTATCCGGCGTTTACTGGCTATGGATTTAGTATTGCTAATTTAACTTATGGTTCTTCGGGCAATCTTGCAATGTCCCCATACTTACTGGAAAACTCCGGCGGCTTTCACCCTTGGGGTACATGGATAAAAAGCGGTAACACAGTCTACTTCATGCATGAGAACGGTTTAATTCCTGTTGGGAGCTATGACGTTTTTCTTAACAATGGTGGCCAAAATCGCTTAGTTGTGGCGGCAAACAGCATTGATTTTAACCGGCCGTTATTGCCGATAATGGATTATAATGATTACCGGTTGCGTTAAATATTACTTTCAAGTTTAGTTGCAGAAAAAGCCAAAGGTTGCCTTTGGCTTTTTTGTTTCTTTAATTTTACAAAACGATTTTAGAAAGAATTTAGAATATAGTCTTGACTAAGCGGGTTTCGCCGGTTAAGATTAATTCATGGTTACTCAAGAAGAAATCGACAAAATAATTGCCGGAACAATTGAACTTGGTAAAACGGTCTTTGCAACCAAAGGAGACTTTAATAGGCTTAACGAAAAGTTTGATTTATTTTTTAATTCTTTAGAGGGAATTTCAAAGCAGCTAAAAGCCATTAACGATGAATTCCCTATATTGAGTTATCGCATTGACAAGCATGATAAATGGATAATTAAAGTAGCCCCGAACATTGGTGTCACTTACGAAACCTAACAATATGGAAGGTCCGCCAATAATATTACCAACTGGCTTATATGCTATAGTAAAGCGTATAAGCTTTTTTATTTTTTTTGGAACCTTTATAAATAGAGTATAATATTAATAGTTTGAAAAAATAATTTGAATTAAGACTATGTTCACAAACATTCATCCGTTGCTAGTCCATTTCCCAATCGCTTTCTTGGGATTATACGCCGTAACAGAAATTGCACGATTCAAGTTTTTAACTCGGCAACCATATTGGTTCTATGTTCGAGCGACCCTAGTAATTGCGGGTGCCGCTATGGTCTGGCCCACAATAATAGCGGGCGGTCTAATGGAAGAACAGTTTAAGGGCACAAGTTTGCAAAAAGTGATAGATGTTCACTCCTCATTCGGAGCTTTCACTGGGCTATTATTTAGCATTATTGGCGCTGCTTACATTTTAGAATGGTACCGGCTAATGAAGAGTTCTGCTAACGCAAACGGGTACCGACCGTCTGTTTTGGTTCGTATTGGTAGTTGGTTGGTTAACAGTAAATTAATCATCCTTTTGGCCTTAATCGGCTTGGTCACTATTACCATTACTGGAGCGTTGGGAGCATCCATGGTTTATGGACCAAATTCAGATCCGTTTGTGAAAATTATTTATCAAGCATTCATCCATGGATAAGTCTGCGCCAAAAACGGTTTTAATTACCGGTGCCACAAGTGGCATTGGTTTAGCATTGGCACGCCGGTTTGCTCGGGAAAGTTATAATTTAATAATCGTGGCCCGAAGCGAGTCAGAATTACAAACCGTTAAAGCGGCTCTGGAGTTAGAGTTCAAAATCATGGTAACGACAATGGTAAAAGATTTATCAAAAGAGGGAGCTGCCGCTGAGGTATACGACACCATTCACCATTCAGATACCATCGTAGATGTGTTGGTTAATAATGCCGGATACGCCGAATATGGCTTATTTCATGATATACCATTAGCTAATGAGTTATCATTGGTACAGTTGAATTTGGTGACTATGACAACATTGCTCAAATTGTTTAGCGATGAAATGATTGCCCGTAAGTCCGGTAAAATATTAAATGTAGGCTCTACGGCCGCGTTTATGCCTGGAGGACCGTTAATGTCGGTTTATTACGCAACTAAAGCGTTCATGCTATCGCTAACTGAAGCTATGGCCAAAGAACTTCACGGTACGGGTGTTGCTATTTCTATTTTATGCCCCGGTGCAACCAAGACCAGATTTCAAGATACAGCAAAAATTAATGACACATTAATTATTCGGATGGGAATGATGTCCGCCGAAACAGTAGCCGACGTAGGCTATCGAGGCTTAATGAGTGGTAAAACAATTATCGTGCCAGGGATTCTCAATAAAGCCATGGTTCAGGTGTTACGCATATCACCGCGCAAACTGGTGAGAGCGATTATTTTGAAGATGCAGACAAGACCGAAAGGGAAATAGCAGCTATTTCTTATTAGTAATCTCATCGTTCAAACGAGTGGCGAACTCGGGCACGCTTAATTGCCCTAGATCAATTTCGCCTCGTCCTCGGACGGCGATGTTTTTGCTTTCTAGTTCCTTGTCGCCAACGATTATCATGTAAGGTACTTTAGTCATGCTGGCTTCGCGGATTTTTTTACTCACAGATTCATTGCGCACATCTATATCTAGCCGGAGGCCGGGAACAGCCGATTCGAGTTGCTTTTTGACTTCATAAGCGTAATCATTTTGTTTTTCTGATATCGGCATTACGGTAGCCTGAATGGGTGCCAGCCAAACAGGGAAGTTACCGGCCGTGTGTTCAATGTAAACGGAGAGGAAGCGCTCAATAGATCCCATTAGGGCGAAGTGAATCATGACCGGAGTTTGCTCATGGCCTTCTTGGTCCGTGTAGACTAACCCAAATCGCTTGGGCTGCACAAAGTCTAATTGGGGAGTGGCTAGTTGCCATTCTCTACCCAATGCGTCTTTGGCCATGAAGTCAATTTTTGGTCCGTAGAATGCGGCTTCTCCTTCTGCGATGAAATAGTCTAGATTGGCTTGCTGAGCAATTTTAAGAATAATGTCCTGAGCCTTGTCCCACAACTCGGGCTCTCCTAAATACTTGCCTGGGTTGGCGGCATCACGGAATGACAAGCGTGCTCGAATGTCCATGCCAATGCTGGCATAGAATGTTTTTGTAACTTCAATTAGTTCTTGATAAATTTGCTCAATCTGTTCAGGTGTACAAAACGTATGGCTGTCATCTTGAGTTAAACAACGCACCCGAGACAAGCCCAGTAATTCACCGGCTTTCTCATCGCGATAGTCGGTTGTCGTTTCCATATACTTAATGGGCAAGTCGCGGTAGCTTCTGGGCCTTGATGCGTATATTTGTTGATGATGCGGACAGTTCATGGGCTTCATGACTAACTCGTCCGAGGTTTCCTGACTCTTTACCAAGAACAGCTCATCGCCAAATTTGTCCCAGTGGCCGGAAGTTTTATATAAGTCGTTTTTGGTAATGTGTGGCGTCCAGACTTTTTGCCAGCCTTTAGCGGCGCGTAAGTTCTGCGAGTAATCGTTAAACAACTCACGTAACAAAGTCCCGCGCGGCGTAAACAAGGGCAAGCCCTTACCAACTTGGTCGGAAATTGTGAATAAGTCGAGTTGCTGGCCCAATTTCCGATGGTCGCGTTTCTTGGCTTCTTCTATCATGTTTAAGTGCGCATCCAGTTCTTCTTTGGTATCAAACGCAAACCCATAAATGCGGGTAAGCATGGGATTTTTTTCATCACCACGCCAGTAAGCGCCGGCAATTCGGTCGAGCTTGAATGAGTCGGGTTTAATCTCACGCATGCTTTCCACGTGGCCGCCTTTGCATAAGTCCCAGTAGTCACCGGATTTGTAGAATGTAACTTTCTCGCCGCCTTTCGTGAACTCATCTATTAGCTCATGCTTGTATTGATTGCCAGGGTATTCGGCCTTGGCTTCCTTAGCAGTTAATTCCGATCGTTCAAAGCCATTCCAGCTCTGCATAATATTGCGCATCTGTTTTTCTATTTTCGGCAGGTCTTTTTCGGTTATCGGTTGAGCAAATTCAAAGTCGAAGTAAAAGCCGTCATCTATGGCTGGGCCAATAGCGCGCTTGGTGTCAGGCCACATTTTCATTACTGCTGCAGCAAGTAGGTGGGCGAGTGAGTGACGTTTGTTTTGGAGGTTTTCGTTGGGTTGAGACATGACTTGACAATATGATTAATTTATGCTACAGTGTTATATTGCGTTATTCGCAAAATCAAATTTGAAGGAGATTTGTCATGAATATTTTGGAAATAATATCGGTTGTTATGACATGGATACTCGCGGTTAGTTTTATAATTGTCGCCCGCTTGTCGACTCAGGGTGACTTAGGAGCGCAATTAGCACTCACGGGCACTGGACTGCTTATTGCCATTGTGGCGGCAGTTTTGACTATAATGCAAGTAATTAGTCGAAATGCCGCAAAGAAATAATTGCCAACCGCAAACACAAAACCCCAGAATCTAATTATCGAAAAATATCGGTAACAAAATTCTGGGGTCTATTTTTTTAGACGTTCCGTCCCAGTTCGCCGTTCGCTATAGTGCGAGCGGCCTTTTTATTTGTTTGTTTCAAGCTCCCCGGGTGGTAGCCGGATCGTCGCCTAATCGAACTAGTATAATTATATCAACCTTGGTGTAGAAATGCAAAAAAGCGAAAAGCGCCGGTAGTCAGCTTAATCTTCGCCAACCATAGTGATTTCTGGGAGGGCACGCAACTCATTGACCATTTCCGTAGAAATGCGCACCAAAGATTTAGTTTTTAAACGCTTGCCTTGACCCTCACCGACATGCAAGTAGACCTGCGCATTGCCTGGATTACCTTCGATGATTGTTTTAATTTTTTCTAGCACCACAGAGTTATTAGCGGTGGTCATATAAATGACGACTTGTTTGTTTTTCTCCATTTCCGCTAGCGCCATATTATATAACTCATCGTTCGGTAAGTCGCGAATGTCTTCGGCAATAATTTTCAGTTCGTTTTCTTTTGTCGAGAGCCGGCCGGTAACTTGGACCATTTTCTCAGGACCAATAAACGGAACGGCACTGGGCATAATTTTGGGGAACACCAAAACTTCTACGCTTCCTGAAAAATCTTCCAAAGTGAAAATAGACATGGGGTCATTCTTTTTAGTCAGCATGCGTTTGTATTTAGAAATGATGCCCCCCAAGACCACATTTTGATTATCGTGCATGTCTATTAATTGTCCCACGCGTGTCATGCTTTGAAGGACGTTTTTGTATCGATCAAGAGGATGCGCAGACACATATAATCCTAAATGCTCTTTTTCCCATATCAGTCGTTCCTCCTCGCTAATGGGCACGGCATCCTTCAGGCGCAAGCGTCCAATTTGCAAGCTATCGCCGAATAAAGACACTTGGCCGCCGGTGTCAGTGCGGAAGTGTTCTCGAATATAGTCGAGTACTGTTTCAGTGCTGGCCAAGAGTTGTCCGCGATCACCGAAGCTATCCATCGCCCCAGATTTGACTAAAGCTTCCCATGACTTCTTGTTCAAGTTTTTGGTGTAACAAGCGGCCAAAAACTCTTCTAAAGTTTCAAATTTAATGCCGTTGTCGTGGCATTCTATAATTTGGCGCACCACGTCGGAGCCTAAATTTTTAATGCCACTTAAGCCAAACCTAATTGTGTGTTCATCTATCACTGTAAAATTGTCGTAACTTTCTTTCACATTAGGTGGCAAGATTTGAATATCGAGGTTTTTGCATTCTTCCACAGCAGCGTAGATTTTGTCTTCATCGCCACTTTCTGCGGTCATAACAGCTGCCATAAATTCCACCGTATAGTTGGCTTTCATGTACGCGGTTTGGTAGGACACTTGGGCGTAAGACGCCGCGTGGGCTTTGCCAAAACCATAAGCGGCAAATGGCTCAATTAAGGCAAATAATTCGGCCGCTTTCGGCTGGCTCATGCCGCCTGTGACGCAACCATCAATAAATTTTACCTTTTGTTTTGCCATTTCTGCGGGGATTTTTTTGCCCATTGCCTTACGCAATTTGTCTGCTTCTTCCCAGCTGTAGCCCGCAATATTAATAGCTGTGAGTAAGACATCATCCTGATAAACTAACAAGCCAAGAGATCGTTCCAGATATTCTCGCATGCGCGTGTCAAAAAAATCAATCCGTTTGGAGTCATGCCGACGACGAATGTATTCGGGAATAATACCCATTGGGCCCGGGCGATACAGAGCAATCATGGCCATAATATCGAAAATGTTTTGGGGTTTCAAATCTTTCAGATAGCGAGTAATTCCTGATGAGCCTAATTGAAAAACGCCAAAAGTGTAACCGTTAGATAACAGCTTGAAAGTCTTGTTGTCGTCTTGAGGGAGATTGGCTAAGTCCACTTTTATTTGATGACGGCGCTCTACCAAACGCACCGCTTCTTCCAAAATGCTTAAATTGCGTATGCCCAACAAATCCATTTTTACCACACCAATGGCGCGACTGTCTGCCCCGACATCAAGTGAGTACATATCGTATTGAGTGATTAACCGTTGACCGTCTGGCTCTTGTTGCAGCGGCATGTAGTCGGTTAGGGGAGTCGGGGTAATCGCTAAGGCAGCGGCATGAATAGACGCATGCCGAGCACAGCCTTCTATGCGGCGGGCAATGTTAATGACTTGCTTAGTTTCGGGATCCTTTGTGTAAATTTCATTTAGTTCTGGGTTCATGTCGAGTGCTTTGTCTAGCGTCATATGGAAACCTTGTTTGCCAATTGGGATCATTTTGGCAATGCGGTCACACTTACCGTAAGGGACGCCTAAAGCGCGCCCAGCATCGCGTACTGCGGCGCGGGCCATCATCGTTCCGAAAGTAATAACTTGAGCCACTTTGTCCGGGCCATACCGTTGGGTGATCCAAGCAATTGCTTCGTCGCGCCTCTTGTCAGAAATGTCTAGGTCAACATCGGGAGGAGTCGGCCGGTAAACTGTCAGGAATCGCTCAAATGGTAGTTCATAGTAAAGCGGATCGATGCTGGAAATATTTAAAATGTGACTGACTATGGATCCGGCGGCAGAACCACGAGTGTTGGTCAAAGCTCCAATGTCGTGAGCTCCTTGAACAATGTCGGCTACCATCAGAAAATACACAGCGAACCCTTTTTGCATAATAATATTAAGCTCGTAGTCAATCCGTTCTTGAATTTCGGGCGGCATTATTCCGTTCTTAGCATACATGGCTGGCCCTTTTTCATTGACAATGCGCTGCAATTCTTGTTCTGGTGTAACGCCTTCTGGTAATGGAACACTGGCAAAATAGCGTTGATTGATGGGAATCTCAACGCTGCACATTTCAGCAATTATCTGAGTGTTGCTAATTGCTTCCGGAACATCTGCAAAAATGCGCATCATGTCTTCAGTGGACCGAAGCGATAAATCGTGGCTGCGCATATCAAGCCGGTTAACGTCACCAACAGTTCGACCAGTGCCAATACAAACCAACACGTCTTGGGCTTCGGAGTCATATGGTTCAATGTAATGGGAGTCCTGAGTTGCCACTAAGTTCACCGCATGATTACGTCCTAACTCAATAAGGTTATTGTTCAGTTTGGTCTCCGCATCAATCTCCCCGGTGCTATTATTTAAAGAGTTGCGTTGAATTTCTAAAAAAAAGTTTTCTTTACCGAATATTTCCAAATATTGTCCCAATACCTGTTCCGCTTTTTTATTAGAACTATCGAACGCTCGGGCAATTTCACCACGTTGGCACCCAGACAGCGCAATTAACCCTTCGCTATATTGAGTTAATAATTCTTTATCAATGCGAGGCTTGTAATAGAATCCTTCTGTATGCGCAAGAGTTGTTAATTTCATCAAATTCAAATACCCCGCGTAGTTGCGAGCCAGTAAAGTTAAGTGATGATAGTCAGCGTCCTGCCGCCCGTCTTTATCTGTCATTTTGCGGGGTGCAATATAGGCCTCCATACCAATAATTGGTTTGATGCCGGCCGCATTACATTTGTTGTAGAATTCTATAGCGCCGTATAAAACTCCGTGGTCGGTTAATGCCAACGATGAAAAGCCGCGAGTCACGGCGGCCTCGACTAGTTGGTCAATTTTAGATAGTCCATCTAAAAGAGAATAATGACTATGGCAATGAAGATGTGTGAACTGCATATGATATACTATAAGCATAATAGCATACGCTCTATGTCCGATTGGAAAGATTCATTTCAAGTTCAATCCGAAAGTTTTAGGTTGGGTATGGTGGAGTCCAGCCTAGGGTTTTATGGCTTTATTAAGGCGTTTCCTCATTGGAAACGAGTATTATTAATTGCGGTCATTGTGGCGATTATCCCAGCCGCAATCGGAGTACGTTATGGCACGCAGTATTATATCGAACAGAGTTTTAAAAGTTCTTTGTTTTCGGCCCATCAATCATTTTTAGCCCCAACTGCACCCAAAATTGGTGTGGTCAAAATCATTTCGGTTAGTCCGGGCATTTATGCAGCATATGCTGAGTTTATCAATGAGAATTTGGATGTTGCCGCTACAAATATTTCGTACAGAATTGATTTTTTTAATGCCAGCGATCAGAAAATTGCCACTGTATCAGGCACAACACACTTATTAGCCAATCAAAAAAAATATTTAATAGCTCCTAGAATAGAATCTTCAGAACAGTTAAAATCTGGCATTGTGATTTTGGGCGATCTGAAATGGCAAAAACGCCTGACTTTGCCCAAAGTAGACTTAAAGGTGCCCAGTCCCATTGTTTATAACACAACTAATCCATTGGAATTAACCATTGAAGGCGCGGTGGTTAATAGTAGTCCTTATCGGTTAGGCGCCGTTCGTTTACAATTTGTTTTGTACAATAAAGCTAATCAAATAATTGCGGTCAGCCAACGAGATGAGTACGATTTACCCGCTTACGCTAGGCGGGCCTACAAACAGTCTTGGCCAAATTTGTATAGCACAGATACTACTCGTGTAGTCGTAGTTCCTGATACAGATACCATAGATGGGTCCAATTTAGTCTTAGAAAATAGTAATCAAAACAGCAGTAACGTACTCGGTCACCCCAGGAGTCAACAATAATGCCTTCTCTGCTCTCCAAAATAAAACATTTTGATATGCCGCTGCTCTTTGCCAGCGGCTTACTAATCTTAGGAGGGTTAGCTCTGCTCTATTCTACATCAGTATCTGGCGGCACGTTGCAAATTTTTTATCGTCAGTTAGTTTTTATTGTAATTGCATTAGCCTGTTTTTGGGTTTTTGCTTTTTATAATTACCATAACCTTGCGAAAATAAACCGTTGGGTCTATGTTGCACTAATTGTATCGCTTTCTTATTTATTGATATTTGGCCGGGCTATTCGGGGCAGTAACCGGTGGATTAATATTGGATTTTTTAATTTACAACCGGCGGAGTTTGCTAAATTAATTATTATTGTGTTGCTAGCCCGGTGGCTTTACTTAAAACGGGGACAAATTAATTCCTGGAAAAGCATTGCTTTAACTTTTTTGTACGCTATTATTCCTGGGATTTTAATATTGATTGAGCCAGATTTTGGTTCAACTACAATTGTCATGGCCATTTGGCTTGGTATGCTTCTCATCAGCCCAATGAAAAAAAGGTACCTAGCCGCGTTTCTGGTAATTGGGTTAGTCTGCGCGGGAATTGGTTGGAAATTTGTGCTAAAAGATTTCCAAAAAACTCGCGTTGAAGTGTTCATCAATCCACAACTTGACCCTCGGGGGCGGGGATACAATGTGCGCCAAGCAGTTATTGCCGTAGGCAGTGGCCGGTTGTTTGGCAAAGGTCTTGGTCAAGGATTACAAAGCCAGCTCAAGTTTTTGCCGGAGCGCCAAACTGACTTTATTTTTGCTTCAGCCGCTGAGGAAATAGGCTTTGCCGGATGTATCGCCCTTCTTATTTTGTATTACATTATCGCGTGGCGGCTAATTTGGATTATGAGGTATGCAAAAGACGATTTAGGATATTATATAGCGGCTGGGGTGTTATGCTTAATGTTCACCCAAGTCACTATTAATATTGGTATGAATTTGGGATTATTACCTGTTACCGGCATTCCGCTGCCATTTTTGTCTTATGGTGGAAGCTCGTTAATAGTTCTTGCAATTGCTATGGGAGTAGTTCAAAATGTTGCTCAGCAATCGCGCATATTGCGTTTCTAAATAGGTTGTTATATTATTCAGGTATGAAACACATTGACTTGGCAAAAGTTATGGGATGGTTGGGGTTCGTTTTGCGCTGCCCAATATGTAATTTCAAATATAATCTTCAAAACATAAAAGTATTAGAAAGCCAAGAAGACGAAGTAGCCGCTGAAACTCGCTTATTAATCCATTCAGATTGCCACAAATGCAAAAGTTCTGTCATGTTTAATATAGATATTAGCGGCACTGACATTTTTTCTGTTGCCGCTGTAACGGATTTGACTAGCACTGAGCATGCCAAATTCAATAATTTTGAGGCCCTTTCTGCTGATGATTGTATTATCATTCATCAATCGCTAAAGAAGTTTGATGGTGATTTGGTCAAAGCTTTGAGATAAAAACCACAAATGGATGGAGTGAGCTGCCCTTGCTTTTTTTGGCATAATTCGCTAAAATAGTGAGGCAATTATTTAATTTATAGAAATGGAAAAAATTCTCTTAAAAACTGAAATCCGTGATCCGAAAACTGACCTCGCTAAGAACGTCAAGAAAAACGGGATGATGCCAGCTGAATTGTATGGTCATAACGTAACCAATGTTCATTTATCCTTGCAACAAGGTGAATTTGAAAAAGCTTTACGCAAAGCGGGTGAAAGCACAATTATCGAATTGAATTTGCCAGATGGCAGTACTCGCAATGTGCTTATTCAGTCAGTTCAGCGTCACTATTTAACCAGCGCACCGATTCACGCGGATTTTTATGAAGTGAAAATGTCTGAAAAAATGACGGCCACCATTCCTTTGGAATTTGTTGGTGAATCCCATGCTGTTAAAGCTTTGGGTGGGACGTTAGTTACTACTTTGTCAGAAGTGGAAGTAGAATGTTTGCCAGGTGATTTGCCTCACACTATTGAAGTTGATATTTCTGGGATGAAAACATTCGAAGACACTATTACTGTCAAAGACTTGAAAGTATCGGACAAAGTCACTATTAATGCTGAGTCCGAAGAACTAGTGGCAAAGGTTCAACAGCCTCGTGACATGGAAGCTGAAATGGCTGAACCAGTAGGCGATATCGACGTTTCCCAGGTGGAAGGCGTTGCCGATAAGGACGGTACTCCGGCCGAAGATGCTCCCGCTGAAGAAAAGAAATAAATAAAAAACAGCCACCTGTTAAGGTGGCTTTATTTTATGAAATATATAATTACAGCTTTAGTATTAGCATCGGTGATTGTCATCATTCGTTTGTCCATGGGAACTTATGAGGTCACGGCTTCTTCTCATGTGGCTCGTTTATCAGAAAGGCCTACCGTAGGCGTACCTTCTGCAGATTCGTTGCGAGTACCGATTCTTATGTATCATCATGTTGGCTCAATGCCACCTAAGCCCGATGCAATTCGCCGCGATTTGACAGTCAGCCCTAGTGATTTTGAACAACAAGTGAAATGGTTACACGACAACCATTATCAATCTATCAGTTTAGAACAAGTTTACTTAGCTACCCAAGGGAAATTTACGTTACCAAAGCAACCGGTAGTATTCACCTTTGATGATGGATATGATGATGATTTTACGGTTGCCGAACCAATTCTGCGTAAGAATGGGTTTATAGGTAGTTTTGCTATTGTTCCCGATTTTGTTGGCACACCAGGATACACAACATGGGATGCTATTCGCGCTGGGCAAAAAGATGGGATGGAAATGGTGTCGCATACGATGAATCATTTTGACGGAACATCACCCAAATATGACGCCAAGTATATTACCCAAAATCTAACCGATGCCCGGGCAAAACTAGAGAAGGAGTTGGGAACTAAAACTAATATTTTAATTTATCCTTATGGTCACTCCACTCCGGAGTACAGGAAAATTGCTCAACAAGTCGGTTATGTTATGGGCCTGACCACTCATTTTGGTACCCACGTCAATCCGCACGATTTAATGCTCACCCCTAGAGTGCGAGCCCATGGTGATGAAACTCTGACTGTCTTTGAACACGCAATTAGCTCCAGTAAATAGACTACAGGCTTAGCGGAATATCTACTTTTTTGCCGACTGGGATAGCCCATTCTTCTAGGCGAGTTACTCGGTGGTTGCTGATTTTCATGTCCTCCCGCAGACTTTTTATTTCTCCTGCCAGATTGGCAATGGAGGTAATAGGGCCAGAAAATTCTTCTCGAATCTCAGCTCGTAGCTCCTTTTTTAGCTCTGGCTTGAATTCGTTTTCTAAATAATCGAATACTGGTTGGAAGTTGATTTCAGTCATGTCTTTTTCGGCTTTCTTTAGATTAATATTATAGCATATTAATATTAACAAAAGCCTTATAAAGTTCCGGTAAAGAAAAGATAAAGTTTAGCCACCATTCTGCTGATAATTATTAAGCTGTCACAACGGCATAACGCCACAAACCATGGATGTCTCTTGCGAACTCAAACTTCGCATCCGGCATCCATTTTTTTATTACCAACTCTAGTACTGGTTTTTGTTTCGGGTCAATTTCAAATAAAATTAAAGACTTTTCGGTTAAGTGGGTTCGCGCTTGCTTTATAAATTTTTCGTATATTTCCCAAGTTTCGTCGTTAGTCGTAATAGCAGAAGCTGGTTCATGCTTCAAAGACTCTGCTAGTTTTTTGTAAGCTTTGTGAGGTACATAGGGCAGGTTGGCAAAAATAATATCAAACGCGTCGTTCACTCGACTGAATAAATCACTTTTTTTAAAATCCATTTTAACGTTATGGAAGTTGGCGTTTTTCTTCGCAACACTGAGAGCCTGGGCAGAAATATCTACCGCTACAAAATCTAGCGGTAGTCCCTCTAATTGTTTGGCCAGAGAAATAATTAGGCAACCGGAACCGGTACCCATGTCTAGCACCCGCCATGTTTTATGGACTGGGTGAGTTTTTTGCGCACGAACATACTTAACCGCCTGCTCCACTAGCCATTCACTTTCTGGGCGAGGGATTAAAGTATGTTCGTTAACTTTAAATTTTAAGCCACAGAAATATTTGTATTCAAGCAAGTAAGCAGTGGGCCACCCTTCCTTAAGTTTACTGCAAAGTTTTTGAAATTTAGCCAGTAGAGCCTTAGGAATTACTTCCTTATTATTCATATACAAATACTCCTTATCAGTCTTGAGAACATGAGCCAGGAGTAAGTCGGCTTCCAAGTCTGGATAGGCTCGCAGCGCTTCTTGTATTGTCATAAAATTAAACGGCTAACTGCTCTTTTTGCAGATTTAATTCAGCGTTTTGTAGAGCAAATAATATATCATCCAACTTGCCTTCGATAATGAGAGACACTTGGTTGAAGTTTTGATTAATGCGATGGTCAGTTACTCGATCCTGAGGAAAGTTATAAGTGCGAATTTTTTCGCTGCGGTCGCCCGTGCCAATTTGGCCTCGGCGAGCATCAGTTAATTTTTTTTGTTCAATTTCTAAATAGTGCGCGGCAACACGGGAGCGAATAACAGCTAAGGCTTTTTCTTTATTCTGAGCTTGAGAACGTTCATCCTGACACTGAGCAGTTATGCCAGTAGGCAAGTGGGTAATCCGAATAGCTGAATAAGTGGTATTAACGCTTTGACCGCCGTGGCCGGAAGAAGTCGTCGCTTCAATATTCAGATCTTTCATATCTATGGTAAAATCTTTCTCTTCTAATTCTGGCATAACGGCGACAGTAATTGTGGAGGTATGGACTCGACCCGCTTTTTCTGTTTCTGGGACGCGTTGAACACGATGCACGCCAGATTCATATTTGAACAGGGAATAGGGAGCAGGTCCATGTTTAGGAGAGCCCTTCATTTCGGCAATTACTTCCTTAAAACCACCAACTTCGCTTTTGGATGAGGACACAATGTGCATTTTCCAATTATGAGCTTCAGCGAACTTGCCGTATGCGCGAAACAGTTCAGCTACAAACAGAGTTGCTTCGTCACCACCAGCACCCGCGCGTATTTCAAGAATAATATTTTTATCGTCATTGGGATCTTTCGGTAAGAGATCAATTTCAATGGCATCGTTAAGAGTAAGGACTTGTCCTTCAAGCAACTCAATTTCTTCGGCGGCCATTGCTTTCATTTCTGCGTCATCGCCATCCAGTAACTCTGTATTATCTTCTATTTGGGATTGAAGTTTGTCCATGCGCTGAATTTTTTCCACAGTGGGCAGTAGCTCAGACTGGCGTTTGCCCAGTTTGGCTAAGTCACCACCACCAGCATTCAGCTGGTCAGTGAGTTGATCGTATTCGGTTAAGAGTTTTTGGTATGCTTGTTTCATATAATTTATTTCGTAGCCTCTACATTATAAAGCAAAACCACCCCGCTGTGTGGGATGGTTTATAAAATCTGTAAAAAAATGGCTACTTGCCGGTCTTAGGCTTGGCTTCGGCGGCAGTAGTGCGGGCTTTGCGAGGTTTCTTTTCTACTTTTACTGTTGCGGCAGCCTTGGCTACACGCTTTAAGAAACGATCCACATTACCGGTAGTATCTAACAGCTGCTGTTTGCCTGTATAAAACGGGTGATTTCCTGACCAGACTTCAACCCGGATTTCCGGCATTGTCGAGCCCACGGTCATAACCTCTTCGTTGTTGACGAAGACTTTAGCATCTGGATACCATTTTGGGTGGAGGTCTTTTTTCATAGCTGTAGCATTATACTAAAGACTTGCCCTTTTCGTCAAGGTCTGATAGAATATTGTCAGTTATTAATCAAGCATATTTCACATATAAATCGGCCGTGTAAGCAATAATGCCGATGGATCCTGTCTGAATCTTGAGCTGAGGCTCGAATCAGATCCGTGAAATAGAAGCGAAAGGATATCATGAAAGATATTTCTCTACTGGACCTGCTGAAAAGTGGGGCCCACTTTGGGCATAAAACATCTCGCTGGAACGCGAAGATGAAGCCTTACATTTTTACTGTCAGAAATGACATACATATTTTGGATCTGGAAAAGACCAAAAAAGCGTTGTTAAAAGCGATGAGTTTTGCTTCTGATGTAGCTGCAAATGGCGGTGTTATTTTGTTTGTTGGAACCAAGCGTCAGTCTCGTTCCATCGTAAAGAAATACGCTCTGGAATGCGGCATGCCATTTATAAACGTTCGGTGGTTGGGTGGGACTTTCACAAACTGGAAGACTATCCAGAAAACTGTGCGTAAGTTAGAAAAAATGGAAGAACTGAAGGCCAACGGTGAGTTGGAAACCCGCCACACTAAAAAAGAGCGCTTGCTCATTCAGCGCGAGATTACCAAGTTGACCAAGTTGTTTGAAGGCATTAAAGATATGAAGAAATTGCCTTCTGCCATATTCATCGCTGATGTGAATTATGATGATATCGCACTAACAGAATCGAAGAAGTCCAAAGTGCCGATCATTGGTATTGTCGACAGCAACAGTAACCCAGAAGATATTGATTATGTTATTCCAGCTAATGACGACGCCACTCAGGCCATTGATCTAATAGTGGGTGCAGTTGCTGGTGCCATTAAGTCTGCTCGCGCTGCAAGTGTAGTGACATCTGCCGCTGTACCTTCTGAAACCACTGATTCGGCATTATCTGCCACTCCAGCCGTCGAACCAACTCCAGTTTCTGCCGCTCCAGCCGTCGAACCAACTCCAGTTTCTGCCGCTCCAGTTGCCGAACCCGCTTCCGCTGCCTAAATTATTTAATATTTATTTCTAAAACAAATGTCTGACAACAATCTTATAAAAGAACTACGTGAATTAACCGGCGCTGGCATGCTCGATGTCAAAGAAGCTTTAACCGAAGCTGGTGACGACAAGGAAAAAGCATTAGAAGTTCTCCGTAAAAAGGGGATTGCTAAAATGTCGAAAAAAGCTGATCGCGTGGCTAAAGAAGGAATTGTTGAGAGCTATATTCATGCTGGTGGTCGTGTTGGCGTTCTCGTAGAAGTCAATTGCGAAACCGATTTTGTGGCCCGTACCGATGATTTTAAAGCTTTGGCCAAGGATATTGCTTTGCATATTGCCGGGGCCAATCCGCTGTATGTTAATCGCGATGACGTGCCAGCGGAATTGATTGAAAAAGAACAAGAGATCTACAAAGAACAAGTTACCGGCAAACCAGAAGATGTGACTGTCAAGATTATTGAAGGTAAGCTGGAAAAGTTTTTTGAAGAAGTTTGCTTAATGGAACAGCCATTCATCAAAGACGGTAGCATGAAAATTAGCCAGCTTATTGCCGACGCCACTGGGAAGATGGGTGAAAAGGTTCAGATTAGCCGATTCGCTCGTTTCGTATTAGGGAACTAACCTCGGGAGCTAGCTAGGTAACTACCAGAAAATTAATCGCGCAATTAAAATTAACGGCCATCGCTTACGGAATTCTGCCCAACTTAATTCTGTTACTATCAATACTGGGCATTATCGTCCTAGTACTGCGTCGTTTGCCTGAGGCCACTACCCAGGACAAGGAAGACGCTCAGGCTCATGCGGAGCCACAAAGGCTAATGCAAGCCAAAGGGCTGCCCGCCAGAGCGGCGCGGCGCGGCAAAGCAGTGATATTAGTGACTATAAGAAAAGTGTGGCATTTCATGTTGGAAGCTAAGGGTTTGCGCCAAGCCCCCGCGGTGACTCATAAAATTACCAAGATTTGGCGTAAGGGCAACCAACAAAGTCATTTGCCCGACCCTATTATTCCACCATCTGAGGCGGTGCGGAATGAAGATGATTACTTAGAAAATATTAAAAAGTTTCCTAAAGATTTAGATGGCTACAGTCAGTTGGGAAACTTTTACATTGACCAAAATAATTACGAAGACGCCAAAAACGTGTTTGACTACTTAACCAAGCATGCGCCGGCTCAAAGTGAGTACTGGGCTCGGTTGGGTTACTGCCAATTGCAGCTGGAACAACACCATACAGCAATCGATAGTTATAACAAGAGCATGGCACTTGATTCTAGTCACCCGAACCGTTATTATAACTTGGCGCTTGCTTACACTGGGTTACAGCAATGGGGTAATTCGGCTAAATCTTTGCGTAAAGCTTTGGAATTAGAACCACATAATGTAAAATATATGCACGCCTTGGCAGATGTCTATAATCGCATGAATCGACCAGAGCAGGCTCGAGAAATGTCTCAGCGCATTGCCCGTTTGGACAGTGTCGTTAGACACGAAGAATAAAGATAAGCACTCTTTACAAAATTTCACTCGGTAGCGTGTTTCTGCAAATTTTTACTTGAGCTCGTCAGTTGGCGAGTTAAGCAAAAATTTGAAAGGAATACTTTACGGAGAGACTGAGAAATTAACTGTAGTTAATTTGGAAGTCTTGCAGTAAAGTGAGACGAGCCGTTGTAGCTCAGTTGGTAGAGCAACTCCATGGTAAGGAGTAGGTCGTCGGTTCAATTCCGTCCAACGGCTCCAGACAAAAACACCCTTTTCTTAGGGTGTTTTTGCTTGCATGGGGGATTGCCAAATTTTGGTTATACTGGTAACCTGTAATGCTGGGTTAAATACTACTACCCTGGCATTTAGACAACATTTTGGAGGACTTGAGATGAATAATAAATATGAGCAACTGTTAGCTTTGCAAAAGAGCATTCAATCCTTAATCGGCAAAGAAACAGCAATTATAGTTTCTGGCGGTCAGTGGGGAGACGAAGGCAAGGGCAAGGTGATAGATCTCTTGGCCTCCAACTTCGACATTCTTGTTCGATTCAGTGGCGGCTGCAACGCCGGCCATACAACGTACACCATTGACGACCCACCGAAAAAGGTGGTTAGTCACATGATTCCCTGCGGGGCGGCGCAAAATAAAACTTGCGTTATTGGACGCGGAGCATTCTTTGACCTCGAAAGGTTCATTAACGAGTACAAGGAAACTGTCGATATAATCGGCATTAATCCAACTGTGTACATTGACGAAGGATGTCCGGTGTGGACTTCGTGGCATGCGGAGCTGGAGCGATGGTTTGAGGATTGTCGGGAAAACCAAATTGGTACAACCGGCCGGGCCATAGGTCTTATCGCTGCAATCCGGGACTTGCGCTGTGGTATTGTCGTGGCAGATTTATTTCGGCCGCGTGATGAGCTCGTGAAAGCACTTACCCAGTTATATCGCAGTTTTTACCCATTGCTCGAGGAGCATCGGGAGAAAACCGATCCTGACAAGCTATGGCGGTTACTTGATCCGGATCCTGAAGAGGAAGCGGATAAGCTGTTGGCCAAAGCACCTCTCATTGAGTCGATGGTCAAGGATACGTCATATTGGTTAGACGATCAATTAAGCCATGGCCAGAAAGTTATAGCCGAAGGGGCTCAGGCCACTGGTTTGGATATTCAATGGGGCACTGTCCCATATGTATCTGCCGGTAATTCCTGTGCATCGGGGGCTGAACTTGGTACGGGCATACCAGCCTTTGCCAAAGCTGCCCGGATATTGGTGATGAAAGCATTGCCGACACGGGTGGGAGACGGCCCATTTCCATCAGAAATATGGAATCGCAGCGAAGCTGAGCAATTTCCCAAAAAGTTCCCTGAGTTATTTGAAAAAGGGGAACAGCGGGATATGTATTTGCAAAACTCTTTAGCTCGAATTAACGAGAGCTGGGCTTGTGACGCCGAGTGTGCTCAATACTTTCAAGTGCTAGGCGACGAACTCGGTGCAACCACCAAGCGCGGTCGCAGTATCGGCGATTTAGATATTCCTTGGATGCTTTACGCAATTCGGATCAACAAGCCGGACTTTTTATGTCTAACTCGGTTCGACATGCTGTCCGGTTTAGACAGGATTCATGTTGTCGAGAATTATCTGTACAATGATGAGGAATTGCCCCCTGGGAAATTACCCTACCCGAAGTTTTTAGGTGAAGTAGTTCCATTCAGGCGACAGTGGACCGGCATTAAGGAGAATATCTCTGGCTGTTCCAAATGGGAAGATTTGCCGGGTTCTGCTCAGCACTTCGTCCTACGACTACAAGAGCTTCTCGGGGTCCCATTCTTAATGCTTGGCACGGGGCCAGGCCGAGCCGATGCTATTGTCGGACCGTTTGAGTATGTGCCGTAAAGAAATAGTACAACTAAATAATTATCAACACTGGGGTTTCCTGCATTATCGTAAGATATTTGCCGGAAGCCCATTTTTATTTGCTAATAACTTCTAATTCCCCTACAATACCGCATAAGTTAGATGCGGTTCATTTCAAAAAACAAGGAGAAAAATAATGAATGAGAAAGTTGTTGGTATGGGTTATACATTTGATGACGTTTTGCTAAAGCCCGCTTACAGTGAGGTCTTGCCGGCGGAAGCCGATACAAAAACGAAATTTTCGCGCAACATTAGTTTGAATATTCCATTGTCTTCAGCGGCAATGGATACGGTCACAGAAGCCCGCCTAGCCATTGCTTTAGCCCAACTCGGCGGGATTGGGGTTATCCATAAGAATGTATCTATTCAGGAGCAGGCTGATGAGGTGGCGAAGGTAAAACGTAGTGAATCGGGGTTAGTCATCGTTGATCCCGTCACGGTTAGCCCTAGGGCCACGATTACTGAAGCCATCAATATTATGGCGGCGCGGAAGATTTCAGGTATCCCGGTAGTGGATGCCAAAGGAATGCTTGTCGGCATAATTACTAGTCGCGATTTACGATTTGAGTCGCGCCGGAATATTTTGGTCAGTGAAATAATGACTAAAAAGGTCCGCACCGCCCCCGTTGGAACCACCCTGGAAGGAGCAAAAGAAATTTTGCAGAAATATCGAGTCGAAAAACTTCCTGTCGTGGATAAGAATAAAATACTACGGGGATTAATTACGGTTAGGGATATCCAAAATACCATTAACTACCCTAAAGCAGCCAAGGATAGCAATGGCCGACTTCGGGTAGCGGCAGCCATTGGCGCCGGCGGTGACTACTTGGAACGGGCTGCCCTTTTAATTGAAAATGGTGTTGATGCCCTAGTCATTGATACGGCTCATGGCCACAGCAAAGGAGTATTAAAAGCGCTAAAAATGCTCAAACTAAATTTTGGACATACCGATATTATTGCCGGGAACATTGCTACCAAAGAAGGCGCTCGCGGTTTAATCGATGCCGGCGCTGATGCAATTAAGATTGGGATGGGACCAGGGTCAATTTGTACTACACGGGTAGTTACTGGTGCTGGTGTTCCTCAAGTAAGCGCCATCATGGATTGTGCAGCGCAAGTGGGCGATTCGGGAGTTCCGGTCATTGCTGATGGGGGTATTAAATTTTCCGGAGATATTACCAAGGCTATTGTCGCTGGTGCGGATAGCGTAATGATTGGTTCACTATTTGCGGGAGTCACAGAAAGTCCAGGCGATGTGATTTTGTATCAAGGCAAAAGATACAAGGCATACCGTGGAATGGGTTCGTTAGGAGCCATGAAACAAGGCAGTGCGAGTCGATATGGTCAAGATCCTGATGCTGTCGACAAGCATGTGCCTGAAGGCATTGAAGGGCAGGTCGCTTCAAAAGGCGATCTGGCTGCCTTAGTCACTCAGTTCATTGGTGGTCTTGCCGCTGGCATGGGATACGCTGGCTGCCGGACTATTCAGGAACTAAAAGACAACGCAGAGTTCATTCAAATTACTGCCGCGGGACTAAGCGAAAGCCATGTCCACGATGTGGTTATAACCAAAGAAGCCCCGAATTATCAACGAGGCTAAATATCAACAATGTTTTTTTGTCAGCACGTATGGGAAACCAGCGTGCTTTTTTCTTTGTTATTTTCGCCAATCGCTGGGTCGTTCTTTATACCAATCTGCCATAGCAGATTCTAAACTGTAGTGGTATGTATAGCCGGAGTTGTTAAGCACTCGGGGTTCTATGTAGTTTGATTTTAAAAGTTTACGAACGCGAATAGGGTTAATGGGCTGTCTCATCCCAATAGCACGACCGAGGCCATCAATAATGTATGATCCCAAAAGTAACAATGAATAAGGAACGCTAGGAATCCATCGTTTTGCGCCAGTGACTTTGTTAGTGGCAATGGCGTATTCTTCTACGGTTGGTGAAGGATTCATCGCAAAGTTGTACAACATTATTCCTTGTTCAGTGGTGTCTTGTTGATCTATCATCCACGTTATGGATCGGTATAACTCTTTCACGTATCCGCCGGCCTTTCGAGTGTGGCGATTGCCAATGTAGAAAAAGTAATGACCGAGTACGGCGCGAATCATTTGGGTGACGTTACCGTTTTCCCCCGGACCAAAAATAACTCCGGGCCGGACTATTAATAACTTACGATTGGCATTAGCTTTTTGCCAGCCTATGTGAATTTTTTCTGCAACTAATTTGGAGATGCCGTATGGTGTGAGTGGCGTTGGCAATGATTGTTCGTTTTTAATTTCATCCCCCGATTTATCCTCGGCGCCGTAAGTAGCAATACTGCTCGTAAATACAATACGGTTACAATGGACTTGCTCAGCCCAAGCACAAACATTTTCTGCTCCCGGCAAGTTGGTAGCAAAGTAATCATGGGGGACATGGCCACCCGGTTCTTTATGAACAGCGGCCAAATTGATGATTAAATCTGTTTCTATTGGCAACTCTGGGTGAGTAATCGGTTGGCGAACGTCTAATTGAATGTATGCAACCTTTCCTTGTTTGTTAAACTCTTGTAAGGCCGTGGGCCAGCCTTTAATTCGAGCAGGTTGCAGATCGGCTAAAAATACACGGTCAGTTGTTCCTATGGATAGTAAATGAGCGGCTAAATGGGTTCCAATAAAACCGCCGCCGCCAAAAAGTACCGTGGATTTAAAGTGAGATTTGGTCATCAATAAAGGTTTAAAACATCATAATATTAGCAGAAATTGGGCTGATTGTTAAGTGAAAATATGGTATAATTACCCATATGAAGCGCTCTGAACTGTTGTTTAACCTCATTTCAATACCAGTCGATATAGCTGCCCTGGCCACAGCCGGTGTGGTTTCTTTTTATATACGTGAGCATGGAGAAAAGTATGTTGGTAAAATTGTTTATGCTCTGCAACTGCACGACTTCTTATTGGTAGTAGCCAAAGTCACTCCGGTTTTGTTAATCGTGTTCGCGCTATTCGGATTATATAATTTGCGTGGCACCCGTCGATTTATTCATGAGTTTAATCGGATTTTTATAGCCGTGTCTTTTAGTATGTTATTGGTGATTGTATTGTTCTTCTTCAGGCAATCAATTTTTCCGTCCCGCTTTATTATTTTATCCGCCTGGGTATTAAGTATTATTTTTGTTTTAGTCGGGCGGCTAATACTGAAACTTATTCAAGAGATGCTGTTCAATCGCGGCTATGGATTACATAGATTAGTAGTTATTAACGGACGAGGGTTTGAGTCTGAGCTAATTCAGTCATTTTTACAAAATCGCTCCCATGGGTATGAAGTTATCGCCGAGCTGCATAATAGCGATAGTATAATTGGTGAATTAGAAGAGCTATATCAAACTGCGTCGATTGATGAAATTATTCAAGCAAATACCAGAGCGACAAGTGACCAAAACTTATTATTGGTTGAGTTCGCGCGCAACAAAGGATTGCAGTTTAGTTTTGTCCCTAATCTATTTGAAGTTCAGCGAAATGTTATTGAACTGAATAATTTTCGAGGGGTTCCAGTTATTAGTTTAAAAAACACACCGCTAGATGGTTGGGGAAAAGTAGCCAAGCGCGTGTTGGACATTGTCGCTAGCTCGTTGTGTTTGATTATTACTGCGCCATTGTTTCTGGCTATATACATTGCGATCCGGTTAGATAGTCCCGGGGCGGCCATATATAGCCATATGCGAGATGGCCGCAATAGAAAGTTTGAGTTCTATAAGTTTCGCAGTATGTATAGTCACTTGAGCACGGGTGAAAAGTTCGGCAGCGCAGAATCAGAGAAAATGTTAAAGGAACTAATTCAGAAAAGCGGCGACGAAGATCGCAGTGGCCCGCTATATAAAATTAAAAACGATCCCCGGGTGACTAAAGTCGGTCGGTTTATTCGTAGAACTAAACTAGACGAACTTCCTCAATTCTGGAATGTTTTGAAAGGGGATATGAGTATGATAGGCCCACGGCCGCACTTACCGGACCAAGTGCAACTATATCGTAATACTCATGGGCGCATTTTTAGTATTAAGCCGGGGATATTTGGGCTAACTCAAATTGCGCAAACTACATGGCCGACGCTGCCATTCGAGGAAGAGATTCGCCTCGACACCTATTACATTGAAAACTGGAGTCTATGGTGGGACATTAAGATCATGATAAAGTCCGCCTACATGCTGTTTTTCGTCAGCAAGCCAAAGGAAGATTATTAAAAACAACGCGCACTAAACTCTTGCAGTACAGAATTGCAAGAGTTTTTATTATTTCTTTAGCGTTTCTTGAACAGTGCTATGGTATCGTTTATAAATGGAAAGCCTTGACCAACAAAATATTATATGCCAAGCGTATTTAAAAGAGCTATTAAGCGCTCAAGAAATTTGTGATAAATACGCAGTATCTATTCATAAAGTTTACAGAATACTAGGCTCAAATGGAATAGCACGCCGGTCGGGAATCGAACAAAATAGCATTAGGTTTTTCCGAAAAGAACCATCATTTAATATTATATCTAGGCCGACCAAGCAACAGAAGCTTCTTATTGCGAGCGCCTTAATGCTGTATGCCGGAGAAGGTGCTAAGAGTGGATATACAGTAGATTTTGTAAATTCTAATGTAAATTTTCATAAAGTATTTTTATTGTTTTTGAGAGAGGTTTGCCAAGTCCAGGAAAATAGGCTAAAATTGTACCTGTATTGCTTTTCCGACCAGAACCTAAAAGAATTGTTTTCCTTTTGGTCTGAGGAATTAAACATTCCGATTAGCCGGTTCACAAAACCTTATATCAAAAAAAGTAGTAATTTTTCTAAACGAAAAATTACTCACGGTGTTTTGCATATACGGTACAGTGATAAAAAGTTGCTCTATAAATTGATAGAAATGATTGACGACTTAACGGGACAGATAATACACAATTAGAATATATGGGTAGGTAGCGAAGCGGTCAAACGCAGCTGACTGTAGTAAAATGCAGCTCTCAAGGGAAACTTTGAGATGACCTTTCCGGGATAACGGTGAAACCCTTAGGATGCGCATTAGCGACATACTGGGCAATACCGTGGGAACTCCGCAATATGTGGAGAGCGCCGTAGAGACTAGATACCGGAACACCTGTTAAATGGTGAAGATATAGTCCACGCCTTAGGGAAACCTTTGGATTAGTGAAATCAGCCGGCTTTATGCCTTCACAGGTTCGAATCCTGTCCTGCCCACCAAAATAAATCATGCGCCATAATGGCGCTTTTTTATTTCCATCTAGGCTAGACAATTCCCATTTCCTTTGGTATAATACGGAAGCTTTTGTGAGTTGGCGCGCCGGCTTAGCTCATCCGGTAGAGCAACGGTTTTGTAAACCGTAGGTGGTCGGTTCGAGTCCGACAGCCGGCTCCATAATGGTTCATCAGTAAAAGTTAATTTTCTATGTCTCAAGATAACCGTATCGATCTGGAATGCACAGTTTGTCATAATCTCAATTACGCAACTAGCAAGAACAAGAAGAACACCCCAGCTCGGCTGGAAATAAAGAAGTTCTGCAAAAAGTGCAAGCAGATGACAATGCATAAAGAAACAAAGTAATAAAATCCGCCCTGGGGGCGGTTTTATTTTTTCTTTAGCGAAATTTGATAAGTGCTTTGGTATGCTTAATTCATGCCAAGGTTACATTCTAAAATAGTTAAAAAACAAGCCGCTGCGTTACGAAGGCGTGGCTATTCAATACGCGAAATTTCCAAAGAATTAGGTATTGCTAAAAGCACAGCATCTCTTTGGTCTATTCATATAAAACTGAGCATTGAAGCAAAGGCCCGTTTGCATTATGGCCGTTCAGCAGGCATTAAAAAAACTAATTCTATTCGACAGGTACGATTAACTAAGGTTTTTAATGCGATTCAAGGAATTACAGAGAACCAGATTAGCAATTTAAAATTGACTATGGCTACCAAAAGATTGTTGTGCGCCTTCCTTTTTTGGGGTGAAGGAGGAAAAAGCAGATCTCAGATGCGCATAATTAATTCTGATCCGATTTTGATACAAGTATATTTAAAATTATTTCGCGAGTCTTTTTCCTTAAATGAAGAGAAATTTGGCGCAACTCTTCATTTGCATGAATATCACAATAGAGCCCAGCAATTGCAATTTTGGTCTAAAACGACTAAAATACCAATGAATCGTATAGGTGTTTACTTGAAACCACATACTGGCATAAACCAGAGATTAGGCTACCCAGGATGTATATCAATCAGCTATTTTGATGTTCACATCTTCGATGCATTGACTGCGTATTATAAAATATTTGCCCGTTCGTACACGGGGGTGTAGTGTAGTGGTCGCACAAAACTCTCCAAAAGTTTTAGGTCGGGTTCAATCCCTGACACCCCCGCCAAACAAGCGCATCTCATAATTATGGGGTGTTTTTGTTTGAGGAGCCTTAGAATTAAAAATAAGGATATTTTTGGTATACTATAGAAATGAAATATAGATACAAATGGGAACAGAATGAAGCGAACTTTGGGAAGCCAATAAAAAAACAGGTGACTGGCGGCACTCATATTACATTAGAACTTATACTGAAATATGGGAATAAGTTTGTTGCATTAAGCAGGGAATCTATCCCAGGTCATGAGTTACCAGATAAAGAGAAACAAGATTATCTATTTTTCTGCCACGGTCTAATTAGATATGGTGAATCTTTAGAGCGAGCCGTAAAGCGAATTATAAGAGAACAATGTGGTGTCAAAGTTAAGTCACATCGGGTAGTGTATATAGAATCGGTAATTCAGAATAAAGACAAGCAGTGGGCATTTACACCTCATGTGGTAGTTAATCTGCTCACATTGCCACGAAAGGGAAAACAGGGCAATTTAATAAAAAAGGTTGTTGTGTTTTCAAAAGAACAGTTACCAGACAATTTTGCCTGGTGGTCCAATAAAGATTTAGAAGATTTTCTTAATAACTTTGGATAACAGTTATAACTTCATCTACACATGAACATAATCAAGCCACCTTCAAAACAACCAATCCCCAGTGACGCAAAATTAGCTTTTAAAGGGGTACTATTCGATGTATACCAATGGGAACAAGAAGTTTACGACGGGACAACAAAAACTTTTGAAAAGATAAAGCGCAAAGACGCAGTAAGCATTATAGCTGTTACCGAAGAGGGCAAAATAATCATGGCCAAGCAACGGCAACCCGGCCGCGAACCTTACGTTAGTACCGTTGGTGGCGGAATAGACGAAGGCGAGGACCCTTTGGCCAGTGCGCAAAGAGAACTGCTAGAAGAAAGTGGTTATGTCGCGAAAAACTGGAAGTTAGTTTATGCTGTTCAACCCAGTAGCAAAATGGAATGGACAATTTATTTAATGGTGGCCCAGGGCTGCCGCAAAGTGTCAGAACAAAAATTAGACGGAGCAGAAGAGATTAATTTAATTTATTTAGAGTTCGATCAATATATAGAAGCCGTACTGCAAGATGACTTTGCAGAACGAGAGCATAAAATAAAAGTTCTGGAAGTGTTACTCGACTCAAAGAAGCTGGCTGAATACAAAAACTTCATCTTTAACTAGAAATATCAGTTACAGAAAATTGACCAACTTTAGTGCGGATAAGTTTTAGTAGTATCGCTCCAATGCCTAATTGTTTCCCCAACTCATTGGCTAAAGACCGAATATATGTGCCACTGGCACAGTGGATTGTTAGCGTAATAGTTTGAAGGGGTTGGTTATGAGGTATCGCCGCAAAAACTTCCGCCCATCGGGCCAGAATTTCTTGTTGTCTAAAATCACCGATAACAGACGAGATTGACTGTTGGATGTATGTTTCTACTTCTGGCCAAGCCATGTTTATGCATCCGCCTTGTTCTATGTTGTAAATATTAAATTTACGTTTTGGTAACTCTATTTCATTGAGCCGATTTTCCCGTGCCCATTGAAATAGCGGTTTGCCATTGACGGGAGGAGAAGAAAAAGCGGGGAGTATAAATTCATGCTCACCCACAAAACTATTTACAATCTCGGCAACTTCGGCCGTACGCACTAGCCGATCAAATCGCTGATCTGCTAACCCTAGAATATCAAAAGTGTCAGTATAAAACCCGAACATTATTGTGGCCCGGTAAGTTTTATCTAAATGCAAATATTTATTCTTTTCTTGCAACGCTTCCCCTTTAAGTAATATCAATAACCCTTCTGCCATAGGATCTAGTCGCCCAGCGTAAGTAATAGACTCGTTGGCCAGTTCTGGCTGGTCAATTCTCAGCTGATCTATGGCTTGAAGGGGAGTCTGCCCCACTTTTTTATACACCAAGATAATGTCATTCATAAGCTTTTTGTCTATGATATACTATACACTATGAATCATCGAACCATAACTTACTAGCAAGTTAGCGCTATGTCTGAAACAGATTTGGAAAAAAAAGTCAGTCAATATGCTCAGTTAGCCAAAGAAGACAAGAATATTGATGTCGCGTCTTTATTACTCAATGCTTTAGAGAACGAGCAAGTCAATTTATTAAAACCGTCTACAAAAAGATGGGGCTACTTAATTTCGCTAAGCATCCCTCCAGCCGGATTGCTTTTTGCCGCATGGTTTTGGTTTAGTGGTAAAGACGATGGCAAAAAAGCGGCTTGGGTATGTATTGCACTGACAGCTGTAACTATTGTGTTATTCTGGATCGGGTTGAGTGCTTTTACCTCTACTAGTGGAGTGGGGGTGGATCAGATTAAAAAAATAACTCCGGCCGAAATTCACGATACTTTAAGCAATTAATATATTAACTT
>JBBRMG010000004.1:0-51640 GCA_038230955.1 Candidatus Doudnaibacteriota bacterium | reverse complement strand
TGCTAATAACTCGAATTTTAGGGTACACTCAAACTGGTTTCTACACGGCGGCCTATAAGTTTTTTGATTTGTTGGCCTTTTTTCCAGCGGCTGTATCGCACTCTATATATCCCGTGTTTACGGCAATGATGGCGCGCAAAGATATCGGCGGCGTTAGAGAAATGATAGAAAAGTATATGCGTTTTATGTTAGCAATAGCATTGCCCATTGGGGTTGGTGGTAGCCTGTTGTCGCGGCAGATTATTACTTTATTAGCCGGGCCGCAATATGCTCCAGCCGCGCCGGCTTTGGCGATTTTAGTTTGGGCTCCCGCATTTTTGTTCGTTTATATTGTGGCTAACGCGTTAGTTATATCCCAACTGACTAAATTTGCTGTGGCCATTACTGGGACCAACGTGCTAGTTAATATTATTGGAAATATAATTTTACTGCCTCGTATTGGTATTCGGGGAGCAGCGATTATGACTGTGGCATCCGAGGCCATTCAAGGTGCGTTCTATTTGTATTTTATTTATTCGCGCATTACCAAGTTTCGCTTGTGGTCCCAATTTTGGCAACCGGCAATGGCTAGTATTATGATGGGGCTGGTTGTATGGCCGGTAAGAACATTATTTTTACCTATTCCGGTCATTACTGGCGTCGTGGCTTATGTAGTTGTGTTGTACGCCTTGCGATTTTTTCAAAGAGAAGATTTGGTATTTTTGAAAACGTTCATCGGTAAAGCGGTATGAACGAGGCGCGGATAATGGTGTTCGGCACATTTGATGTGTTGCATAAAGGTCATAGGCATATGTTTGCTCAAGCCAGAAAACTGGCTGAGCGGATAGGGAAGAATGCGCCACCGTATTTAATTGTATCTGTCGCTCGAGACAAGAATGTGGCGCGTATTAAAGGGATGAGGCCAATGCTGAATGAGGTCAAGCGAGTGAAGTTAGTGGCGGCAGAACCTTTGGTAGACAAAGTGGTTATCGGGGCAATTAGTAATCACATCCCCCATATTGTGCGCGAGCGGCCGGCTGTTATTGCCTTAGGGTATGATCAGAACAATTATGTTAAAGGATTGAAAGCGGCTTTGGCGGAGCATGGATTGAACGTGCAGATCGTGCGGTTAAAACCGTATATGCCGGCGAAGTACAAGTCCTCGGTTATAAAGAAAAGCTTAGCAAAAGCTAAAAGATAGAGTTTATCAAAAATTTAACGAAAATTGAACTCAGTCATGCTACGGTTAAAGCATGACTTTTACATTACGTGACGTGCCACTACCTGAGCGGCCCAGAGAAAGATTGAGCCGCCATGGAGCGGCTAGTTTGTCCAACGCTGAGTTGGTAGCGTTGCTATTGGGCACAGGCTCATCGAGTCAGCCGGTTATGCATACAGCCCAGAATGTGCTGAAGCGGTATGCTGAACTGGGGGAGTTGAGCGAAGCCTCTATAGAAGAGCTATGCGATATTCCCAGTATTGGTCCGGCCAAAGCTTGTGTGTTGTTGGCAGGGTTCGAATTGGCTAGACGCATGGCACTAGAAGTGAGGCATGCGCCGGTTATTAGAACTCCTACAGAAGCGGCTTTGGCGGCGCGCGCTGTTATTAGAGATTTTCATAAAGAGCACAGCTTGGTCCTGTCTTTCGACGCGCGTGGCCGATTAATTAAGTCGGACGAAATAAGTGTGGGGATATTAAACGCAAGCTTGGTCCATCCGCGAGAAGTCTTCGGTATTGCAATCAAACGGCACGCTGCCAGTATTATGCTGTGTCATAACCATCCATCGGGAGACACTGAACCGTCTAGTGATGACATTGAGTTAACTCAGCGCATTAGAACCGCCGGTGAAATTATCGGCATACCGTTGCTTGATCATATTATTATTACGCGCATTAAGCACGCAAGCTTAAGAGAAATAGGGCTGTTCTAGGCAGAAGCTTGCATTGCCAAAGCCCGCTCTTACCTTTACCCAAAGAATTTAGAAAGAATTTAAGTTTTACTCTTGACGTACGCTTTTAAGTACGTTAGTTTTAATGAGCGCAGTGTAGTGATAACTATTAAATTTAAGCTCTATGAGTAAAAAACATACAATTTCAATTACCGAAGCTAGAAAAAAAATATTTGAAATTGCGGAAGATGTTCAAAACCCGGACACGATTTATATGCTAACAGATAAGGGTAATCCTAAAGCAGTTGTAATGTCGGCTGATAAGTACGAGGATATGAAGGATGATCTTGAAATATACATGGACCAGAATTTAATGGCAGAGATTCAAGCATCACAAGCAGAATATGAAAGAGGCGAATATTATACTTGGGATGAAGTAAAGAAGCGTTTGGGCATAACCGAAACTCAATGGGTAGTGGCAGAAAAACCAGCACAAAAATACAACACTAAGAAACGGTCCAAATAAGATGCGGTACCAAGTAATAATGCCAAAACGAATATTCAAGCGATTGAATCGTGTGCCATTACCTTGGCGCGAACGTATCATTAAAGTAATTAATTTATTGCAAGACAACCCTTCACTTGGAATAGCAATGACGGGCAAGTATAAAGGAAGTCTAACAGTGAAGATTTGGCCCTATCGAGTTGTTCACGAAATATCAAATAAGACTAAAGAAGTTATTATCCTAGAAATTTCTCATCGTGGAAACGTTTCTTACGATTAATTATAATCCATGCCTAAATATCGCAAACTAAAACTTGTGTCAGACGCCTGTTGTCGCTTGCCGAGTGACAAAGTCACTGGCGTTATGCACGGCAAAGGCAAGAGCGCTTGCGGCTTTGTGATTATAGATGAAACCGGCGAAGTCATTGCTGAGCGCACCAAATATTTAGGCGAACTAACCGTGCCTCAGGCGGAGTATGAGGGTTTAATATTCGCTCTCGACACAGCAGTGGAATTTTGTCGGACTAAAGTGGAAGTGTGGATGGACAGCGAGTTGGTTATTAAACAAATGACCGGTGACTATTGTATCCGGGCAGAGCAGATGAAAATCCTATTTGACCGGGTCAAATTGATGGAACGGCGCTTTCTGGAGCCAGTGCAGTACTTTCATCATGACAGGGGCAGTTTATGGGCTAGGAGGGCCGATAAGCTAGCAAATGAGGAGTATAGCCGCAATCATACTGGATAGTTCGCTCAGGCTGGCATTGGGTGTATTTCGACTTGCCAAGTTTAAATAAGAGGAGTATGCTTGGCCTGCTGGACTTTTTCATAGTGAGGAATAATCAAATGCAAAGAAAAGAGTTTCCTTTTGTGCCACTTTTGATTGTTTCCTTTTGTATGGTAATAGTCATGTGGCTTGGAACAGATTTTTTTTCGAAGGACAATAAAAGCAAGGGATCCGGCTATGCCACCCCAGAAAACCTGCAGATTTCAATTCCCCTTAAATTAATCCGCCCCAGTTATATAGCAGATAATTCAAACAAACACCCGCCGACTAATAATCGATAATATATTCTTTTCTTTCATTGACCTTCGCCCCGTTTTGCTGACAAGCTTAACGGGGTTCATTTTTTATGTGTGATATAATTGGGAGACTAATTGATTATTATGGACATCGATAAAGAATTTGCAAAAATTTACCAACGCAGCCGTCGGGTAGAAACGGACAAGGCATGGGCGCGACGCTATCGCTCAGATGTGGACAACTCATGAACTGGACAGACGACGCCCACGCTGCCTTAAAACTCATGGAGAGCACCCGCGAAAACCTGTTTATTACCGGACAGGCCGGCACAGGTAAGACCACGCTCTTGGAAGAGTTCAGAAAGCGTACGAAGCGCAATGTGGTTATCTTAGCGCCGACTGGTGTGGCCGCGGCTAATATTGGTGGCCGGACTATTCATTCATTCTGCGGTATGGGCACCAACTCGAACATGAAGCGGCCGAAAATTTTGCCTGAAAAAGATCCACACAAAAAAGTGGTGGAGCATTTGGATTTGGTAATCATAGATGAAGTCTCGATGATGCGGGCCGACCTCATGGACGGGTTCGACAAATTCTTGCGGGCCAACAGGCGTCGACCGAATTTGCCGTTTGGCGGAGTGCAGATAGTTATGGTCGGCGACTTGTATCAATTACCACCGGTAGTGAAGAGAGAAGAAGCAATCGTGTTTGCTAAAAGTTACGTCACGCCTTACTTTTTTTCGGCTGATGTGTTTGGCGATATTAGCTTTCGCTTCATAGAACTAGGGGAAGTGTATCGACAACGCGATGGTTTGTTTTTAGAATTACTCCAGTCTATTCGGACAAATACAGCCACGGGTGAGGTGTTAGCGGCATTGAATAGTCGAGTTGTAGATGAATTCGCTACCGAGTTGGAAGAGTACGTTATTTACTTAGCCACGACTAATGCCATTGCTGATCGGGTGAACCAAGAGCATCTCGCCCGAATTGAAGATGAGGAATTTGTGTTCAAAGGCTATATAGCTGGCGAGACCGAAGGGTTCCAGTTTCCGACTGACTACGAGTTGAAGTTAAAGTTGGGAGCACAAGTTATGCTTTTGAATAACGACAAAGGCGGACGCTGGGTCAACGGCACCGTGGGCAAGTTTGTGGGAGTGTATGAGGCTAGGGAAGACGATGACGGTGGTGGTGATGATGAGCGCAGTGGTTATGATCCAGCAACCCTAGGACGCGGCGCGCAAACTTTAATAATTGAGACCGAAGATGGCACCGAGCACTACGTAGCGCGGCACAAATGGGACGTGGTCGATTTTCAGTGGGATGAAGACGACCAATCGGTGGAAATAGATGTGGTAGGGACGTACAGTCAGTATCCGGTGCGGTTGGCGTGGGCCGTGACTATTCACAAGAGCCAAGGCAAAACGTTCGACAAATTAGTGGTGGACTTAGGATATGGCGCTTTTGCCCATGGCCAATTATATGTCGCTTTGTCCCGGTGTCGGACGTTGGAGGGCATTCAGCTAGTGCGGCCAGTGCAAATGAAAGATGTGCTTATGGACGAGCGAGTAATTCAGTTCTTGGACTATTGCCGGGCTCACGCCGGCGATTTGATGATGTATGTGCCTGGGGGGTTGTTTTAGAACAAAAAACCGTGAATCTAGCTTAGAAATGGCATGCAATTCACGATTTATTGACAAAAAACCGTGAATTGGAGAGATTTGATGATGTATGCGCCGGGATGTTTGATTTTTAGAAAGATTTTAACTATTTTATCTTTTCTTTAGCGAAATTTCATGAAAGCTATGCTTTAATAAATGAGTGATAGCGATTGTGATTGGGTAATACACCGGGACCAGCTTTTTTTTGGCTTTTCTGATACAATAAAAATATGAAAACAAAGCCGACAGTTTTAGATCTATTTAGTGGGTGCGGAGGTCTGTCCTACGGTTTTATTGAAGCTGGATTTGATGTTGTTGCTGGATTGGATCACGATGCTCCTTCATTGGATACTTTTGAGTTAAACCATTCTACAAGCAAGACATTATTAGTTGATCTTTTTGACAAGAGTGCAATAAAAAATATTATAAGCGCACTAGAGGGTAAAAAGATAGATGTAGTGGTAGGCGGTCCCCCCTGTCAAGGTTTTTCGCTAACGGGGCCAAGGAATTTTGATGACAAAAGGAATACATTGTATCTTTCATTTATTTCAGTTGTTAAAGAATTAAGACCAAAAGCCTTCCTTATCGAAAATGTTCCAGGTTTAGCAATGATGTATGATGGTAAGGTAAAAGATGAAATTATTAAGCGTTTTACAAAGCTTGGTTATAATGTAAATTATAAAATATTGACAGCTGCAGATTACGGTGTGCCTCAAATAAGAAAAAGAGTATTTTTTGTCGGCATTTTAAAAGAATTAGGGACATTTGATTTTCCAAAGCCCACTCATAATCCTGAAAATTATATAACTGCTAGCCAGGCCATAAGCGACTTGCCGCCCCGGGCAAAAGAATTTGGCATTGAAAATGATTCATATAAACTTCCTCCCAAAACCAATTATCAAATACAAATGCGTAGAAAGTCTGATATGTTGCATAATCATGTTGCTTCTGCTCATACTGAATTGATAAAATCAATTATTATGCAAGTTCCGGATGGAGGTAATTATAAGGACTTACCCAAAGGGATAGGCAGTAATCGAAAATTTAATGAAGCATGGACCAGGTATAATAGCAAAAAGCCTTCTAAAACAATCGATACAGGACATAGAAACCATTTTCATTATAAATATAACCGCATTCCCACAGTTAGAGAAAACGCTCGCTTGCAATCTTTCCCTGACACGTTTATTTTTACAGGAACGAGGACGAATCAAAATCGACAAGTAGGCAATGCCGTCCCGCCACTTTTGGCATCGATTATAGGCAAGCAATTATTGAAGTATTTATCAAAAAAATAATGAAAAATCAAATTCAAAAACTTAAAACTATTGATTTATTTGCTGGATGCGGTGGTTTAATAGAGGGGTTTGAACAAACTAATTTTTTTGAAACAGTAGCAGGAGTGGAATGGGATCAATCCTCTTTTATGACCCTTGCGAATAGATTGGCGCAAAAGGGATATAACGATAAACAAGTTTTAAGGTTCGATATCCAGAGAACCAATGAACTTTTGAAGGGTTGGAAAGATGATCCAGAATATGGTTCTGGTATTGGCTTGAATAATGTTGTAGCTCAAAGCGGAGGAAAGGTTGATTTGATAATAGGAGGGCCCCCATGTCAGGCTTATTCTTTGGCAGGGAGGATAAGAGATAAGGATGGGATGACAAATGACTATAGAAATTATTTATTTGAAAAGTATATAGAAGTTGTCCAAAATTTTAAACCCAAAGTCATAGTTTTTGAAAATGTGCCTGGCATTTTAAGTGCCATGCCCGGTGGAATTCCTATTATAGATAGAATTAAAAATATGTTTTCAGTGTCGGGCTACGAATTAATAGACGATATCAGAAAATATGCGCTTGTTGAGGCGGCAGATTATGGGGTTCCGCAGTTTAGAAAGCGGGTAATATTAGTCGGGATAAGAAAAGAATTAGCGAAGAATAATCCTCAAAAACTTCTCGAGCATTTTTACACAAAATTATTGCCAAAGTTTAAATCTAGCAAGAGAGTGACAGTCGGAGAAGCAATCTTAAGTTTGCCCAAATTTAAAGTTAGTAATAAGCCGGCGAAAAGCATGTCTCACATCAAATACCCTGGGCAAAAGGATGTTCAAAACCATCTACCACGTTTCCATAGTAAAAGAGATATAGAGATATTCAGGGAATTAGCTGAGGATGTTCATAGTGGTAGCATGAAATATGCTAGCGTGGAAAATTTGAAGGAACTTTATACTTTAAAGACAGGAAAAGTTTCAAAAATTCACAAATATCATGTTCTCCATGCAGACAAACCCAGTAATACAATAGTGTCTCATTTGCATAAAGATGGACTAAGGCATATACACCCAGATTTTCAACAGGCGAGATCTATAACTCCAAGAGAAGCAGCCAGGCTTCAATCATTTGATGATGATTTCTTATTTTTGGGATCAAAAGGTGATCAGTATAAAATGATAGGGAATGCCGTTCCTCCTAAATTAGCTTTTTCCATTGGAAAAGCTGTCTATGAGTTGACTAGTCAAATGAAATCAATTGGTGCATAATTAGTAAATGAGTCCTTTATACGATTTTGACCCAATAGTTTATATTCATAAAGCTAACGCGCAGGAGCTAGGCTTTAGAAGTGGTCAACCACATAAGGCCGGAAGATATTTTTATATATCAAAAAAGGCTGTAAGTTTTTTCCCGCCTTTGAGCGAAGTAGTTTTAAATGACCATGTATTTATTGATATTGCGGTTCCTTTTGCTGATGATATAGTCTTGGCAAATTATGAATTTCATAACAATAAAACGGCAGCAGAAGGCACTCGAGGAGAGTATAGATTATATTTAAATGCAGCAATGGACCCCGGTAAAGAATTCTATCGCCCGGATGATTTATTGGTATTTTTGAAAGTTTATATCATAGATCAAATGAATGCGGAGAGTAAGAATTTTATTTACAAAATTCTTAAATATAGCCCAAGAGATAGAGAATATGATCAATTGCTTGCTACCCTACAGAATTTAGACAATCAACGTGCTAGCCATGCTTTAGCTGAGCTAAAGGACCTAACTTATTTAGATGGATTAAGACGGATAAAATTTGGTAAAAAGATTATTCCAAATGAAGTTGTTGAAGCTGCTTTGAATGAACCTGTGATTCATTCAGTTTCTATGGAAGCAGAAACAACGCAAATCATGAGAAGTAGGTCTTTCCGTGACTTGGTTTTGTACTTTTATGAATATAGATGTGCGATTACAGGTAAGACCGTGGTAATAGACCATGAGAGTTTTATTAACTTGGAAGCAGCCCATATATGTGCTAGAGCATCAGGAGGAGGCAGCCATCCGTCTAATGGTATGGCCTTGGAAAGGAATCTTCATTGGGCTTTTGACAAGGGGTTCTTCACCATTAAAGATGACTATACTTTAGAGGTACACCCTGATGCTATGAGAATACCTTATTTAAAAGCTATGCATGGAAATAAAATGGAGACTCCCGCAGACCCTAGATCTAAGCCATCGCTTGAGTCTTTAAAATGGCACAGGGAAAATGTTTATGGGATATTTTTAAAAGGTGGAGAGTAGCAAAGCTTTATATTTTCTTTGTCTTTCTATGACATTATCTATCCATAGAATTAATCTAAAGAATCTATGAAGAAAATCTTAGTTGCAACTTTGGTTGCAGTCGCTGTAATGCTGCCGAGCAATCATAAGATAGAAGCAAAGTATGCGCCGCCTCGGGCTCATGCTATCTGTAGAGACAGTACACTGAGCCACAGCGTTAACCGCAGTGGCACCTGTTCTCATCACAAGGGTGTCCGCGTGTGGTTGTACTAATCTTTTCTTAAAAAGAAAAAGAGTCGGCAAGATATTCTCGCGGACTCTTTTTTGTTCTGTTGCCTTAGTAAGGTCGAGGTTTTGGACCAGGAGCCCATCCTGCCCCATTGCAGAAATCGCAAGGCTCGCTGACACCAAAAAGCCAATCATATCCTGTTTGCTTGCATCTACGGCATGGCGTGTAATTAGATGCACTTGATTGCGCCGTAATGCTCGATGACCCCTCTGGGCTAATCGTTATTGTTCGAACTTCCTTTAGCTCAATCGTTCGATTTTTTAATCCCGGGTCACTAAGTAATTCTAATGGACCTCTTTTTTTCAAGACAAAAGCCATATTTTATATCCTCCGATACCAGTTTTATTTACTCCCGAAAGAGTAGTCATTATGCAAGGCGTTACCGCCTGCATGTGAGTTTCTGGAACAGGAGGAGCGACTTAAACAATGACCAGTTAATATAGGTAATTTTTATTAGTCTGTCAAGATGCTTGGGATTTTACCCTAGGGTAAAGAGATGGTAAGCTTTAATGTATGACTGGACAAAACCGCAGCGACATTGCCCCTGGCATCGAAGTAGATATTGTACTAAAATCAGATCAACTCACTGGTAATTTTACTCGTGGTATTGTTCAAGATATTCTCACTAATTCTAAATTTCATCCACATGGCATAAAAGTACGGCTAAAGAGCGGGGAAGTGGGGCGTGTGCAAGAAATTATCTCGGAATAGTTTAAAAAGATTTTAGGAAAACTTTATTATTTCTTTAGCGGAATTTTATCACCTGAAGAGTATCCTGCAAATATACTTAATATTTGCAGATGGCGATACTTATCTCTGCTGACGACATCAAACAACAATTGCAAGGGTATACTCCAGACAAGTCTGGTGACTTTCATGTTGAATCAGCAAAATTAGCAGACCGACAATTTGACGAATGCCTTAAGTCTTCGAATTTGGATATAGTCATTCTAATGTCCGGTGGTCCAGCATCTGGGAAAACTGAATTTATCTCTTCCTATTTGATTAATCAAAATATTATTATTTTTGATGGAGTTTTGCCTTCTGAGCTTGGAGCAAAAATAAAGATTACCAAATCTATAAGGTCTGGGAAGCATGTTAGTGTATATGCTATATAGCCCGCCGATTTTAGTTCCGCTTATACAGCCTTTATGCAGAGAGACCGGAAATTTCCCAGTGAGCATTTCTTTAAAAAACACGCATCAGCTCGTCAAGTTTTGCTTTGGATTGCCCAAAATTATTTTGAGGTGGAAGTTCGCTTATATCGCAACTATTATAAAAAAGGTGGACTGGATTTTACAGAGGTATTATTTGAAAGTCGAAAAAAGTTAATTGAATACATTAATAAAAATCAGTATAATGAAGAAGAGATTGCCAATCTTGCGATTAAGTAATATAGATATGAAAGAAGTCTTATTAAAACGACCCGATCCCAATAACCCCCAGGTAAAGTCTTACGTGGAGGCTATTGAACGTGGAATGAGAGACTATCACGCATTTCCTAAAGACAATGGGTCTAGTTGGATAGTAAAGCGGTTAAGAGAAAGCGCCGAGCGAACGTTTGCCACAAAAGAACAAGCCATTGCGGCAGCTAAGCAAAGTGCTAAAGAAGATGGTTCTGACGCTTTCATTCACGACGACAAATTTAATATTGAGTCCAGCTATAGTTTTAGGACATAAAGTACAAAAGTATCACATAACCGTGAAAACATCTTAAAAACTTAACAGTTTTCACGGTTATCGCTGTAATATCGTGAAAAATGAGGTTTTTTGATATAGTAACTATGTAATTAAAATATAGCTTTATGTCACAACACGAAACGGCAGTGTTTGCAGGTGGATGCTTCTGGTGCACAGAAGCGGTGTTTCAACGGTTGCGCGGCGTTGAATCTGTCGTGCCTGGTTATGCCGGTGGCCACGTCGACAGCCCAACTTATGAACAAGTTAGCATGGGTAACACTAACCACGCGGAAGCTATCAAATTTGAGTATGATCGGGAGCAAATTAAATTCAACGATTTGTTGACCGTCTTTTTTGCTACTCACAATCCAACAACCTTAAACCGGCAGGGTAATGATGTTGGCACGCAATATCGCTCTACGGTGTTTTTCACCAACGACCAGCAAAAGCAAGAGGCGGAAAGCTTCATCAAAAAACTAACGGATGAAGGTACTTTCTCTGACCCCATTGTCACCACCCTAGAACCTCTGACTAAATTCTATGAAGCGGAGGACTATCATAAAAATTATTACGATAACAACAAGAACGCCGGCTATTGCCAGGTTATGATAGATCCAAAAATTCACAAGCTGAAAGAAAAGTTCGCTAGTTTGTTGAAGCCGGAATAGCCGCGCTATTCTAACAACATATAACAAAACAAAAATGGACTCTGCTGCCACTCTCTCATTCAACGATCACCTCATTCCGATTACACTGCGCACTAACTCCCGTGCGCGCTATCTTCGTATTGCTGTAAAACCAGACAGCACTGTTATTGTCACTTTGCCCAAAGGGTTGTCGTATCGCTATGCCGAAAAGTTTGTCCAAGCGAAAGCATCGTGGATTTGGAGTAAGCTAGCGCAGTATGCCGCTAGAGCTACTAATCCTAGCGCTATTCCGAAATCGAGTGCGCGCGACTTTGCTAAATACAAAGAGCAAGCACGGGCGTTAGTCCACATCTACATTACCGAGCTAAATGAACATTACAATTTTCAGTTTGGTCGCGTGGCTATTCGTAATCAGAAAACGCGGTGGGGTAGTTGTTCCAAGCAAGGTAATCTCAACTTTAATTACAAGATTGTGTTTTTGCCGGAAGACCAAGCCCGCTACTTGGTGGCCCATGAACTGTGCCATCTCGCCGAATTTAATCATTCTCCCAAATTCTGGCAACTCGTCTCCCAAACCATCCCTAACTACAAAGTCCTCAGAAAAACTTTGGTTAGTGCCTAGAAATACATTGGTTAACGTATGATCTACGGTAGCCGTTAGGCTGTGTGTAACCTTGTCTCCTCAATTCTGATGAGTAATTTACAGGAGCCGTTAGGCTGTGACTGGACTATCTCTTGCCCCTGAGAAGTAATCCGCAGACAGTGTAGCTGTCGAGGACAACGTCGGAGGGGCAAGAGGATAGTGCTAGTATATCGCCCAACAGCTCCCACCTCTCATACCCTAGCCAAAACTGCCGAAATCTGTTATGGTTGCGGTGTAATTAAGCCTTAGCTTATGGCTAAATTTTACGGGGAAAAAGCCCCATATTTGTTACGACTGCGGCGAAACAACGAGTGGTTAGGCACGGCAGCTAGGTTGGCTATCGTTCTCATTGCGGGGTTTGCCGGGGGCTTTCTCATCAATCGATTACCAAAAGAATTAGTGGCCGGCGGTAAATTCATATTATTTATCGCTTTTTTTGTCATTATTTCGGGCATTTTATACGTTCTGTTAAAAGTAATTAAGCACGCCAATATTCAAGCGATGCATATGCAGCGTCGGTTATCGGGTGAAGGTGTCGTGGCAGAAGAACTGCATCGGTTACCGCACGATTATGTTGTTTGCCAAGACGTGCGTGTGCCTCGGCGCGGCGGTAGTTTCCACTTTGTCATAATCGGTCCGACGGGCATGTACGGCGTAATGGTGAAATCACAGAAAGGTCAGTACGATCGACATAGTATGACATTAGTGCGCAATGGCCAATCTTATCCTGGCAGCAATTCTATTACCAAAGCTATCGACGATGCCGACAGTTTGCATAACTGGCTCAAAGTTCATGGAATAGATACGTATGTCGGAGCTTTGTTAGTATTTTCCGATTCGGAGGGGACTATCTCTCAGGAATTATGCCACACCCCAGGCATACATGTTGTTCATCGCACTGAACTGATGGAATTCTTGCTGACCAGTAACGCGCTTTTGTCCGCAGATTTTACTTCAGCCGAAATTGCATCAATCATGCAGGAACTGCACAACTAGTTATGATATAATAAGAGGACGTTTTACCAGTAATCTATTACGTCCTTATGCAAGATTTGCAAAGTATCTTCGTGCGTATTCGCGAAACCAAAGCCGAGCAGAAAGAATTAAGAAAAATGTACAAAGATGCTTTAAACAATTCCCCTGAGTATGGAGAAGTTCTAGAAAAGCTTGAGTCGCTGAAAGCCAAGAAAAAGGGGATTGAAACGGAAATGAAAGAAGATTCCATGAACGATTTCAAAAAGCTCGATGCTCTGCGCATGCACGTCAAAACAGACAACGAAATGATTTCCGATATTGCACTTAATAAGTTAATGGCGGGGGAGACAGTAGAAATTGTAGATGGTAACGACCAACGTTACGAACCGGTATTCACTGTTAGATTTAGGAAAGCTTAAGTATTATTTCACAACAAACTTTATCTCTACAGGACGGCCGTTGGCATCGGTAGCTTCTTTGTCTTTGGTGATGTCGAATTTGCCATTGCCATCATCTATGTGAAGCATGGCAATGTAGGTTTTACCGGCAACTGTATTGGCGGCAACAATGAGATCGGTTTTGGCACCGGCTGTAATGAGCTTAGAAGTGCCGATAATTTTGCCGGGCTTACCCTGGGCGTCGATTTCATGAATAGTGACAAATCCTGGTTTGATCAAAGACAATGCATCAACCACCACGCTTTTGCCGGCCGCTTGAGAGGCAATGCTGAGGCTGTTATTGTCCCCCGTTAGTGGAGAGTCGGCTACTGGCGGTTTGGTGTTGGGTGATGGAGTAGTGGTGTTAGTTGCAGCGTTTGCAGGTGCGGTAGGGGTATTAGTGGTGTTATTGCTTACAGATGGAATTTCCGGAGCTTTGGCCGAGCGACCGGCTATCCAATAAATGGCGATAGCGGCCAAAATAACGACAATCGCTATCATTAACATAGATCGCTGTTTTCTTGGGTTCATATTTTTATAAATTATTACTAAGACTTTTATATTATACCACTAATATGCTAAAGTTAAGTCATGCATAATAATGAATCAGGCACCTCTTCACAGGATAGCCAAATATCGTTTAATTTCGAAGCTGATCCGGCTTTAGATGAAACGACAGACAATATAATAGAGGACTTTTCTCGCAACACTACCGAAATCGACAGTGACGTGGCCACGCCACGCATGGAGTTGAGTTGGGCCCAGGAAGCCGCGGGCTACAAGATTGAAAATGGCAGAATCGTCCGCCCTGACGATGACGTAGACGATGGGGTATATAGAGGTCCCTTCAAAAGTTAAAATATGCACATTGGGTTTGAAGCAGAACGGGCCAATAACCCGACCAAAACCGGAGTGGAGCATTACGCTAAGCAGTTAATTCTCCATTTGGCCAAAATCGATTCCGCAAACCAGTACACGTTGTACTTGCGCACTGAACCAGAAAGCTGGTTTTTATCGCTACCCCAAAACTTTAAAATTAAGGTTATGCCGTTCCCGAAGTTTTGGACTCAGTTGCGCATAAGTTGGGAAATGATATTTCACCCGGTAGACGAATTATTTATCCCTGCTTCCGCATTGCCGCTAATTCATCCGCGCCGGTCCGTGATAACAATTCACGATACGGCATGGGTTAATTATCCCGAAGCCTTTACCCCGTCCATGCGCCGATATCTTCATTGGTCTACTAAATTTGCTGTGTGGAGCGCTAGTAAAGTTATCGCCGTGTCAGAGGCGACCAAAGACGATTTGGTAAAGTACTACCATGTCAGCCCAGATAAAGTAGTAGTAGTTCCCCATGGTTACGAAAAAGTGAATAACACCACCGCTGAACCATCTGCCGAAGTGGCCAAACAAATGCCTGAAAAATACGTCTTTTTTATTTCGACTTTACAGCCCCGTAAAAACGTCATTGGCCTCATAGATGCGTTTAACGATTTGAAACAGGAGTACCCTGAATTACCCCATAAGTTAGTGTTAGCCGGCCGGGCCGGTTGGTTATCGGAGCCTATCCTCCAGAAGATTGAACAAAATAAGGAAAATGTCATATACTTGGGGCATATTAAAGATGATGATCGTTGGCCGTTGTATCGGGGGGCTGATCTATTTATTCACCCCAGTTTTTACGAAGGGTTTGGCATGTGGATCCTAGAAGGGTTTGAATGTGGCGTACCGGTGGCAGTGTCTAACGTATCATGTTTACCAGAAATTGGGGGCGACGCTGTGTTGTATTTCAATCCGCACAGTCGCATAGAAATAAAGAAAGCGATTAAAGACGCGTTGTTCGACAAAGCATTGAGTGAGCGTTTAGTGGCCAAAGGACGAGACCGGTTGAAAATGTATAGTTGGGACCGATGCGCAGTTGAAACGTTAGCAGTATTTAAACAAGCATAAATGCAACAGCATACCCGAAAAATACTATGGATAATTGTGTTATGGCAGTTCATTTCTGTTTTACTAATGGGCCTAGGCGTCTGGCCTGACAATGTGGTTTGGGTCAACGTTGTTTTAATTGCCGCTTTCATTGCGCTGACCGACCCATTTGATGGTCTTCTTTTGGTTATAGCCAGTATTCCGTTTTATGTCGTTATACCCAATCCGTACTTTGCTAGTATGCCCATGTGGCGAATTTTGTTTGTCTGGCTATTTATAGTGTGGGCAGGGCGAACCGCGATTCGGCAACGAGATTATTTCCAAAAACTGATCCGATTTCGCCAAATGTATCGCCGAGCCCGCGAAATGAAAGCTTCCAAATGGGAATTGATAATGAATACTTTGGCTAGGATTGATAGTCGGTTTATGTCTTGGGATAAGTACTTGGCCTTATTTTTGTTTGTCTTGATATTGTCTGTACTATTTGCCCACTTCAAACTCCATGCTATAAAGCAGATTATCTTTTTGATTAATATTTATCTGGTCTATGTTGTTCTTATTAACGCCACGACTACGCGCGAACGCATTACCGACTTAATAAAATACTCCGCTATATCCACTGCTATTATAGTGTTTCTGGGTTATGTGCAATTTATCGCCACGTTATTTAGCTCGCCCTATTATTTTTGGCAATACTGGGCAGAAATGATTTCCCGGTTGTATTTTGGCCAGCCCTTAGCCAACGTTCTCATTTATTCCAACTCTTGGTTTTCATACACCAGTGGCGGACAATCTCTGCGCATGTTCAGTATAATGCCAGACTCCCATTCATTTGGAATGATTGCTGTGTTATGTATGGGTTTTTGTTTACCGTTGTTGTCTTATTATAGTGGAGGGAAGATGACGCATGTTAATCCGAAAGCGTTGTGGAAAGTGTTAACACATCGGACATATTATATTTGGTATGCTATTCGTTTTTCCGGGCTGGCCGTAATTTTGTCTGGTACTCGGGGGATTTGGGTCGGGATGTTACCAACTTTGGTGATTAGCTTGTATTTATACTTCCGTAAATTTGCTGTGAGCATGATGAAAAAAGTGGTCATAGCGCAACTACTAATTATTTTGTTCTTTATATTGGCGCCGGCGATTAATTACGGACTACAACAATTACGCATTTCGCGGTATGAAGAAAATTTTATAGACCGAGCGCGTAGCATTTACGATTTGGGCGAAGATTCCAACGTTGGCCGTATCATCATTTGGAAAGAAAGCTTGGTTTATTCGGCTCTGCATCCGTTTGGCATCGGGTATGGTAATTTTATTGTGTCGATTGTCCGCGATGTGCCTCCAAACTATTCCTTTGATCAAGTGTCTAACGAAAAGAATTTACGTTACAACTTGCCCCAGAAATTTGTCTCTGCCCATAGCCAGTACTTGAATTTACTGGTTGAGATAGGATTTGCCGGGTTGCTTTCGTTCTTGTTGTTCTTTGGTAAAGCCTTGTCGGCCATGTGGGTGTTTATTCAGAAACATAAAAACGAGGAAAACATTTTTACCATGATGGTCATTTCTATGGCGATGGTCTTTATTTGGTTCTTGGCTTATGGGATATTTGACGTGACCCTATTTAATGACCGGATTTTAATGTACTTCTTCATTGCCCTAGGCACAGTCGGCTTAATTTTGCGCCGTTATGACTCTCAGAGCGAGGCTTTTCCAGAGAAGTCGCGAAAAGAGGTCATATCTGATATTATGTCTTAGTAAAGATTTTTTAAAACATTTAATTCATGGACGGTAACAAAAAAATATTCTTCAGCGTTATTGTAGCGATTGCCCTTATCATTTCTTCGTACAGAGTTGGGTTCACTAATGGCCAAAAAGGTGTAATATTCGATACAAAAACTTTTAAAGTGGTCAATCAGGTGGATCAGCCGACAACAGTAGATTACAACTTGCTGTGGGATACGCTAAAAGTAGTTCAGCAAAAATACATTGAACGCGACCAGATTAATCAGCAAAAAGTTTTATACGGAGCAATCCGCGGGGCAGTGGCTGCGGCCGGGGATCAATATACAACATTTTTTGATCCGGCGGAATTAAATAGTTTCAAAACTGAATTAAAGGGCAGCTTCGACGGCATTGGGGCTGAAGTGGGCAAGAAAGATAATTCCATTGTCATTATCGCCCCCCTCGACGGTACTCCTGCCCAACGCGCTGGCTTGAAAGCCGCTGACATTATAGTCTCCATCGATGGTCAGAGTACAGCCGACATGTCGGTAGATGATGCGGTTAATAAAATTCGCGGCAAAAAAGGAACGGCCGTTACATTGAGCATTTATCGGAGAGGGGCCGACAAACCATTTGAAGTTAAGATTACTCGTGACACCATTGCTGTAAAAAGCGTGAAGGTTACCTATAAGGAAGTCAACGGTAAAAAGATTGCCGTTCTCACGCTTGCTAAATTTGGCGATGACACCAAAGAGTTGTTCGACAAAGCGGTTATTGATATTACTGCTCAAAAGGCTGATGGAATTGTGCTCGACTTACGTAATAACCCAGGGGGTTATTTAGAAAGTGCTGTTGACACGGCATCGAATTGGATTGAAAAGAATAAAGTAGTGGTCACTGAAGCTCATAGTGCGACTGAGTCTGTTCCGTATAACTCTTATGGTTACGGTAAGTTAAGCAAAATTAAAACGGTAGCATTGATTAATGCGGGTTCCGCTTCGGCCGCAGAAATTTTGGCCGGCGCTTTACATGATTACAATATTGCTAAGCTAATTGGTGTAAAAAGTTTTGGTAAAGGTAGCGTGCAGGAGCTAGTAGACTTGCCAGGGGGCTCCGCTTTGAAAGTGACAGTGGCTAAGTGGATTACTCCAGGCGGGAAAAATTTGAATAAAGACGGGTTAAACCCTGACATTGAAGTAAAGTTGAGTGATGATGATATAGCTAAGAATAAAGATCCTCAGATGGACGCAGCAGTAAACGAGGTGGTGAAGTAAATTATCAAAGACTCCCAGTACGGGAGTCTTTTTTAGACCACCTTTAATAATTCTGCAAAATTAGTTAAAATAGAGTATATGACTGCTCAACACTTGCGAGAAAAATGGATTGAGTTCTTTAAATCCAAAGGCCATACAATTATTCCGTCCGCATCTTTGGTGCCGGAAAATGATTCTTCGGTCTTGTTTACTATGGCGGGTATGTTTCCCTTGGTACCGTACCTCATGGGACAAGAGCATCCGGGAGGCACGCGCGTGGCCAATTTTCAAAAATGCATCCGTACTATTGATATAGATGAAGTGGGCGACAACACTCATTTGACATTTTTCGAAATGCTCGGCAACTGGAGTTTTGGCGACTATTTTAAAAAAGAAGCAATTGAGTGGAGCTACGAATTTCTGACATCACCGCAATGGTTAAATATTCCGAAGGAGCGCTTGGCGGTTTCTGTTTTTGCCGGCGATGACTCCGCTCCTTATGACGAAGAGTCTTACGGTCATTGGTTGCGTTTGGGTATTCCTCAAAGCCGCATAGCCAAATTACCGAAGGAAAATAATTGGTGGATTGCTGGAACGACTGGGCCGTGTGGACCCGATACCGAGATGTTTTATTGGATTGATGACGGTACCCCTGCTCCCGCCAATTTTCAGGAAACGGAAAGCGATCCCCGATGGGTGGAAATTTGGAACGATGTGTTTATGCAGTACGACCAAAAAGCGGACGGCGGTTTGGTACCTTTGGCCAAACAAAATGTTGATACCGGTATGGGCTTAGACCGCACATTAGCGGTGCTCAATGGTCAGCGTTCCGTTTATGATACTGAATTGTTTAAACAGATGTTTGATGTTATCGCGCTCGACCAAGACGTTCTTTCCAATGACGAAGTCCGCCGCGCCCGTATTATAGTAGACCACATCCGGGCTAGCGTATTTTTGGCAGGTGATGGTGTGGAACCGACTAACAAAGACCGTGGTTATATTTTGCGCCGCTTATTACGCCGAAGTATGGTCTACGCCAAGGTCTTGAACTTGCAAGGGCATTGGTTGAAATCGCTTATTGGCAAAGTGATCGCCGAATATGCTGAAAGTTATCCGGAATTAATAGAGCGTTCCGAAAACATTTATCACATCATAGAAGGGGAGCAATCTAAATTCGGCAAAACTTTGGAAAAAGGTTTGAGGGAATTTGAAAAAATGTTTGAAAAGCAAGGCGCTATATCTGGCACCGATGCCTTTAATTTATACCAGACATTTGGTTTTCCGATTGAGTTAACTCGAGAGTTGGCAGAGGCAGCGGGTCAAGCAGTCAACCAGGACGAATTCGCGGCAGAATTCAAAAAGCATCAAGACATTTCGCGCACAGCTGCCGTGGGTGATTTCAAAGGTGGACTGGTAGATCATTCCGATAAAGTGGTCAGATACCACACTGCTACCCATTTAATGCATAAAGCATTGCGCGATGTGCTGGGAAATGATGTTTATCAACGCGGCAGTAATATTACAGCGGAGCGGACCCGATTTGATTTTAATTACGGCCAGAAAATGACCGATGAGCAGAAGAAGCAAGTCGAAGATTTGGTCAATCAATGGATTGAACTAGATGCCGTGGTGAAACAAGAGTTTATGCCTTTAAAGCGAGCCCGTGAATTGGGTGCGATTGGCTTGTTCGGTGAAAAGTACGCCGATACTGTTTCTATATATACCATGACCGATGCAAAAACCGGCGATATAATATCTCGGGAATTTTGTGGCGGTCCGCACGTTGAACATACTAATTTAGTCGGCAAATTTCATATTGCCAAAGAAGAATCGGTATCAGCGGGAATGCGGCGCATTAAAGCAAAAATAGAGCCTTAAAGCATTAAGTTTAAATAAACAAAACAAAATTATGAACCTAGAATTTTTTAATTGCCCTGACCCAGCTGCTATTTCTACTGTCACTTTGCCTTCTCGTCCACCGTTCATAGATTATCGGCCCAAGTTTGACCGTATTAGAGAAGTTGCGGAACGATACAAAACATATAATAATATTTTAATTATTGGCCATGGAGGGAGCATAACTAGCTTCATAGGTATTTATGGTGCTCTAAAAACATTGTCGGCCAAACGTGCATATGTGCTTAGCACAAATGACCCTGATTATATTACGGAGTTAAAACAAGACTTGTTGCCCGAAAATACTTTAGTCGTTGCGATTTCTAAGTCCGGTGAAACAACCACTCAAATAGAAGCGCTAATGCAGTTTACTAATTATCCTTTGTTATTTATTACCGCACTAGGGAGTCCGTTAGCTAAAATTGGTGGAAAGTTAGGGGCTGCAATTGAAGAGCATCCGCCTATTGGCGGTCGCTATACTGGCATGACAGAAGTGGCATTGTTGTCATCAGCATTGTGCGGCTTTGACATAGAAGCTTTGTTTGAAGGAGCAAAGGCTGTTTACGAAAAATATGATAGTGATAATGATGCATGGCGCGCCGCTTCTGTTTTTTGGCAATTAGAACAACGGGGCTTTGTCGATGTGTTTATTCCAATTTACTCTGCCGCATTGTTCCCATTATCAAACTTAGTTGTTCAGTTATGCCATGAAAGTTTTGGCAAAGACGGCAAGGGTCAAACTTATCTAGCGCATGAGGCGCCGGAGTCCCAGCATCACACTAATCAAAGATTTTTCGGCGGTCGTCGCAATATGGCTGGGTTTATTATGAGTGTTCTGAAACCAAATCACGATTTGCGCACTATTATTCCGCCGGCGTTATTAGACTTGCCTTATAAAGACGGTACATTAAAAGCGTTAAATCAAATTCCGTTAAGTCGAGCGTTGCGGTATGAGTTAGAAGGCGTGTTGGAAGACGCTCGTATTAAGAGTATTCCCATGGCTTCGCTGCAACTCGATAATATCTCGCCTAAAACCTTAGGCGGGTTGTTGGCTTTTTGGCAACTTTACGCCGTTTACGGTTCAGTGGTAAGAGGAGTGAATCCTTTTGACCAACCCGAAGTCGAAAACAGTAAAAAAATTAGTTTTACCAAGCGTTTGCACCACGGGGCATAGTATCGTACAATAAGGGCATAAATAGCCTTTAGTCATGGTAAAAACCATATATTTAAACCTTGAGGACGACGTTGCAAAGATTACGTCCAAACTAAAACGGGAAAAAGTTCCCGAGGTGGTTTTAGTTTTTCCTAAGAAAAGTTTTATATTTGCCGATAGTATCAACCTCCGCTTGCTTAAAAAGCAGATTGATATGATGGGCAAAACTGCATCCATTTTAACAATGGACGAAGTTGGCCAGATGTATGCCAAGGAAGCTGGATTTGCATTGAGATTTTTGCCGAAGAGTCCTGGGCCACGGGGTTTTTCTGACATCGGTCGTCGGTCCCATCATACCCAACCGCCTGCTGTTGTGCTACCAGAAATGCCGGAACCAGAAGCCATGGCATCACGTCCCGTGAAGCGCCCGACAAAACTATTGCGGAAGGCTGTTCCTGGTGTAGCGGTGGTACCGACTAGTCCTATTCGCCGAACTATCAAATCATCTACGACTACGACGAAAAATGCTGAAGGATTAGCTGCTGCGTTGCCTTCGTTGGCAGCCAGATCTGCTCAAGTTTCTCGCCAACGGGCAGTACCGCCGTTAGCAAAACACGACTCTCAAATTAATAGCCGCTTACCGCGTAAAAAATTAATTGCTTTTGTTGCTATTAGCCTCGTTGTGTTAATGGTGTTGATGTTAGTGGTGTTGCCTCATGCTGAGGTTATTGCTTACGCAAAAGTGCAAAACATTTCTCGCGACATCGATATGAACTTAGATACTAAAGTGACTTCGGCTGACGCTGCTAAATTAACGATGCCGGCAAAACAGGTCAGCGAATTAGTGGATCAATCCCAAACGTTCCAGACCACTGGAAAAAAAGAAGTGGGCAGCAAAGCTCAGGGCCGCGTGGTTATCTATAATTTAACGGGGTCGCCCATTAATTTAAAAGCCACCACAACCGTATTGAGCGTGGGAAATAAGAATTATACTTTCGACGCAGATCAAAATAATATCAAGGCATTATCAAGTCCTAATAATGATACCGGGGCGACGTTGGGTGATATTACGGCGCAAAATGGGGGAGAGGCCTATAATCTTCCTGCCGGTACACGCATGGAAATTACCAACCAAGCGTTTGGCACTCAGCCACAACGTTTGTATGCAAAAACGGTGTCACAAGTAGTTGGTGGCGCCTCCCGATTTATTTCTGTAATTTCAGCGGATGATATCAAGGCGGCTCAAAAGGGTATTAATACCGGAGTAGTCGACGGCATCCGCACTAAATTAAAAGATCAAAACTTAACTTTATTAAGCGACGCTTACATTGCCACGCCGGCTGAGTTTACTACTGATAAACCGGTTGGAACCGAAACGCCGTCTTTTACGGCAAGCACAAAAGTCCAAATTACTGGTTTTGCTTTTGATCAAGACCAATTGGTGAAGCTGCTACGCGAGCGGTTGGCTCTGTCGATGGGCGAGAATAAGACATTGCAAGATGCTGCCCAAGATTCTATCACTCTCAAAGTTCGTAATGTAGATTTGGCCAACGGTATTTTAGCGCTGGCGATTCATTATGAAAGCAAAGCCATTCCCAAAATTGACGAAGCCGGTATCCGTCAACAAATTTCTGGTAAGAGTAAGCAAGAAGCTAGCGAAATTTTACTGTCTAACCCTGATATTGACCATATTGAGATTAAACTGTCGCCATCATGGCAGAGCAGTATTCCGTGGTTTGGGAGCAAAGTGGATTTGAAGGTGCAATAGGCCAATCCGTGGCTTCCGAGTTGACAATTTCCGCCCCCCTAGTTATAATTGGTCTAATATTAGTTAAATATTTACACAGCACACACGATTTTGGCGAATTCGGGCAGTAATGACAATTCCAAGCAGACTATAGAGCTCGAGGGTAAAGTTACCGAGAGCTTGCCAAACGGCCGATTCCGCATCCAATTGGAGGCGGGACAGATAGTTTTGGGCCATTTGGCCGGAAAAATGCGTATGCACAAAATTCGGGTCCTCCCAGGAGACAAAGTTCTCCTCGAAATGACCCCGTATGATTTGGCCAAAGGCCGAATCATACGTCGTCTGCGCTAGTCCACAGTAGTTGTAAATATACTAATTTCACCCGCGGCTGAGAAATCAGCATTGGAAGGGCAACCTTCCTTAATTATCTGCCCCGCACTTAAAGAGCGAATAGGCAGACAAGGATATTGAAAGATATGAAAGTACGTGCAAGCGTAAAGCCAATGTGTAAGAATTGTAAAATTGTGAAGCGGTTCGGCCGTGTTTTTGTCATTTGCCAAACACCGAAGCACAAACAACGTCAAGGATAATCCAAGGAAAATTATAGTATGGCCCGTATTGCCGGAGTTAACCTCCCTAATGAAAAAAGAATCGAAGCATCATTACCATATTTATATGGTATTGGTTTAACATTATCCAAAAAGATTTTAGCTGAAACTAAAATTGATCCGGATAAGCGCACCAAAGATTTGTCTGAAGAAGAGCTCGGCATGTTGCGTGACTTTATTGAAAAGAATTTCAAAATAGAAGGTTCCTTGCGCCAGCAAATATTGCTGAACATCAAGCGCCTCAAAGAAATCGGTTCCTACAGGGGCAGTCGCCACAGCAAAGGGTTGCCTGTGCGCGGTCAGCGTACTAAAACGAACTCTAGAACTCGCCACGGCAATGTTCGCCGTACTGCCGGATCCGGCCGCAAGAAGTCATCTGATAAGACCTAAACTACATATATATGGCTGACGAAGACATCACCACAACTGAAACTGCCGCTCCGGTTACTGCTACTGCAGACACCGGTGTTGCGACTATGGGATCTAAGATTAAGGGCGGTAAGAAAAAGAAGTCCAAAATTAAGATCACCAAGGGTCGTATTTACATTACCTCTTCTTATAACAACACCATTGTTACTGTGACTGATATTATTGGCAACGTTGTGGCTTGGGGCAGCGCCGGTAAAGCCGGATTTAAAGGCTCCAAGAAATCTACTCCGTACGCCGGTGGTAAGACTATGGAAGACACTCTAGCTCGCGTGAAAGAACGCGGATTAGTAGAAGTAGATGTGTTTATCAAGGGCATTGGCTCCGGTCGTGAGTCTGCTGTTCGGGCACTGCAAAGCTCCGGACTGGCCGTATTGACCATTAAGGATGAGACTCCAGTTGCCCACGGGGGGGTTCGGCCGAAGAAGCCGCGTCGCGTCTAAGATTTATATAATACTATGCGATATACAGGACCAAAAGTTAAAAGAGCCCGCCGTCTAGGAATGGCTTTCACACCAAAAGATGCTCGAATTTTACCAAAGCGTGGATACGCTCCGGGTGAGCATGGCCAACGCCGTTCCAGAGTATCTGAATACGGATTGCAATTGCGTGAAAAGCAGAAAGCCAAGATAAATTACGGTGTCATGGAACGTCAGTTCCTCCGCTACTTCGACAAAGCCCACAAGCAAGCCGGCGTGACCGGTGACAACTTGTTGAAACTACTCGAATTGCGTTTGGACAACGTTGTGTTCCGTCTCGGTTTTGCTGAAACTCGCGCTCAAGCTCGGCAGTTAGTCAATCACGGTTTCTTTGAAGTCAACGGCAAGAAAGTAGATATTCCTTCCTACGCTACTAAACCGGGTGACACTGTGAAAGTTCGCGAACCAAAAGCCAAGTCGGCTTACATGGAAATCCAGAAAGAAAAGCTGAAAGGCTTCACTACTCAGGAATGGGTAGAGCTGAAGGCCGCTGAACTAGCTGGTAAAGTCCTGTCCGTTCCGACATCTGAACAGATTGAAAACACTATCAACACCCAGCTCATTGTTGAACACTATAGTAGAATTTAATTTATCTTTATCTATTATTTATTTCTCATTAAGCAATTAATATATTCTAATTGACCTGCACGACTACGGGCTGAATCACAACTGGTCAATTGCAATAGTGAGGCAAATGTATGAACCCAATCCAACTACCTAACAATGTCGAGGTCAAGCATCTCGAAGGAAATAAGTACGAGCTGACGCTCGAGCCTTTGTATCCTGGCTATGGTGTTACCATTGGTAACGCTCTTCGCCGCGTTTTGTTGTCGTCCATGCCAGGCGCTGCAGTTACTGCGGTCAAGATTAAATTCGTCGATCACGAATTTTCTACCATTCCCAACGTTAAAGAAGACGTTATCCAAATTATTCTGAACTTGAAAAAGTTGGCTGTTCGCAGTCATAGTGTTGAGCCAGTGCGCTTGTCTTTGAAGAAGAAGGGCGAAGGGGTAATTACCGCCGCTGATATTCAAGGCAACGACCAAGTAGAAATTGTGAGCAAGGACATGTACATTTGCACCCTTGATAACAAAAATTCTGACTTTGACATGGAGCTTATTGTTGAACAAGGTCGTGGTTATGTTCCAGTGGAAGCTCGGGAAAACCCGCGCTTAGAAGCTGGTATGTTGTCTATTGATGCTATCTACTCCCCAGTAAAGTCTGTATACTATGACATCAGCAACGTGCGTGTTGGTCAAAAGACTGACTATGACAAATTAGTACTCAACATGACTACCGACGGTTCTATCAACGGTCAAGAAGCTTCCGACATCGCAGCTGGTATTCTGGTCGATCATTTTACAATGATGTTTAATGGTGCCGGCGCTGCTTTCAACCCGCCAGCCATTGAAGCTGCAGATGAAACTACCGAGGGCGACACCGAAGCATCTTCTATGCCGAACTTAGATGGTCCTGATGAAACCGGCCGAAGCCTAGATGAACTGAACTTGTCTAACCGCGCTAAAAACGCACTGACCAAAAATGGTGTTGTCACTGTTGAAGGGCTCGAAGCTTTGAGCACCGATGACATTAACAACATGGCTGGTTTGGGCGACAAGACTATCGCAGAGATTTTAACCATATTAGGACGCGAGTAATCGCATAAAGTAACTATACAGATATGAGACATTTAAAGAAGCGAAAATTCGGTAAAGGCATGGACCACAGACGCAAACTGTTGCGCACTTTGGCTTCTTCGGCGATTCTCTATGAAAGAATTGAAACTTCTTATGCTAATGCCCGTGCGGTCAAACCGTACGTTGAAAAACTGATCACCAAAGCTAAAACAGGGACACTTCAAAGCCGCCGCATGTTGCTTTCCGGTTTAACCGCCAATGCTGCTGCTAAAGCTATGGATGTATTCGGCCCGAAGTACGCTGACCGACCAGGCGGATATATGCGTTTGATAAAGTTAAATGACCCGGCTGCTGGCAAGTCCAAAGCGGTTCTGGAATTCGTCGAATAATTTCGACTATTAGAATAACCTCACTATCATGAAGACTCAAAAAATTACATTACCGACAACTGTAGCCCGCACCTGGCACGAAATAGATGCTTCCAGTGATTCCATGGGTCGCGTTGCTACTCAGATTGCAAACATCCTCCGTGGCAAGCACAAGCGCGATTTCACGCCGCATATGGATATGGGTGACTTTGTAGTGGCGACAAACGTAGATAAGCTGAAGTTTACCGGTCGCAAGATTGAACAACGGAACTATTACCATCACTCTGGTTACCTGGGCGGTATTAAGACTAAGAAGCTGAAAGACGAGATTGTTCGTAGCCCTGAGTCTGTTCTGCGCCGCGCTGTATTCTCTATGATCGATGATATTAAATTCCGTAAGAAATTGGTATCCCGCCTGAAAATAGTTAAGGGGACTGAACACAATTACAAGATTGATGCTGGCAAGAAGACCAAGCAAGTAAAGAGCGCATAATTATATGGTAAAGACCGACGACACAACTAAAAAGACTACTGACAAGGCTGAAAAGAAGCCGGTTGTTAAGGCTGCCCACAAAGCAGAGCCAAAGACCCATGCCACCAAAGAGCACGCTGACAAGGATCACGTCACTAAAGAGCCGGTTGCAAAGAAAGCCGTAGCCAAAAAAGTGGCAGCCCACAAAGCAGAGCCTAAAGCTCACGCTACTAAGAAAGGCGAGGGCGCTGAGGATGCTAAGCCGGTAGCTACTGCGACTGCTGCGGTCACTATTGAAACTTTGCCAGAAGTTGAAGCAATCAAGTTTACCAAACCCACTATTTCTGATGGCCGCTACATTTTTGCTACTGGTCGTCGCAAGACATCAGTCGCTAATATTCGCTTGTTTGCGGGCAAAGGCCACTCCTTGGTTAATAAGAAAGAAATTAACAAATACTTTGAACATCAGATTTTTCAAGATGAAATTGCTCAGCCATTCCAGTTAACTGGTTTTGGGAATGATTTCTATTTCACCGCTTCTGTTAATGGCGGTGGTATTCACTCACAGTCCCAGGCAATGCGTCATGCACTGGCTCAAGCGCTAGCTTCTATGAATGATGAAATCCGCGCCGTCTTAAAGAAGAATGGATTACTGACTCGTGATGATCGCAAAAAGGAACGCAAGAAACCAGGTTTGCGTCGCGCTCGTAGAAGCCCACAGTGGGCGAAGCGTTAATATATATTACAAAACCACCCAGCTATAAAATAGATGGGTGGTTTTTTGTATAAAAAAAGTCAGTAGCGAAATGATCACTACTGACTATGCCTTGTTAAGGCTAACGCATTATTTTTTCAATGTCTCCTTGACCTTGTCTCCCACATTGTGGGAGAAGTTCCGTGCGCATACTTGCGAGATCGCCGCACGGACTGTCGCTAGGTCTTTGGCTTTCATCATGGACTCCATGACTTGTCGGTCTTCATCCGACATTGCCGCCAGTATTTCGGCGACTCTGTTAAGATCGGGCTCTTGCGATATATCTTTGCTCATTGTCTTTAACCTCCTGCTTCAATAACTCGACCAGTAACGGGGGATATTTATCGGTTAACAACCGGTAACTGTTTTGGTTTCCTAGCAAGTAGGAGCCAAACAGGGAACGGGCGACTGGTCGTCGCTCGATTGCCTTATCCAATTCTTGTATTGCGCGGTCTACATCGCCGAGTAACATATATGCACCGGCTTTATTTTCCGCGACGAGGGTGGTGTTCGGACAGAACTCCTCGGCCTGCTCGAGCAATTCTAGCTTGGCGTGCCGATTTTGTTCCAGTAGCGCTTGGGAACAAAGCCAGGAACTGCCAATTTGTTTCCATATTGGATAGCTTTCTATCCGCGGATGCTGTATATCCATACCCAGACCGACTGATAATGGATCAAATTGGGTGCCGTCTTTAAACGCTAGCACGGAATGAGGCTCCTCGTACATAAGGAGTTCATGTAGCTCACTTGGCAGCGGAGGATCGGACATTATGCTAGCCATAAAATTAGCCAGATAATCTTCCAATACCTCTGCGCTGCTAATTTCCACGGCTGGAAAATACTTTTCCATGAAAATTGCAGCCAATGCCAGGCGGCCGAGGCAATAGATAGGCTCAAGCCATATGTTGGCCTTTGCGATATCCATCTGATCCATCGACGTATCACCAGCAGTCCAATTAATACCGTACAGAGCCTCAATTGGGTCTTTCGAAACCGGTACTATTCTAAGAAGATTAGCCGTAGCCATCTCCCTCATCAAATCTTCTGTAATCATTTTAAAATCCTCCAGTTTTTCTTTGCTAGAATTATACCATTTTATTGATGTTTTGTCAATGCACCCGTTTAAACATTATTGACAAAAGTGCCAATGTTTGGTATGGTTAGCAGTCCGATTGCACTTTTATCGGCGCTTTTGTTTCTAGGGATTTGAGTTAGAAGTTTAGAGTTTAGATGGAGGACAATAATGACAGATATTGCGCAGGGCGGTTCAGAAAAACCGGCCAACATGTACGAAAGAGGCGTGGGCGACAGGGAAGTCGCTCGCTTGGAAAGTTTCGATTACCCTAATCACGTGTCGAAATTTATATTAGACCGGCTGCAGTATAATGCCGTCATTGATGCCGGTTGTGGTGTGAATACCACTCTGGCGGAGTACGTGGCCGGTAAAGGTAAAATCTATATCGGTTTGGACTCGGGTCGGCAAACCGATGCCGGTGAATCGAAGGCATTCGCCTACACGATGCATCAAAAACTCGCTGCTCTTAATCTTGAGCGGGCGCGTGCCTATCAGATTGATATCAGGGATGGCCTGTCGGGGTATAAAATTCCGAAAGGCTTGGTGCACATGAGATTCGTTCTCATGCATATGTCGCAGGCTGACCGAGAGGTCGCCATGAACAACTTACTGGATCTCGCCGACCAGCACATGCTGTTTATGGAGTACGATTGGGCGGCCGTTCGGAGTACCGATGACAAGCCGCTGCTTGATCGATTCATGGCGTTGAGTTTCGCTGTAATGGAAACACTCCACGTGGATCCGCATATTGGCCGAAATCTTTTCGGCATGGTAACCGAGGACCTAGTCCGCGGCAAAGGCATGTCTGTTAAACAGGAGATGTTCGTTCGGCCGGAGGGTGATTACACCAGCGAGCTGATGATGCTTACTGAAATGCAGGCGCAAATGGCCGGGAAAGTCGGTCTAAGCGATATCCAAGAGGAATTCTTGGAGCTCAAAGAGGCGCTATCAAAAAAACCGGTTCGATTTGTGCCGGCACAAATTAATACGGTGCTAGTGACTGTCCACTAGACCACACAAAATCAAACGTCGAAATTATCCCCGAGCATCGGTACATGTACTGCTGCTCCGGGGTATTTTTTTTGTAATTCAGATTGCAGGGCTTCGGATTGGTCAGTTTCACCATGGACCAAGAAAATTTGTTTTGGCGTCGGTATGTGGGACAGGTAAGTCATAAGCGCAGTTTTGTCGGCATGGGCACTGAATTCATCCAGGGTGATAACTTTGGCGCGCACTTTATACGGGCGGCCAAATATTTTTACAGGACTAACGCCATCTTGGATTTTGCGGCCGAGAGTGTGCTTACCTTGGTACCCCGTTATCATTATCACGGCGTTGGGGTCACTAATATGATGCATAAGGTGATGCAAAACCCGACCACCTTCACACATACCCGAAGACGCTATCACCATGAATGGTCCGGGGAGGTCGTTTAGTGCGCGAGATTCATCTACCGATTCAACATAATCTAAGTTACGAAACAAAAACGGATTTTCATGATCTTTGGTAAAGCCTTGCCAAGCGCTGGCGTTGAGGTCTTCTGGGTGACGTTGGAATACTTCGGTAATATTCAAACCTAAGGGACTATCCACATAGATGGGCATTCGGGGGATGTGGCCTTCGTCGGTTAGGCGATGTAGGGAATAAATTAATTGCTGGGTGCGACCTAAAGCAAAGGCAGGGATGATAACCTTGCTTTTTTTGGCCGCCGCTTCTTTTATTGTCTCAACTAAGACCTTTTCAGCTACATCTAACGAGCGATGATCCCGATTACCGTAAGTGCTTTCCATTATTAATGCGTCGAGTGGTTCACGAAAGGGTTCAGGATCATGGAGTAACGGATTGCCCGGTTTGCCGATGTCTCCCGTGTAACCAATGCGTTTAGTGACGCCACCTTCCGTAATTTCCACTACTGTAAGGGCGGAACCCAATATGTGCCCGGCGTCTAAGAATTTAAAACGGATTTTGGGATTAACCTGAGTCCAATGGGGCTTTAGTCGGAAATAGGGAGTAGGTTTGAAATACGACTGGACAGCCAAGGCGTCCTCTTCGGTATAGAGGGGGTCAATCGGTTTGCCGTCATCAGGCAAGTTGTTATTAAAATAGCGAGCGTCTTGTTCTTGGATACGAGCCGAATCGGCCATAATATAATGGGCAATGTCGGCAGTAGCGGTGGTGGCAAAAATGTCGCCGCGGAATCCTTGCTTTACCAGCACTGGCAACATACCACAGTGGTCTAAGTGACCGTGCGATAAAATGACTGCATTAACCGATTTGCTCGGGAAAGGCATATTGGCGTTAAGGGCATTAGCTTCTTGCCGCCGACCCTGATGCAATCCGCAATCAAGTAATAAGTTGTAATTTTCTGTTTGTATCAGATGCTTAGAGCCGGTCACTTCGCCGGCCGCACCAAGGAATGAGATTTTCATATTTTCTACATTTGAACTATCTATATTATAAATGACTTGATGAAATATTCATAATTTGTTGAGGATAACCTTTTATAAGTGTTGATTTATCGTAGCGAATACTAAAATCCTGAGATACAAGGTATTATTTGACAAATCGGTTGAAAGTGGTATCCTGATAAACAAAGCAAAAGTCTATTTTTTATAAACAAATTTAATAAAGCACTTAATTATAGGCAATTAAGCAAGTGCTCAAAGGAAAAATAATGATTGATTGGACAATAAATCTGGGTAATCGCTTCATGCGGTACAACGCAAAGAACGGCACCCTCCGAACTGCTGGCAATATTATCGCAGCAGCGGCGTTGGTAGTTAACGTTTTAATGCCTTTGGGCGCTCTGGCTGCGGTAGGGGATCCAAGTGCCCCAGATCAGGTGAATAACATAGTAGATCCGAGTACTCTGACGCTTCCTCCAATTCCTGCTCCGCCTACACCTGGCCCGACAGCCACTACTGTAATTGTCCGTCCGAGTAATACTCAAGGCTGGAGCGAAACAGATACCCGTCCAGGTGGTGTTCTTTCTTTTGTAAATGATGCAACATCTCCTTTACCGACTGGCTCCTTGAAACTGACAACCAATTCTGCTACCACTGCAAAAGTTCAGTACATGCACGCCTCAAGCACTTCAATCACGGATGTTCTTAGCTTGAGTTATTCTACGAAGCAGAATAGCGCAGGCTTTGTTAGTGGCGATCCATCATATCAATTGCCGGTTTTTGCAAACGGCACCACTGGTTTTACAACATTTGTTTACGAACCATACCAAAATGGCACTGTTACTAATGGTGCATGGCAGACATGGGATGTCAGCGGCGGCCAGTTCTGGTCTACAAAGACAGTTACATGCTCTGGTGGCACTATTACTGCAGGGGCTGGGGGACCACCATTCTATACCTTGACCCAAATAAAGACCATTTGTCCTGCTGCTAAAGTCATTGGTTACGGCGTCAACGTTGGATCAAATAACCCAAGCTATGATGTTCAAACTGATAAGTTTGTATTCGGAACAACCACAACCACCACCACTTACGATTTCGAGCAAGACGTAGTATCCGACACAACCGCTCCTCCGCTTCCGGTGCATCTTTCTCCGGCAGACGGCAGTTTCGAGACCACAGCATCTCTAGTAAAGGTTGATTGGACAGACGTTACCGACCCATCTACGCCTGTTACTTATTATTACCAATCTTCTCATACTCCAGACACTAATGTCGACGGTTCTTTTGTCACCCCAGCTTATAGCTCGGGAGCATTGACTACATCTGAGATCCCGACACCGGGAACTCCCGCCGGTGTTTACTACTGGCATGTTCGGGCTGTCGATGGAGCAAACAATTCCAGCGCTTGGACTAACCCATGGAAATTTACCGTAGATAACGGCGATCCATTGGTGGTTCCTTGTGGTGTGAACTCTGTAAAAAATGGTGGATTCGAATCTCCTGTTGTAGCTACGCCTCAGAACTGGAACACTTATGATTCTGGTACTGCTGGATTGGGTTGGAGTGTAAGCTGGGTTCGTCCAGCCGGTGCTCCTGCGATAGCAAAAGCAGAATTACACAGAGGCGTTAATGGTTGGGCTCCGCATAGCGGGTCACAGCACACTGAATTAGATTCTGACAGAGGCGGCCCATCTAATTCCGTCGGTGGTGATGCTTCGGTTAAGATGTATCAAGATTTAATTACCAAAGTTGGCAGTACTTATACTATCAAGCTATGGACATCTCCTCGCCCTGGCACAGGTTTGACTGAGAACAGCACAGAAGTCAAAATGGGCAGCACCGTCCTCGATGTGATTAATGAAGACGGTTCAGCCAATGCTAATACGGTTTGGACAGAGCACACATATGCTTTCACCGCTACAGGCACACTCACTAGATTGAGCCTTACAGATTTGGGTATAGGCAATAGCCTGGGTGGTTTTGTTGATGATGTTAGTGTAGTAGAAGACTGTGTATCGGCTGTCACTATTTGTAAATACAATACTCACGAAAGAGCTCTTTCCGGTTGGGACGTTTTCCTAAAAGGTCCTAAGGAAGAAACTGTCACTGTTAATCCAGATGGAATTGATCACTTGTCTAACACTCTACCGGCTGGCGACTATTTGTTTGTAGCTAACGGCACTTACGTCTATCGACCGGGTGAACCAACTGCATCTATTTCTGACGCCGCATTTTCTAAGCGCTTACCTTCAGATTCTGTTTACAGTATTGGCACTTCTCAGCCATGGGTGCGGGAATTAGATTTCCCCGCTCCATATACTGGTTATTTAGGCATTCAAGTTAATCAGGCCAACATTAACTGGGGTACAACCTTTAACCCAGCTCATCAGTATTCCGCTATGTACCATGTATCCGCGTCTGGTAAACAGAAATTCCGAATTCTGGACGATGTTTATGGGGACAACTCCGGTAGTTTAACCGTTGATGTTTATCCAATCTTCAAAGGTACGACTCAAGAAAATGGTTGCGTTACCCTCACAGGCGTTCCTTATGGTAACTACACTTTAGATGAAATCATGCAAGATGGTTGGACTAATCAAACAGGTCAAGGCAGTGCCGCTGTGGTCAATGCACCGACCCAAACGTTTAACCTAGTTAATAAGAAGATTGATCCCTGTGATCCACGTAGCTTAAATGCCCAGTTAGACATTGCTGTTAGCCCAATTGTTTGCACGAAAACAATAAATGGTACCAAATTTAATGATAAAAATGGTGATGGCAAACGGCAAGAAGGGGAGCCAGGCTTAGCCGGTTTCCATATTGTTGCTGTAGATAAAGTAGAGACTAACAGCTATACCGTCGACTCCACATCCGCTGTCGGTTCAACAGCAACCGTTCCAGCTGGCAAATATTTAGTTGTCGCTAACGGCGCTTGGAATAACCGCATTGGTAGTGGTAGTGCAGAATTGTTTGACGCTGAATATTACACACAAAATACTTGGTCTACTCACACCGACGGCACAACCCCCGGAGCCTATGCAGGAGCTGGGCCTAACGAAGGTGACTTAATGGTTAATAACACTTTTGTTAACTGGGGTCCTTACCAAGGGTCTCACTCTTATGGTTTGGTTTACAACCATGCCGGTGGTCCCTTAAACTTTAGTATTTTTGATGGTGATGCTACAACTGGTGTCAAAAATCCCGCTTGGTATGGAGATAATTCAGGTACCTTAGGCGTTAAACTATATAAAGTTCTGGCTGAAGCCGATACCAATGTAAATGGTGATTATAGTTTGGATATTCCAAACGGCACTGCTGCTAGCGATCTAGTATCAGTCTTTGAAATTCAAAAAGCCGATTGGACACAAACTACACCGTCTAGCCCAAACTATCATTCAGTAGATTTGAGCAATGAAGATACTTTGGACGGTAATGATTTTGGAAACAAGTCCGACATTATTCCAACCACAAACTTACACTTCATTAAAGTAGTGTGCGATAAATACAGTGACGTATCTGGTAATAACTCGGCTAATACAGCTGATGCTACTGGTGGCAAATACACCCAGTTCAAGAATTATGCTAATGGAGCGTTTACTCCATCACCCTTGGTTGATGGTATGGTAAACCCATCAGAAATTCCTGGCCGCGATTCTAGTTGTGCTCGCGCCAATGGCTGGAACTTTAAACTGTCCAGTGATATTACTCAAACCACAGATACACAAACTGTTGGTCCTACTGCAAACGGTGAATTCGTAACTACTACCTCTGGGCAGAATTCCGCACTAACTCCTGCTTTGCAGACTGCAGTAGCAACTGGTCAGCTATGGGTAAGTGAAGTGACTCAAACAGGGTATGACTTTGCCGCAATTCGATGCTACAAAGATGCTGCGTATGGTGACAATTTAGAAGTTATCACTTTGGGCAACGATCAGCCTACGGATATTTACTGTATTGCATATAACATTCGCCAGGTGCCACCATGTGTAGTGACCCCAATTTCCCTAGTGAGTGGCACTTTAACAAAGTTTGAGGGTCTGAAAGAGGGCGGCGCAGCTCCAGCAGACTTAACCAATCCAGCCAATTATCCTAGTGGTACTGCCGGTAACGCAGTAGCTGTAGGCCCAACTGGCTATCCGGGGGCGTGGGATGCAGCAATTAACGATCCTAAAGTGTCCGGTGCAGTGTTTGTAAGCAATAGCGCCACTCAACCGACCAATACCGGCGGACCTGGGTTTAATGGCAGTGTTGACTCTTGGCGTTTGTTTAGCCAAACTTTCACAATTCCTGCCGGTGCCACTGCAATCTCTTCGCCAAAATTGCACATAGCGGCTGACAATGAAGTTAAAGCCTACTTAGACGGCACGTTGATTGCCACTTCTACTAGCTTCAGCTCTGTGACGGATTCTGGTTCATTAACTTTGACCCCTGGAACCCACACTTTGAAGTTCTCTGTAAAGAATTACGCGTTTGATCAAACCAACAATCCGACCGGTGTAATCTATAAGTTAGATACCATTACTTATGCTTGTAGCGGCGGTGGCGGCGGTACGCCCAAGTTTAAAGTCAGCGGCAACATTTACAACGACTTAAACAATGATGGAACAAAAAATGGCGCTGAGTCTGGACTACCAGGTTGGACTGTCACATTATCTAATTACAATAGCGCCTCTCCTGGAGCTGCCCCTGGAGCTGGTAGTGCGGTAGGCACGAAAGTCTCCGATGCAGACGGCAACTACATCTTCCTAGATATTGCTCAAGGATGCTACGTATTGCAAGAAACTCCGCAAAGTGGTTGGACTATCACAGAACCTACCAATGCATCTCATCAGTATCTAATTGCGTTGGGCGGAGCTATCTGCCCATTCTCACCAATCGTAACGGAACAAAGTTTTGTTGGGAAAGTTCTGGCTCTAGTTATTAATACTGCTAGCGCTTCCAGTTCAGGTGTGGTTACAGTTAATGGTGACGCGATTGGTTTGAACTTTGGTAACTTCTCAACTCAAGTTATCGGCGGCGGCGGCGGTGGTGGCGGCGGCGGAACAATCTTTGCCGGCGGTACTGGTGCCAATAATTCAGGTAGCGGCTCAACTCCTCCGGGCCAAGTCTTAGGTGATTCGACTAACATTCCAAGTGGCTCAGGTTTGCAAATCCCATTGAACCCTCAGGTTTTGGGTGCAGCAATAGAATTGCCTCGCACGGGCACCCCAGCGAATGTGCTTTGGGCTTTAGCTCTCAGCGCCTTAGTTATCGCTGGCCTGCGTAAGCGCGGCGGCTTGTTAGCTCGCTAGCATCAACAATAGATAAATTAGTTTTCAAAACACCGGCTTATATAGTCGGTGTTTTTTATTATCAACCTAACAAGTGTATAATGAAAGTAATGAGCCGCATTATAAAAATAATTGTTTACGCAATCATCTTGGCCGCAATTGGGTTTGTTTTGTTGAACGTTGATTACTTCTGGAAACAAGCTAGTTTTTTGGCATCTGGCCCTGAAATAAACAAGAAAGCCTACAGTGTAGACTACGACCCAAGAGCGGTGCCGGAAGTCCCTGCTAACACCCTTAGTATCCCGAGTTTGGCCATTACATTGCCCGTAAAGGAGCCTGATGGGTCCACAGAGGCTCAATTCCAGACAGCGCTAATAGATGGAGTGGTTCACTATCCTGGCACCGCTGAGCCTGGTAAATTTGGCAATGTCTATATATTCGGCCACTCGTCCGACTACCCATGGTCTGGCGGCCATTATAAAACCGCATTTGCACTTTTACCAAGTATTGCTATTGGTGCTGACATATATTTAAGCGATAACAGCGGCGTACCCTTTCACTACAAAGTGTTCGATAAAAGGGTCATTAGTAAAACAGATCTCAGCGTGTTAAGTCAAGATAAGAGAGACCAGAAATTATTGACCCTTCAAACTTCCTACCCGGTTGGCACCGCCCTCCAACGCTATGTCGCTATCGCGAAATTGGTAGAGTAGTTTCTGATATAATATTATTATCAATAAATATTAAGAAATAAAAAGATGAATACACTAAATCACACATCTCCGATGCTGCCCAAATGGCTGACTTGGAGTTTAGGGCTGATGCTCATCATAGTACTGGGTCTAACGGCGCTCGATAAGAGTTACGCGTTGAGGCAAACAATAGAAAACAAGAACCCGAAGAATACATTGTCGGTTAGTGCTCAGGGTAAAGTAAAAGCAGTGCCCGATTTGGCCACAATAGATGTGGGGGTTTTGACTAACTCCCAGACAGCAGCTGAGGCGCAAGACCAAAGTTCGAAAAAGATTAATGGTATTATTGATTTCGTCAAAGCCCAAGGGGTAGCGCGTGACGACATTGCTACATCTCAATTCAATATTGCGCCGCAGCAAGATTACAGCCAGGGCAAAGGCTCCATTACTGGTTATCAGGCCAACCAGAGCATCACTATAAAAGTGCGCGGAGTCGATAAATCTACGGACCAGCTGACCAAAGTCATAGGCGGGTTGACTAACGCCGGTGCTAATCAGATTAATGGGGTTAGCTTAGGGTTTGATGATCCGGATAACTTGCGTGGCCAAGCCCGGACACAGGCCATAACAAAAGCTCGGCAGAAAGCGGGCGAGTTAGCCCGAGTCGCAGGGATTACTTTAGGCCGAGTGGTGAACGTATCTGAAGCGGCAGATAGTTATCCTGTACCTTTGCCCTACGCCGCAGGGGGTTATGGTGGTGATGCAGCAAAGTCTAGTGCACCCGATGTTCAGCCAGGACAGCAAGATATTACGGCCGACATGACATTAGTGTTTGAGGTAAAATAATGGCTTATATAAGGGTGTATTATATGGGATGAGAATTATTGTAAGCAAAGGCATTGACAAATATTAGAAAAACCCTTGATTTTCAGGGGTTTTTTATTTATGATTAATTTATCAATTAAATTCTACTTCTGGTCAGTGCATTGTATTGACTGAAGAGATAAGGTAAAACCCACAATGACTAAGTCGGAAACTCTCCAACACTTGGCCGATAAACTCGGCAAGACAAAAAAAGAAGTAATTGAATTCATGGACGCTCTTGTCGCCCTCGCATACGCAGAAACCAAGAAGGCCGGTGAATTCACTATCCCTGGTTTAGGTAAGTTGCAGAAGAAGCATCGTGATGCTCGCATGGGCCGTAATCCAGCAACTGGCGAAAGCATATCTATCCCAGCAAAGACCGTAGTCAAGTTCCGCGTAGCCAAAGCTGCTAAGGACACGATTCTTTAAAACGAAGCCTAAACACCCTGCAGAGTAGCTTATCATTACTCGTGCAGGGTGTTTTATTTTATCTAAACATGCTATCATCAATTTATTGACAGTGGTGTGCGGGTGCTAATCTTGCACCCAAAAAAACAGCTTCCGGCAGGGAGCTGTTTTTGTTTGTAGCTGAGTTTATTATTTCTTTAGCGTTAGTTCATGACCTATGTGTAATGATTTTAACGCGTGGGCCAGTCGTCCAAGTAGTTAGGACACACCTCTGTCAAAGGTGAAATCCGGGTGCAAATCCCGGCTGGTCCACCATCGGCTTGACATGCTGCCAAGTCGTGCTAGAATAGTAATACTTTGACAGAGGTGTGTGTGGTGTAAAATTTGCACCCAATAAAAAACAGCTTTCAGGAATGAGAGCTGTTTTTGTTTATTCAGACCCCTTGTTCAGGGACTCTTTATTTGTTATAGTTAGGCATGCAATTCAGATGATAGGATTTGCAATACAGGAGGAAATTAGCAGATGAAAAAGATTTGCGTAAGATTGTTGGGTTCACGCGCGGTACCACTATGGATTATTTATTTCTCGCTGTCGCTTATTGTTGGAAGATTTGGCGACAGCTTCTCTGAAGGATACAGGGTTGTCTTTGCATCAACCTTCCTTATGGGCATATGCACCGCAGTTGGATTAGGTTTGATGGTTTGGCTGAACATTGAATACGGCCGTGGTAGTATTGACGAAGATCCAACCGGGTGGGGCAGCGCTATTTGTGCCACAATGCTGGGGGCAATATCTATGATATTTTGGACCACGTACGTGGGTTTCCTTACCCAACACGTCGGCTTAGCGCATAGTAAGGCCAACATTGGAGGTTGGGCCGTCGCTATTGCCTTAGCAATTCATTTATTGCTTGGCATGGTGCCGTTCAAATTAGAAACACGTTTTGCTAAATAAATAAGGCTCAATACCTTGAGCGTCCATTTATGGGGCTGATATTCTGTCAGCCCCCGTTTTTTTAAGTTTATTATTTCTTTAGCGTTAGTTCATGGGCAGTCTGGCATGATAAATGTCTGGGGCGCTCGTCTAACTAGTTAGGACGCGCTTCTACCGAGAGTGAAATTCGGGTGCAAGTCCCGAGCGCTCCACCATATTCTTGACACAAATTAAGAGTATGATATCATCTCTTTATTGGTAGAAGCGTGAGGGTGTTAATCTTGCACCCAAGAAAAACAGCTTTCAGAAATGAGAGCTGTTTTTGTTTGTAGTTGGATTTTTTGTCGTCAAGGCGCAAACTTTAAGCTGTAGGATTTGTGGCATCCGACGTCGGTGCAGGGGACGGCGTCGGCGGCGTCGAAGTAGCAGCTGTAGCCGGAGTAGAGTCGCTGGCCGCAGCACTAGCCCCAGGAGCATCTACCGGTCCGGTCATGGCGGCGCCGTTGCCGGCCAAGACTTCGTTTATTTTATTGAGAATCTCTTCCGTCGTGAAATAGGCTTTAACCATGTAAGCTTGAACTTTTAGGGCTTTGGTGCGGAGAATGTCTTTGTTGCTCCAGAGGTTACTCAAAATAATAACAGGCGTGTTTGCAATACCGGCATCGGGGTTACTCCGAATGGTTTCCAGCACCTGAAAGCCATCCATTTCGGGAATCATCAAGTCCAGCAGGACTAAGTCCGGATGCTCCTTAATAATAGCATCGACGCCTTGCTTACCGTCTTCGGCTTCTTTCACATCAAAACCATGTGCCATGAGCTTGTGAATGACAATTTCACGCATGGCGACATCATCTTCCACCATTAATATTTTCCTGGGTTTGTCTGTTTTTGTTTCCATTGAATAAATACGAAGGATTATATATCGTGACAATAGTATAGCAATAAATTGCTTATTTTGCCATTTTTAGGTAAAATAAGGGCAAAGTTTTATTTATTTATATTTCTCGTAATTTCGTTATGGAAGATACACCCCAGCAGTTGCAGGAGTTTGATAATCATCGATTTGTCTCATATATATGGGATCCTAAGACCCAAATGGAAGGTTTTATTGCCATTCACCGCTCCAGTAAGAATAATCCTGCTTTTGGCGCCACTCGCATAGTGGAGTACCCCTCTAAGGTTGATGCTCTCCGCGATGCCCTAAATTTGTCCCGTCTAATGTCCTATAAAGCGGCGTTGGCCGGATTGCCCTATGGGGGAGCGAAAGGTGTAATTATTCTGCCACCTCATTTGAACCCAAAAGAGCGCCGAGATGTGATTAAATCTTACACGAAGCGCGTTAATTATATGGGCGGTCATTTTGTGACAGGAGCCGACGTGGGTATTCGGCCGACAGACCTGAAAGTGATGCGCGAAAATAGTGAATTTATAGAAGGTGTAAATAGCCAACCGGTAAAATTTACCGCCATGGGATTAATGATGGCTATTGAAGTGGCGCTAGAAGAAGTATTTGGTAGTCCTGATATTAGTAATCGCTCGTTCGCTATTCAAGGAGTCGGAAAAATCGGGTCTTCATTAGTGGCGCTATTGTCCCAAGCGGGGGCCAAGAAAATTTACATTGCCGACATAGATAAACAGTGTGTGTCCGAAGTTAAGACTAGGTTTCCTAAAGTGGAAGTGGTTACCCCTGCTCAAATTTATCGCCAGAAAGTTGATATCTTCTGTCCTTGCGCCCTCGGCAATTCGTTGACACCCAAAACTATTTCACGGATTAAAGCGCCGATTATTCTTGGCGGAGCTAATAATCAATTAGAGAGCCGTACAGTGGGAGAACTATTGCATAAGCTGGGCATTCTATACGCCCCCGATTATGTTGTTAACGCCGGTGGGATTATTTCCGTGGTAGATCAGTATGAGAACAAGCGCTTTAGTGAAGATCGGATTGCTAAGCGTCTCAATAATATTCGGGTAATTTTCAAAAGTTTATTGGCCCAAAGCAAATCTAGCGGCCGACCGCTCAACATAGTGGCGGATGAAATGGCAGAGAGCATTTTCAATAATCACTAACAATTAATATTTAGCAAACATGGATCAAGCAGCTCAATGGTGGGAAAGTGACGGAGGATTTTTTGGTGACTTATACAAAGAGGCTGATGATTCGAAAGAAGGGCATTTAAATTCACCCCAAGCATTAGCCGAGCGAACCGAAACAGAAATTAATGGTGTTATAGAGCTGACTGGTCTTCAGCCGGGTGGAGCCGTGCTAGATTGTCCTTGTGGTTATGGCCGCCACTCCTTGGCTTTAGCGGAAAAAGGATACCAAGTGACGGGGGCTGATATTAACGAAAGGTTTTTAACTTTAGATAATGAGGAATTATCTCATCGTCAATTGCCGAACTGTCGTTTTATAAAGCAAGACATGCGGCATATTGATATGCCAGGTCAATTCAATGCGATTATTAATATGTTTTACTCTTTTGGTTTTTTTGACTCGGATCAGGAAAACATGGAAGTGGCCAAAAATTTTTATAACGCATTAAAACCAGGCGGCAAATTTTTGATGCACACTCATGTTACTGTTCCACGCTTAGTCAGCGGCAAGTTGTTGAATTATCAAATGAGAAATTTAGCTAGCGGTAATCAACTAGAACTCTACCGACGTTATAACAAGGAAACAAAGCGGGAAGATGGGGAATGGTTTGTTGTAAGTCCTGATGGCATAAAAAAAGCCCTAACTCCATATTCTGTGCGTATATATACACCAGAAGAGTATACGGCCATGTGCAAAGAAGCCGGCTTTTCCGGGGTAGAATATTATGGAGACTGGAGTGGCTCACCATATACTGATGACTCTGCTCAAATGATTGCAGTGGCAAAAAAGGATTAATTGTAAATTAATACAATCTGACGATGCAAAATTTCATGAAGCAGTATTCGCCTCAGGAAATGATCCGGCTATATCACACTCAGCCGGGAAGTTTTTGGGTGAAGCAACAGCAGCTTCGGGAAATGGAATTATTTCGCTATGCAGCCAACAAGGTCCCTGCTTATAAGCAAGTACTAAAAAAAGCGGGGATTAATCCTGCGCGCTTTGTTAACCACGCGCATTGGTCAGAATTGCCAACTTTGACAAAAGATAATTACTTGCGTTACTATCCTTTGCAGGACTTAACGGAGCCTAAGGCGCTGTCATCTCGCATGCTGGTAATGACCGCAACAAGCGGTTCTACCGGAGCTCCTACATATGTGCCACGAGACGAACGAACTGACTGGGCATTTTCGGTGCTAATGGAATTTTTTTTGGATAATGGTCCCAAGGGATCAACCTTAGTGATTGATGGATTTGGTATGGGTGTATGGATCGGTGGTGTTATTACTTATCAGGTATTTCATGATATAGGGTTGAGGCATCGGCCAGTGACAATTATTACACCAGGAATCAATAAGGAAGAAATTTTTTCTGCTTTGAAGACATTAGCTCCTAAATTTGATAATGTTATATTAGGGGCTTATCCACCTTTTATGAAAGATATAGTTGACGAAGCGGCGGCTCACGGCGTTAATTTCAAGAAATTCAAGACCCGATTGTTTTTTGCGGCGGAAACAGTATCGGAACAGCTACGGGATTATATAATGAAAAAGACCCGGACAAAAAACCCTTATTTAGATACGTATAATCAGTATGGCAGTGCTGAATTGGGGAACATGGGTTTTGAAACGCCAACGTCTATTCTTATTAGGCGTCTTGCACTCAGCCATTCAAAATTATATCGCTCATTATTCGATGAACATCGATTACCCACGGTGGCCCAGTATAACCCAATATTTTTCGGGATTCGAGAAGAACACGGAGAATTATTAATGAGTGCTGCCGGTGCTGTACCTTTGGTGCGGTACAAAGTGGGAGACATAGGTTCTGTCTTAACATTTGATCAAGTAAAAGATAAAATGAGGGACAACGGAATTAATATAGAGAAGGAAGCCAAAAAAGTTGGGATTAGGCTCACTCGAATGCCTTTTGTGTTTGTATATGAACGCGTCGACATGTCTACCAAGTTATATGGGGCCAATGTTTATGCCGAGCATGTAAGGGAAGTTTTACAACATCCTCAGCAATCCAAGCACTTGAGCGGCAAATTTACAATGACCACTAAACAGGATAAAAAGCAAAATCAATATTTGGAAATTAATATTGAGCTACTAAAAGGCAAGAAAGTTGATCAGAAGTTGACCAAAGCCATAGTTGAAAAAATTATGCAAAATTTGTTAAAAAAGAATGCTGAATATAAAAATAATCACAATTTCATGGGCGAGAAAGTAAAACCAAAAGTGGTTTTATGGAAACACGGTCATGAAAAGTATTTTGATGGACGAGGTAAGCACACATGGGTAATTAATAAGAAATAACAATTATGGCGAAAGACACTTTAAATAGAGATTCTTGGCAGCCGGTGCTACTAAAGGGCACAGGAACATTGAAGCAAAAAATCAGCAAACTTAGACTGGGTAGAACACAGGTCAATGATCAGTACCTTGCTCAGTTGGAGGAGTGGTTTTTATTGTCAAATCCTCGTTTTCGGTTTAATCCGGATTATCAGGCAGACTTTGCAAAATTTCTTCGAAAGCATTCAGGAGGAAAAAACCTAGACAACCAAGGGTCGTGGTTCTATTATCCTTGGCTGAGCCAAGTTGTCCATGTATTGCCGGACAAAATGTATCAGGATCTACGAACAGGCCGTAATCGATACTTAATTACTGCTAAAGAACAGTCTAAATTTTATAATAGCACAATCGGTATATTAGGCATGAGTGTCGGTAGTCATGTTGCGTTGACTATAGTAATGACTGGCGGTGCTGCCCGTATAAAGTTGGCAGATCCAGATATAATTTCGGGCTCCAATTTGAATCGCATTCGGACCGGCGTTAATAGTGTGGGTCTTAGCAAAACCATTGCAGTAGCTCGCCAAATATATGAAATTAATCCTTATGCCGTTGTGGAAATTTTTCCCGAGGGGTTGCAAGAAAAAAATATGTCTAATTTTTTATCGGGATTGGATTTATTGGTCGAAGAAATGGACAATCCTTATTTTAAATTAAAAGTCAGAGAAATGGCAAAGCCTAAAGGAATTCCGATTATTATGGCGGCTGATAATGGGGACGGAATAATTGTAGATGTGGAGCGCTATGATTTGAATAAGAAACTTCCTATATTACACGGTATCACTGGTAAAATGACGGCTGAACACTTAAAACATGTTGAACCCGAGGACTTGCCCGGAGTGATGGCTCGTATTGCCGGAGCCCATTTGTCCACCGAAAGAATGCTGGAATCAGTTATGGAAGTTGGCAAGTCAATATATTCCTGGCCTCAGTTAGGCAATGCGGCCACGATGTGTGGATCTGTATTGACTTTCTTGGCAAGAGAAATAATTAATGGTGCGAAAATCCCGTCCGGCAGAACAAACTTTACTGTAGAGGAGGCTTTTCTGCCCCCCACCAAAGCACAATTGAAAAAACGACAGCAAATATTGAAAATGATGGGAATAAGATAGCATGGCAATTCATTTGAATGTGGCTGGCTGCTATATTGCTAATAACGGTAAGTTTTTAATGCTCAAGAGGGCAAATGGTAAATCGGAAAGCGGTATGCGTGGTTTGCTTCTGCTGAAGTTGCAAGTCAAAGTAATTTTATGAATGGCGTGCAAGAATTATTAGATATTGTGAGTGCAAAATAAATGACTGTTAACTCGAAACTATTCTTGGGCTGTTGGTGTCACACCAATACCCTTTTTACTTTACTCCATTTTGTTGTATAATAAATACAGTTAATAGTGCCTCTGAACCAAAAACAATAACAAAACCTTTTGAACATAGAAGAGATAATTTCATACGCTTTGCCTGCTCCTTCAGGAGATAACACTCAGCCTTGGCGGTTTCGGATTAGACGTGATAGCATTTCTATATACAATGAACCATTGGCCGACCAATCGCTTTATAATTTTGAGCAAGGGGCGGCTTATGTATCACAGGGAGCACTGATAGAAAATATTAGTATTGCTGCTTCTCATCAAGGTGCATTGGCAAAAGTCACCTTGTTTCCTAACTCTGGGGAACAAAATCTGGTAGCCGTTATAGATTTTGAAGAAACAGATCAGCCGGCTGACCCTTTGTACACATTTATCCCACTGCGGCATACTAATCGCAAGCCCTACGATAGCAAGGCTCTTTCCCCGGAAGAGATTACCCAGCTTAATAATATAACAGGTAATAATCCGGCGTTTAGATTTGTTGTGGATCCATCCGAAATAAAAAAACTGGCCTATGCTGCCAGTAGAAATGAACAGCTGGTTTTGGGTAATGAATTCCTCCATAAGTTTCTGTTTGATCATGTCAGATGGAATGAGGCGCATCTTAGTAAACATAAAAATGGTTTATATTTGAAAACATTAGAGATGAATGGGTTTCAGGAGATGATATTCAAGTTGGCCAGTAAATGGAGTCGAGTTAAAGTTTTAAATAAACTCGGATTGGCCAACAAAGTGGCTTCAGAAAATGAGCAGATATATGCATCGAGCGGTGGGTTTGGTGCCATTATCGTGCCGGTAGCCACTCCGGAAGGTTTTATACAAACCGGTCGGCTCGTTCAACGCATTTGGTTGGAAGCCACGCGAATCGGACTGAATATCCATCCATTGACTGGGATTGTTTTTTTAAAAAACCGATTGCGCAAAAGCCAAGAACATTTTAATCCCCAAGAAATTGCAACAATTGATGAAGCTTATAAAATTATACAAAATTGTTTTGGAGCCTCAGACAGTGACCGCATTACATTTCAGTTTCGGATTGGTCATGCGCTCCCCCCTAGTGCAATTTCGCCTCGCCTTACGCTTAATCAACTATTGAAAGCTTAACCATTTATGCCATTTTTAGGCGCCTTTAGCAATTTAGATTTATTTAGTGTCGGTATAGCCAGCGCAGCTACCGGTATTCTTGGGTTTGTGGTGTACTTTAATAACCGCAAAAGTATAACCAACACCACATTTTTTTTATTTTGCCTGAGCACAGTCACATGGGGGATCATTAATTATCTTAATTCTCGGTTTGCATCCCCAATCGTGGTGTTATGGATGTTGCGCTTAGTTATGTTTTCCGCGGTTTGGGTAGCTTTTTTTCTCCATCAACTATTTTTTGTTTTCCCATCCGACAAAGCACAATTTAGTCCACGTTATAAATATTGGTTAATTCCGGTGGTCGCAATAACAGCTCTAGTTACTTTGACCCCGCTGGTATTTTCGCGGATTATTAACGTTTTTCAGGCGGGTGAGGTAGCCAAAGTAGCAATTGGCCCTGGGATAATCTTATTCGGGCTGGTGGCGATAGGTCTCGTTGCTCATGCTATGGTTCTGCTAATACGTAAGATGAGAAAAGCCCAAGGCCAAGAACGCCGAGGCATTATCTTTATTTTTATTGGCACTATAATAATGTTTTTTTGCATCATTGTGTTCAATTTTATTCTCCCCGCCTTTTTTAATAATCAGCGGTTTATTCCTCTAGGCGCCGTATTTACATTCCCATTTGCCGCATTTGCCGGATACGCTATTATTCGACACAAATTGTTGGATGTAAAAGTTGTTTCTACTGAGATTTTGATTTTCGTCTTAGCCATAGCTACATTATTTGAGGTAGTCATCTCCAATAGTGTGCCATTGCTGATTTTACGCAGCAGTATTTTCTTATTAGTCTTAGGATTAGGTATTCTCCTCATCCGCAGTGTTATTCGTGAAGTAAAACAACGTGAGCAATTACAAATTCTATCTGAGCAATTGGAAGGAGCTAATCAGCAGTTGAAAGTATTAGACGCTGCCCGAGCAGAGTTTATTTCTATTGCCAGTCATCAGTTGCGCACCCCACCGGCCACTATTAAGTGGTATGTCGGGGCTATTCTCACGGGCGATTTCGGCGTTCTTGCGCCTGACCTCAAGTCAGCCCTTGACCGTGTAAACGTCACTAATAACTCGCAAATTTCGTTAATCGACGACCTGCTCAACGCTTCTCGCATTGAGCGGGGCAAGCTAGAATTCTTCTTTGAAATGGGCGACTTAGATGCCTTAGCCACCCTCACAGTCGATCAGTTAATTCCGCAGGCCGGAATAAAGAAATTGACTTTGGTCTATCACAAACCACTCAAGCCTGTGCCCCTCGTCATGCTAGACAAAGAAAAAGTTCGTCAGGTTATTAACAACTTTATTGATAACGCCATTAAGTACACCAAGCAGGGGACTATAGATGTGTTTGTGGAACAGACAGCCACCGATGTCGTGGTTAAAGTGAAAGATTCCGGGCGCGGGGTGCCATCAGACGTGGCGCCGACGTTGTTTGAAAAGTACAAGCGCGGTAAAGACTCCGCTTCCGCCGCTACGGGCTTAGGGTTGGGATTGTATGTGGCCAAGGTTATCATCGAACAAAATGAAGGAAAAATATGGGTAGAGAGCGAAGGTGATGGCAAAGGATCTTCATTTATTTTCTCCATTCCCATTCACAGTAACCTAAAAGAGACTAGTACGGTGGACTTGGTGGCAGAGCAAAGCAAACCCCAGCCCCAGTAGTAATTCCCTCGTTTATGGATAGCAAGAAATTTATTAGAACCAAAGAAGACTTTGTCTGCGGTCATTGCGGTGCCAGTGTGCAAGGCAATGGGTTTACCAACCATTGTCCGAAATGTTTATGGAGCAAGCATGTAGACATAAACCCAGGGGACAGGGCAGCCGAGTGCCAAGGGTTGATGCAACCCGTGAGCGTGGAGAAAAGCGGCGATACCTACAGCATTACTCATCAGTGCAGTATTTGCGGCTACGAGAAGCGCAATAAAGTATCGCCGGAAGACGACTTTGAGTTAGTGATTAATTTAGCTCAGCAAGCACAATCTTAACGCATTTGGCTTTTTATACTATAATAGACTTATGAAATCTTTGTTCAATAATAAAATTGAAACTAAAAAACAGTTCGAGCTAGTCGACATTACCTCTGCGGTGAAAGCGGCGGTGGCAGAAAGCGGTATTAGCTCTGGCTTGGTTGTGGTATTTAACCCCCACACTACCGCCGCTATTCGCCTGACCCACAACGAACCGCTCCTCATGCAGGACCTCATGAAAACGTTGTACCGGTTAGTGCCTTTGGATACTAGTTATAGCCATGATTTGTTTGAAGTGCGAGAGAATGTGGCGATCAATGAAAGATCTAATGGCCACGCTCATGTCAAAAGTTTTTTGCTCGGATCATCGGAATCATTAGCCGTGGAAGACAGCCAGCTCATGCTGGGTGAAAAACAAAGCATTTTTTTTGTGGAGCTAGATGGGGGCCGCAAGCGCGATTATTATATTAAGATTGTAGGCGCATAATTATAAAAACCAGTTAAGCGGTTTATGGTATACTTAGACATATGATAAAAAAGATTATCGGTGTCATTTTTTTTGTTGGGATAATCATAGGTGGAGTATGGGTTAATCACACCTACCAGTCCTATACAGCCCGTAAGCAAGCCAGAATTGCCCGATTACAGCAACAGGCGGAGGACATCAAAATTACCACCATTGAGGGTTGGACTAATGCCGAAATGGCCACTTATATAGGCCAGCAAAAGTTAGTACCGGAAAAGGATTTTAATACTGCTTTAACTAATTTTGATTTAACCCCCTTTCCGCTAATCAAGCAAAGTAAGCCGGCCAAGTCTAGCTTGGAAGGATATTTATTTCCGGACACTTATCGGTTTACGAAAGACGCCATCCCTAATTTTATTATTAGCAAAATGTTGACTAACTTCACCGCTCGCCTGGAAGCGCTTGGGGTGCGAGCAGGACAAGGGGATTATGCCGTTCCCGGTTACGATACCACTAAAATGTCCTTTTATCAGTTGCTGACCTTAGCGTCTATTGTTGAACGAGAAAGCGGGGATAAGGGTGACGGTAAATCTGTGTCGCCGGACCAAGAACGGGCAGTCATTGCCGGAGTGTTTTATAACCGGCTAGCCAAGGGTCAAGCTCTGGAAAGCGACGCTACTGTTAATTATGTCACCGGTAAAAATACTCCCGCGGTCAACAGCACTGATTTAAATTTAAACTCGCCTTATAATACTTACAAGTATCCAGGGTTGCCCCCAGGGCCAATTTGCAACCCCTCGTTGGCTAGCTTGAAAGCGGTGCTGTATCCGACCAAAACAGATTACTATTACTTTTTGCATAGACAGCCGTCTGGCGAGGTTGTATTTGCTAAAACATTTGAGGAGCATAAGCGGAATAAGGCTCAATAGTAGTTAATATTTATCTATGCAAGCTGACAAAATGAGAGGGCTTTTATTCATTACCATTACTCGTCATGGCCCTAAGCAAGGGTTTGACGGCAGACTTTCGGCGCAAGGCCGAGATGCGGTCAAGAATTTTTACAATAGTATTTTTTCATCTGCCATTGCCATGCCTGCCCCTGACATAGTTGTTAGTTCGCCAATTCCTCGTGCGGTGGAGACAGCGGAAATATACCACGAGGCAGTCATAGAAAAATTCCCATTGTCAGATTTGCCCTTGGTGCAGGATGAACGATTAAGTGAAAAAGACACAGTCGAATTTGTTAAGGAACTGCCGCTCGGGCATCAGGCCGACTGGTTTCGTTATTGGTACCAGTCCGAAGTCGGTAAGTTTGCGGTTTCCGATTTCGCCAAATGGATTTTGCAGCAAATAAACCAACATTCAGATGATCTCGCGGAATTTAGGATTGCCGCTTTTTCCCATGGTCCGGTTATGGCCGCTTTTATTCTGCGCCTGGAAGACATTTTGGATACCACAATTATGCTCCCAACGAGAGAAGGGCAAGATCGTCTCGATTTTGAAAAATTGTTTGGAGCAGAAAATGGCGATTTTGATTTTCTTAGCACTTTGAAAATTGAATTTTTAACTCAATGGCCTGAAACCACAATAGTTAGTTTTGGAGATACATCGATAAGGGTTCCTTTGACCACATTAGTGCAGTTATGATTTTTACTTGAAATTTCTTGATTATTCATTTACAATAAGATACTCGTAAGAGTAAGAATAAAAACCAAACAAACAGAGGACAAATACAAGGGGGATAGTATGAGCAGTATAGGGTTAATGGAATCTGCTAAGTCAATAACGAAGCAGATAAAGAACATACAAATTGGACAGAAGTTTGATCGCAAGCTTCAAGAAGTTGATGAACATGGTAATCCAACATTTCCGTTGGCTCCTAAGGACCTAAGGGAAGCTGGTTTAGTGACCGAGCAAAAGTACCTCAGGGAAAATGACAGATACGGTGATGCCTGTGATGAACATATGACACACCAAATTCAGCAATATATCTTAGAGCATGAAAAACGCCTAAAGTTTTCCGTAATCGGCCCTGGGCTAGGTCGCGACTTGCGTGGCTGGGTGATATTGGCTAATGGCCTTGGGATTGAAGGTGAAATCTCCGATGCTAGTGGTACAGCCATAGATCGAACCCAAGCTAAGATTAATGGGATGCTCAGGGGCACCGGAAAAGAACATATGAACCGATTTTATGTTCGTGAAGTCAACCATTTGGACCAGATAGATTATAGGGCCATTCATGTTTTCGTAAGCGGCGTCATTCAGATTCAAATGACGATGGGCAAAGCGAGAACTTTGACAAATTTATTGGGCAATTATCTGGCAACTCCGGGCTTGGAACGTCGGATTACTATTGTCCATGCGGCACCCGAGCACAACGAGGGTGTTGTGTGGGGGGACACGCTTCCTATTTCATGGCCGGATATTCATCGCTGGCTCGAAGCGGGAGCAGGCGGCCCGGTCCATGTCACTGACATGACCCGAGTCAAGTATTGGCACCACGTATATTGGGCAAAGACCTATGTTGCTCAAATATAAGATGCTTAGTAAACTAATGGTGGGGAGAGAATCATTTCTTCCCACCTAATTTTTTTTATGAAATCTATAGCAGAAAAAATAAAGCTACTAAACAGGATGACCTTGGAGTCTTTGATCACTGACAACAAGCTCGAAATTGTCCGTAAATTTACAGAAGGTAGCATGAAAATTATGGACGCCGATTTTGGTTTTGCTTGGTGGCGCATGACGACTGACTTCGATTATCAGCTGGCCTACAAAAGTGCCGGCATGCCATATGAGCCAAACCCTCCTCGCAAACGGGGGGGTAATTATCGCGCTCAAAAAAATGGTAAACCTGTGTTTGTGAGAGATGCTAGCAAAGAGAACTAT
>JBBRMG010000003.1:0-57684 GCA_038230955.1 Candidatus Doudnaibacteriota bacterium | reverse complement strand
GGAATGCCCAAAATATTGTACTCTAGGTCGTCCAGCCATTTGTAAAATTTGAGCCGGTCATATTTGTCCGTAATCTTGCCACCTTGATGTCCGGCATTGGCGGTGACATAGCGATCACTGATAACAATTTTCCCTTCTACTAACCACTGGCGAATTTTAGAACTGGCGTCGAAGCGGTCAATGGCGTAAAACAGCGAAGCAGCTCGAGGGTTGAGATTAGTCCCATACTCACCATTAAGATACGTTTCGACTGGCCCGGCCGATAATTTGCCGTACTGGGGAAATTTAGCTATCTCCACTTTAAAACCATTGAGGCGGAGTGTTTCTATGAGGAGTTCTGTTTGAGTGGATTTGCCGGCGCCATCGGTGCCATCGAGCACGATTAATTTGCCGGGTTCAACCTTCTTCTTGGCTACTTTTTTGCTTTTGAGTTTGCTAATTAAAGTCATTCGGTTGCGGTTATCTGTTCTAAAATAGTATCGATCTGTTTGTATAAATCTTCCAGCGTGCCAGAATTTTCAATTTTATAATCGGCTTGGGCGCCTAAAGCGGGAATATTAGACTCGTATATTTCTTTTTCCTGTTGATCAAACACATCGCGAGATTGTTCTGCGTCTCCTTTTTCGGTGCGGTTGTGGGTGCGTTGGAAGCGGACATCTTTTGGTGCCGTGACGTAAATAACTTTAGCCCCAAGAGATTTTGCGGCGTCAAGCTCTTCTTGAAATCTGAAGCTGTTCATGACAATAAGGTCGGCCTGAGAATTTTTAACCCGATGCATTAAGGCGTCAGACAATACTCTTGTGCCAAAATATTCTCGGAGCGCATAGCCAAGATCGTTTTCATTGCGCCGGATTACCGGTAGATTAAGCAGGGCTAAAATTTCGTCGAGAATTTCGCTGAAACGCGTATGAAAAGCGCCTCGGGTATCGACGAGGTATTGGGCGATAGTATCTTTGCCTGACAGTTTCTCCCCAAGGACCGCAATTATAGTAGACATAAAGCTATTATAGCAAAATGTGTGGGCTTTGGGGATTATGAACGATCCCATTATGTCCCTCTAGACGACATGACCTTGGAAACACTTTGTAACCGCCTCGGCAGGAGTTAACAGCTCTAGGCCGAGGGAGACTGGCATTACCTTGAGGCAGATCGCTCGTTAGTTCTGACCTTGTTGGGCGGCTTTGTTGCCCCCCTGTTTGCACCAATCTTCTTGGGTGTAATCCTTATCGTGATGTGGGTCCGATGCGTTCCACCCTGGCGGTGGATGAAGTGGCGGCGCCAGGGCTGCCCCATACAACCTCGGGTACGGTGCTACAAATATTGATGATCATTTAACACAAGTGATTTTTCAGCGGCAGATAGCCGGGCTTCGCTTATTTTTTTGCGAATCCCGGTCTTTTTTTATGCCCATTTTCATGGTATAAATAATACATGAATCACTCCTATGAAATTGAAATAAAGACGTTATTGGGTAGCAAAGCAAACGCGGAAAAACTGAAAGACGTCATGCGACAAAAAGACTCGAAACTTGTCCATAAGAGTTCTCATACTCAGCTGAACCATTATTTTTCTGGTGGTGATTTGGGCAAACTTAGCGGTGCGCTACTCCCCTATCTCCCAGCTGATAAAGTCGATCAGCTGGAAAAAATCGTCAACGACGTGAAAGATTTTTCAGTTCGCACTCGTTGGGCCGATGGCCGGGTGATTTTTGTGTTGAAAGCATCTATAGATGACACTACTAGCTCAAATGGCACCGCCCGTCTTGAGTTTGAAAACCAAATGGCCGGGTTATCGCTTGAACAACTGGATCAAATTCTTTTGGACTCCGGGTTTCAGTATCAGGCCAAATGGTCTCGGGCTCGCGAAGAATATATATACAAAGATGTAGCCGTAAGTATTGATAAAAACGCCGGATACGGCTATTTAGCAGAGTTTGAGCTGGTGGCGGAGGATCCCGACACAGCTGACTTCATGAAGGAAAGTTTGCGCGTTATGATGACAGAACTCGGAGTAGTTGAATTGCCACAAGATCGATTAGCGCGCATGTTTGATTATTACAATAATAATTGGCAAGATTACTACGGAACAGATAAAGTATTTAATATAGAATAAAATGTCAGACCAAAATCACCCGGAGTTTCAATATCTCAATTTGTTAAAAGAAGTGCAGGAGCATGGCATTAAAAATGTCGATCGTGGTACCGGCGCTGTATCGTACAGTGTGTTTGGTCGTCAGACTCGCTACGACTTATCTAAAGGGTTTCCGTTGTTAACGACTAAGCGTGTTTACTGGAAGGGCGTATTGCAAGAGTTGTACTGGTTCATGTCAGGGCAATCCAATATTAGGTACCTGGCCCAAAATGGCGTGCATATTTGGAACGACTACCCGTTTAAGATGTACAACAAATTGGCGGAGCAAGGATCTGTCCCAACAATGACCAAACATGACTTTGTTCAAAAAATTGTGGACGATGAACAGTTCGCTTTAAAATACGGCGAATTAAAACGAATTTACGGTGAAATGTGGCGTCGTTGGCCCACTCGCACTGACCGTACCGTTGACCAATTGAAGTGGGTTATTCAGGAGTTAAAAGATGATCCCGATGCGCGTAATTTAATCGTCAATTCCTGGAACCCGGAATATCTCTATACCATGGCGACAAATGAAGATGCATCCCGCTTCCCTATTTGTCATAACATGTATCAGATTAGTATGAAAGAGGGCAAATTGAATTTACAGTTGTATCAGCGTAGTGCTGACTTATTCTTGGGTGTGCCATTTAACATTGCTAGTTACGCCCTGCTGACTATAATTCTGGCGCAAGTGACGGGTTATCAGCCCGGTGAATTTGTTCATACGTTTGGAGACGCGCATATTTATGAAAATCACATGGAGCAAGTGAAAGACCAGTTGTCTCGTGAGCCTAAACCTTTTCCGACTTTAAAGATTGACCCGAGCGTGCAAGATATAGATGACTTCCGCCCCGAGTATGCCATTTTAGAGGGTTATGATCCGCATCCTGGCTTGAGAGGCGAGCTGACAGTGGCTGGTGGATTGTTTGAAGGGTAAGATTTAATGTATACTAACTAAAAGTAATATAAACATATGGCCAAAGGCAACAATTCTCAAAAAAAAGAAAAGAAGAAACCAAAAAAAGGTAAGTAATTTGGTTTGAAAAAAACTGCCTCACCATTCGAGGCAGTTTTTGGTATAAAAAAAATCAGCGAAGCTCCTAGGGAAACTTCGCTGCTACGTTATATGTGGCCGCAGTGTTAATCGTCTTTCTCTGTGCTGAGAGGTGGACCTCGTTTTTGCGCTGGCTGTTGGCCTAAGCGCGAACCGCTGTTCACAAAATCCGTGTAGACCGGGTCGGGAGAATGCGGTATCGGTTCTTTTGGACTAGTTCCATTAAGGCTGGAATCGTCGTCATCGACAAGTTGACTCAGGCCTGAATTATCGCCATCGACAAATGGACTGGTCGATCCCGGCTTGGGGTTTCGTCGAATTCTACGGAGCCAGAATAAAACTACAATGAATACGGTAATGAACACGACCATCATGATAGCACCGGTTGTGTCATCAATATTTCTTTCAAAAAGCATAACTCTCTCCTGTGATTTCGTCATATTTTCTATTTCTACGTAAATCTGATTTACGCGTCAATAAGAATACCCCCAATGTACTATGGATTTAATTAAGTGTCAATGATTGCTATATCAATAAGAGTAAAATTCGCCGCCCTTCTGTTTTTATTTGGAATTGACTTTTCATTTAACTTTTGGTGAACTGTGTTTTGCTATGGTTAATTTCTGGGGGCCTGGGCCAATTGTCGAAGCCTGGCTTGATATCTGTGCTTCAGGGGTGTAACTCCCCTCAGGTCCACCAGATTTTAGAAAGATTTTATAATATAGTATTGACATCAGTTAATATATAGCCTAATCTTTATATAGATATCAGGTCACGCTTTATAAAATCACAATGGTTTGAAGCAAAATAAAAACCGCTCCCTGTGGAGCGGTTTTGGTTTGTATAATTAATTTTTGCGCTTGGTCGTACTCTTAGATCTGCCTTTACTCATTTCTTCGTTCAGTCTAGAAGCCCGCGGATCAGTCTGTCCAGCGTACTTGTTATTCTTCTTGTCACGATACGGTACTTCTACCGGACTCGATACTTCTTCAAAAGTAAAAGCACAAATACGCATTCCCGGGTACAAAGCTACGGGCATAGTGCCAAGGTTACCCAGCTCCATGGTTGGCTTCCCTATCCAACCGGGATCAAATATAGAAGCGGTGCCGTGAACTATAATACCAAGCCGCCCTAAAGAAGATCGGCCTTCAATCCGGCCCAACAAGTCATTGGAAATTTCCAAATTCTCTACGGTCGTCACTAAAGCGAAGTCCCCTGGCTGCATTATGAATGGCTCATCTTTTTTAAGAATCCGCTCTTCCATAATCTTGCTCATGTCCACTGGGTTCCGCAAATCAATGTAGGGATACTTGGAGTTATGGAACACTCTGAATTTATTGTCGAGATGCAAGTCGATACTACAAGCCCCCAATTGGACGTTGTAGTCTGGTTTTGGGGTGATGATAATTCGTTTGTCGGCAATGGCCTTTTTAATGTCGCGGTCTGAAAGAATCATTTTGGTTTTTTAGATAAATGTAAAAGATTAAACTTTAACACGGATGCCAGGACCCATAGTAGAGTTAATGCTGACACTAGCAATCAGCTGCTTCTTTACGGTAATAGGTTTGGAAGTTTGCACTGCTGAAATAAAAACCTTAAGGTTTTCAGCAATTTGGGCGGAATCAAAACTAGTTTTGCCAATTGGCTGATGAACGTTGCCAGAGTCATCATTTTTGAAGTTCACACGACCACCGGCAATTTCTTTAATAGCTGCGGCAATGTTTTCTGATACAGTACCAGTCTTAGGGTTAGGCATGAGGCCGCGCGTACCAAGAATTTTAGCAATCTGGGCTAATTTGGCCATGATTGCTGGTTCTGCAACGGCGACATCAAAATCGGTTTTTCCAGATTCTTTAATCCCCTTAATCATCTCTTCTCCCCCAACAATAGTGGCACCGGCATCCTTAGCTTCTTTCTCCCGAGTTTCCGTTACAAAAGCGGCAATGCGCTTGGTTTTACCAGTACCGTGAGGCAGGGTGACTGCGCCGCGAATAGCTTGGTCGGTCTTCTTTGGGTCAATGTTGGTCTTAATATGGAGTTCGATGGAACCGACAAATTTAGTAGTAGCGGTTTTCTTAGCTAATTCAATGGCTTCCTCAACCGTGTAAACTTTATCTTTGTCTACGGATTCTCCGTTGGCTTTGACTCTCTTGGATGTGTGTGACATGAATGTCCCTTTCGTGGTGTGGCGAGCCGTTTATAGCGACTCTCCCACAAATATTAATATAAATAAGGTTATGCTTCTTTGCGAGCTAATCTCCAGTGATACACAAATACCGGAACGCCGACAATGATCATAGCTATAGCGTGTGCCGCATCACTTTGGCGCTGGGCCGCCCGTTGGTCAGTCTCAATTTGCTTTTGCTTAGCAGCGTAATTCGGATCACTGCATTCTGGTGGCTTAGCGTTGGTGGTGTCTGGGGCAGATGGAGGTTGGGCACAGGAAATTTGCGGAGCGTAACCAATATTACTGTCAGCCTTTGTAAACACCCAAGCTTTTAAGCCCATATTGATAAGAGTAACGCCGGCAACAATTAGGATTATTAAACCGACTAGGGATACTACATAGAGATAGATTTTTTTGATGTGTTGCATGTGATTGATATTAAGAAACGTTCGACTTAGTGTCAGCCTTGGCTTCGGCAGCAATAAATTTTTGAATATCAGTAATAGTGCTCATAAATTGAGCCGGGAAAATAATAGTGGAGTTTTTTTCTACGCTAATTTCGGCCATGGTTTGCAAGTTGCGCAATTGTAATGCAATGGGATGAGCGGCCATAATGTCGGCAGTATCAGCCAGCTTTTGAGAAGACAAGAACTCACCTTCAGCAGCAATAATCTTTGCGCGCTTTTCGCGTTCCGCTTCTGCTTGCTTGGCCATAGCTCGCTGCATTCCTTCTGGTAACTGAATGTCTTTAATTTCGACAATGGAAACAATTACGCCCCACTCTTCGGTGTGGGTATCGAGCACCTTAGTAATTTCGTTGTTGATGCTTTCGCGTTCGGACAAAATTTCATCCAACTGAAACTTACCGACAATGTTACGCATGGATGTCTGCGCAATCTGGTTGATGGCATTCATGACGTCGGCAATAGCGACAATACTTTTCGTAGAATCTACAATCTTGTAGTAAGCCACAGCCGAGACATCAACAGAGACATTATCTTTGGTGATGATTTGCTGTGGTGGAATTGGTAGGGTCACTGTGCGCAAGTCCACTTTTTTCATTGATTCAATATACGGGATAATAATGCTTAGTCCCGGTCCCTTAGTTGTGCGGATTTTACCCAATCGAAATACCACACCTTCTTGGTATTGCTGAACAACTCGCAAGCCCGGCAGGACGATGAATATTAGTATGAAAAATGCAAGTATGATTATAAAGAACATAATATTAGTCCCCTGTTACTTCCACGCCCATAGAGCGAGCGGTACCACGAATGATGCTTTCAGCTGCTTCAAGCGAAGTAGCGTTGAGGTCAACCATTTTTTCAGTGGCTATTTCTCGAACCTGGGACGCTTTAATTTTACCAACTTTAGTCATTAGCGGATTACCGCTACCTTTGGCAATGCCAGCGGCTTTCATGATTAGATTAGAGGCCGGAGGAGTTTTTAAGATGAAAGTGAAAGACCGATCATCGTAGATGGTCATTTCAACTGGAATAACTGTGTCGCCCATCGGGCCAGTCTTGTCATTGAATTCTTTGACGAACTGGGCAATGTTAATGCCGTGTGGTCCCAGTGCTGTACCAACCGGAGGGGCTGGCGTGGCTTTTCCTGCAGGGAGCTGCAGTTTCACCATTATTTTTACTTTCTTGGCCATAGTGTATAAGTTGAATAATTAAATCTTTTTGACTTGTAAGAAGTCCAATTCCACCGGGGTTTCGCGACCAAAAATGGTAACCATAACTTTGACTTTCCCCTTAGACTCATCGATCTCGCTAACCTTACCCTCATAGTCTTTGAACGGACCGTCGGTAATGCGCACCAGTTCACCTTGCTCAAAGTCGACTTTGAATTTTGGTTCTTCGATACCCATGCGTTTCTGGAGGTAGTTCCATTCTTCATCGGCGATTGGTGTTGGCACTGTGCCGGAACCCACGAACCCTGTTACATTAGGGGTGTTCCGGACAACGTACCAAGAGTCGTCGGTTACAATCATATCCACTAGCACATAACCAGGGAAAATCTTTTCTTCTACTGTGGTCCGTTTGCCATTATTAATTTTAATCTTCTTTTCTTTTGGTACAATAGCGTCAAAAATTTTGTCGTGCATGCCCATGTTTTCTATACGTTGGGTGAGGTTCCAAGCAACGCTATCTTCGTAGCCGCTGTAGGTGTGGAGAACGTACCAATGGCGTTCGCCGGTGACCTGTTGTTTTGCCATATGAGTGTTTGCTAATTACCGCGGTTAATCAAAAATTCGAATAGTCGAAGCAAACCGTAGTCAGCAGCGCCTAATATTAGAGCGATGACCAGGCTGAAGATGATGACCGTTATGGTGTAACGGATAGTATCTTGGCGACTTGGCCATACTACTTTGTATAATTCGGATTTAACGTCTTTAAAAAAGTCGATTACTCTTGTCATAGGTTCCTTTATTTAAGCCAAATATAGAAGCATTTTTCGGCTTTTTTAAAAGCCCTTCGGGGCTTTTCATGTATTATACTATACTTGTATTTTCCAGTCAATTACTTGACTAAAATATGCATGTGTGACATAGTGTGGTCAGTTCAAAAATTGGTGGTGCCGACCTTAAAACTGGTACGAAATCCTAGGAGGATTTTAATGACCCAAGTAATTATAAATTATGGTAACGATGAGGATTCTGATTTAACGAAAGCAGCCGCACGGGGCGATAAGGCTGCTTTTGAAGAGATATACTCCAGATACCACGGCCGTGTGTACAGCATTTGTTTACGGATGTTGCAAAATACGGCAGAAGCGGAAGATCTTATGCAGGATGTATTTATTTTGCTATTCCGCAAGATTGGCAGTTTTCGCGGTGACTCCGCTTTCACCACTTGGTTGCATCGCATGACGGTCAATCAGGTTTTAAATCACTTCCGTAAGCGCACAGTAAAACTCAAGGATACGTCGGGCGATAACGGGTCTGTTGATTCGTATACCCCTGTCTCTCGTAATCCGCGCAATATGCAATTTATTGATAAACTAGTAATGGATGATGCAATTAAGATGTTGCCGGATGAGTGCAGGAATGTTTTCGTACTTCACGACGTCGAAGGGTTTGACCATGGGGAAGTTGCCAGGATTTTAGGATGCACAGTTGGGATATCTAAGGACACCCTTTATAAGGCGCGACGCATACTAAGAAAGTCCTTGATGAAATCCTAGCCGCACAAATAATCGATAAGTAATTACTTAAAGTATGAGGCCGGAATGACATACATCGTCCGGCCTTATTTTTTTGTTTAAATATTAGATTGTCAATCTCAACAAGTTCATCGTAAATATTTCATACAACACAACACGTTGACTGGTGGTCAAATAGTTGCTATTATAGGCGATAAAGCGGGCTGATTAATATAATCAGGCTTGGTTTAATTTCAAAATAAAAACACAAACAGGAGAAGGACTATGAATGAAAAACTAGATGTTTCGGAAGAAACGAGACAGGAAGTTATTCGCCGTGCTCAAGAGAGGCACCACAGAGATGTACGCATCGCTAGGGATATGGGGTTGCCCAAGGGTAGCGTGCGGAAGATTCTGGCCGAAGCGGCTGGGGTAGCTGAAGTGACCGCAGCTAAATCACAACGGCAGATTGAACAAAACACTCACCGAAACAAAGGTATCGTACGCGTATTAGCAGTGGCATTGGTTATGATAACAGGGGTCGCCCTCTATCTTTATGTTACTAGACTTCCTACCGAAGACGATGCCGCACGCAATTTAAGTTCGGTCGTTCAAGGTTATTTAGCCAAACGGCCGCCCGATAACTGGTATGTCCATGACCAGGTTAAGTTCGAGGATGCGAACTCGATGCAAGAGCAAATAAAAGCGGATTTAAATGGAATGCTTGCCAGACACTCTTCCCTACCCGCAGTGGCTAAGCAGGCCCAGATGTTCAGCGGAAAATTTATGGTCGAGTTTTTCGATCATGCCATGGGAGATCCGAAAAAAGGCAATCCGTTTGATCTACCCGCTGATCATATCGGATTAATTTTGTTTGATGAGCTATCCCAAAATTACTCAATGGTCGAGGGCGAGTTTGCACTTTATGAATCTAACTGGAAGGCGATATTAATCGGCGGTGTAGAATTTTCACCGCAGTGGAAAGATGCGTTAATTATCCACGAGCTCAATCATGCCGTAGCTGACCGGGAAGGAAAGTTCTCCTCTCATGCACTAATGCTTTCAGACGATTGGAGTGGCGAGGAAGTGGAAGCCCATGAACTCGAATCGGCAGTGCTTAACCAGACAACTGCCGGAGCTTATGAAAAGGAACTGCAAACTATTGTCGATTCTAAAAACGCCCGGAATACAACCGAGCTTCTAGCGACACTAAAAACGGCAGATATGCAAAAGCTCGATGCCCTGTTCGGACCAGCGTCGAACATGGAAGCTAACTTGCGATTTGCGCAGTACGTTCAAGATTTAACCTCATTTTGGTTGATCCATCATCCTCCTGAAAAAGGAAGCTTACGTAATGCCAAAATCGCCAACTACCGGAGCAATTACAATTTGGTTAGTCGGATGGAATAAGACTTGAGGGGGGTATATGAAAAAAGCAAAAAAAGGAAACCCAAAACAAATCTTGGAATTGTTCAGAGCGGAATTTGTACTGCTAACAAAAAGAGCCCGTTTAGGCGGAATACTGGGAGATGACGAAGTAATCATCCCAGAGGTTAAGATCAATTCATATATCGAGTGGGACACTGAGCCCATAAGCGATAAAAGAGCGCTTAGGATTTTAGCCGAAGCATTGATCTTGGGCAAACGCGCCGGCCTCAGTGCGAAGACGATAAGCCAGATAGAGGCCGTTCGTGCAAATTTAGGACAACCGATTGACTGGTGGTTCATAAACATTGTGCTATCGTTTTTCCTAAATGACTCCAGTAAATTTCAGAACATGATGAGAAGGATATTTAATGCCCACATAAAGCCCATAAATAATGTGAGCGAGGACTTTTCGTCAGATGGTCGACCTGTCGCGTTTGTCATGGGTAAGCGAACTGAACGGTTAAAAATAGAATAAGTAGTACTAAGCTGAAGAAAGGCTTCGAGAAAGAAATTTCCCGAAGCCTTATTTTTTTGAATTATTTCTAGATATCCAAGTTCTTCACTAACTTGGCGTGGGTTGTAATGAACCGTTTGCGGGGCGGCACTTCGTCCCCCATTAGGGTTTCAAATACTTCACTAATCTTTTCGGCATCTTCAATTTCCACTTTTAGCATGACACGGTTTTCAGGATACATTGTAGTTTCCCAGAGTTGGTCGGGGTTCATTTCTCCAAGACCCTTGTACCGCTGGATATTGACTTTGACACCGGCTACTGTTTCTACGGCAGCACTGACGCTGTCGTTTTCTGTTTCCGCGTCTTGAATTGTGTTATTGTCTTCATTGTCGTCATCCCCTTCGGCTTCGGCGATAGCATCTTTTTTGCTGCCCTTGCCCTTTTTTGCCGTTGCGTTCTTTTCTCTCTTGGCCAAAGCTTCTTGGGTCATGTCGGCTTTAATTTCATCGCGTTCATCATCGGAGAAAGCATATTGAAAGTCTTTACCTATTTGTATGCGGTACAATGGCGGTTGAGCAATATATAAATGACCGTTGCGAATAATATCTGGGAAGTAACGATAAATTAGGGTTAGTAAAAGCGTGCGTATGTGCGCTCCGTCTACGTCAGCATCAGTCATAATAATAATTCTGTGATAGCGCAGTTTAGCGATATCAAACAAGTCCCCTACGCCAGTACCAAAAGCAATGATAATGTTTTTGATTTCCTGCGAAGTCAACATTTTGTCGAGGCGGGCCCGTTCCACGTTCAAGATTTTCCCTTTCAAAGGGAGGATAGCTTGGAAGCGGCGATCGCGCCCTTGTTTGGCGCTGTTATGAACAAATACCCCGCTTGCTAGAGCAAAATTATGAGTTCCTGAAACTTCTAAATCGTATACGTCCATACGTTTTACAACGCGCTCAATTTTTATAACTTTGTGGTTGTAATTTTGCACTGCTTGGGCAGCCTGTTTTTCGTTACCACTGAAATATCTGACAAAGAAAGTATCAGGCCGTAGGAGTGATTTATCCCCAGTTTTTTTTCTGTATTCTTGGTAGGAATTAATATCAACACCATCAGTGCTACTAAATTGTTTTAGAGCCGCGAGGGTTTTGCGATAATAAGTTTGGTCTAGGGTAGCCTTACGCTGAGCTCGAAAAGCCGGAGTCCATTGTTGACTGGTTGTTTTTTTCCGCCAAGTAAGTAGTTCAGTAGATTGCCATTGAGTTTTGGCGAGCTTTGATAATTCAATCTTTCGCTCAGGATGCGCTTCAAAAAATTGTTTTGTGCGCTCTGATTGCTTGATGCGATTTTCCCCGTCAGCCCAAAACTGTTTCTGCGCTGTCCCTAGTTGCTTGCGATTTTCTTCACGGTAGGCAGGATTGCCGTCATAAAATCTGCGCCAGCTTACGCCCATGTATGTTTTATAAATTTCATTAGTCCATTGCTGCTTGGCATTCTTGGATAGTAGTTCGCGAGTTGCTGGTTGCTGCATGCGGCGACTCATTTTTTGTCGGAATTCAGGGGTCTTTTTCAGTTCCCGTAATTTTTCGATTACATCAGGCCGATGTAGGGTTTTACCAATGTGAGTCCTGTGTATTTGCAAATGTTCTTCTTTTGAAATCAAGTTAATATTTGTCGGATTGTTATTCCGCTTATTGAAATCTATATGATGGGCATGTTGACCGGCGTCTTTGGTATATACTTTGCGCCATCGGTTGTGCCAGTCAGCTAGCTTATGAGTAAATAGCCAAGAATCGCTTTTTGGATTCCACACCATTTCATATCCATTTATGGTGATGCCCTTGTCATTTATATCAGATATTTTTCGATACAAAGGCATTAATGAATCAGTTATTTCTAATTCGCTGGCCGCCTTGTAGCTACCATCGCGCAACATAAATTTGTGGTCGGGAGTACAAGTTATAGCTTCCCCATTGTCTAAAGTCACATTAATCACTTCCGCGTTTTGCTTAGTTCGGCGTACATTGGTAATTGCTTGTAGTCCAATAGTGCCGTTTTTACGGATGGTATAGCAGAAATTTTGTTTGCCGGCCTCTTGCTCGGTAATTAGTTCTAGGAAAGATAAATGGCGACCGTCGGCCAGAGCGATTTTAGTATCCCCAGAAAAACAGCCACCAGCCGAATCGCCTTCCACGATATATAGCTCGCAGTATGCTGGGTCAGATTCAGAACAGTCTGCTAGTTTACCAGGAAGTGCCAAGCTGTCGAGCACCCCTTTGCGGATAACGCTATCGCGAGCGGCGCGAGCGGCTAGCCGAGCTTTGGCAGCCAAAATGGCTTTTTCAATAATCTTTGCGGCTTCTTGGGGATGTTCGTTTAAATACGTTTCTAATTCCAACGCTACTACTGCTTCAACTGCAGTGCGCACTTCTGGGTTACCGAGCTTGGCTTTGGTCTGGCCTTCAAATTGTGGGTTCGGTAATTTAACAGAGATAATAGCGGTTAGCCCTTCACGTAAATCTTCACCCGTTAACTTTTCTGCCTCTTTAACGTAGTTGCTCTTCACTGCGTAGCTGTTTATAACGCGCGTTAACGCCGTACGGAAACCGGTGACATGCATACCGCCTTCGGGGTTATACTCGTTGTTGGCGTAAGCGAGAACCGTTTCGTCGTAATCGTCTGTATATTGCAAAGCTACTTCAACCATAATATCGCCCTCAAACATTTTGTTGATGTAAATCGGGGTATGGCGGGCTTTACGGTTGCGATTAACTTGTTTGATGTAAGAAAGAATGCCTCCTTCGAAGTAGTATTGATAGGTCAGCCCGCTATTTTCATCGGCAATAACAAAGTGCAAGCCACGGGTAAGATAGGCTTGGGAGCGCAAGTGCTCAATAACCGTTTTAAATTTAAAAACGACTGTCTCAAAAATGCTAGCATCAGGATAAAAAATAATGGTGGTACCTGTTTGGCGAGGATCATTTTTTTCTACCTTACCGATTACTTTTACGCCGCCTTGGGGCTTCCCTATTTTAAACTTTTGTTCGTAAACTTTGCTGTCGCGACGAACTTGAGCGGTTAAATCGGTCGACAAAGCGTTAACTACTGACACACCAACCCCGTGCAATCCACCGGATACTTTGTAGCCAGAGGCATCGCCGCCAAATTTACCGCCAGCGTGAAGAACTGTCAGCACTGTTTCAAGCGCAGACTTTTTGGTGTTTTTATGAACGTCTACTGGAATACCTCGGCCATTGTCAGTGACATGAACGCCACCGTCTTTTTGTAAGACCACTTCAATGAGGTTGGCATGGCCGGCCATGGCTTCATCTACCGAGTTGTCGACCACTTCCCAAATAAGGTGATGCAGTCCGGTCTCCGACGTAGAACCAATATACATACCGGGACGTTTGCGCACTGGCTCCAGACCTTCTAGAACGGTGATATTTTCGGCTGAATATGATGCTTTCTTTTCAGGTTTTGCTGCGACAGGAACTTCTTTTTTAGGCATGATTTATTAGTAGTTTTTCTTGCCCTAATTATAGCATAATTTGGTCGTAAACAATAGCATTATGAGTATAAAAAACTCCCTTTTTCAAGGGAGTTTTTGAATGTTTTTTGTTGCGAAATTACTAACGTAACTCTGCCTGAAACTGCTCCGCGGTTTGAGCATAAACTTGCTCTTGGAGTGGGTCAATTTCTTCCGCTTTTAGGGTGCGGTCGTTACTGCGGTAAAGAATGCGGTAGGTGTAACTCATTCTGTTAGGGCCGAACTTCTCGTCATTTTCGTATTTGTCGAGCAATTGCACTTCTTCCACTAAGCTACCACCAATATCGCGAATTAAATCGAAGTAATCGTTAGGGATGAAACTCTTATCAACAATAAAGGAGATATCGCGAATAATTGGTGGATACTTGCTGACTTCCACAAACTTCTGGCCTAACTGTAATTGTTTTGTCACTCGTGGATCTTCTGACCACAGCAAGCGAATGTCTGGCAAGCCCATGCTAATAATGGCTAAGCGTTCTAGGCCAAAGCCAAACGCCCAACCGTTATAACCTTCTAGGCCAAAGTTAGACATGACGGTTTTGCGAGGCATTCCCCCACCCAGGATTTCTATCCACTGCCCGTCTTTTTCAATTTCCATTTCCAAACTAGGGTCTGTGTAGGGAAAAGTGTCTTCGTTGAATCGGTATTTTACATCTACGCCGAAAATACTTTGAGCTATTTCAACCAGAGCATTTTTTAAGTCATCCAACCTCAGAGTTTTTTCGCTGTCAGGGACCATGAACAGCCCACCCATTTGGTGGAAAATATTCATATGATGACGATCGATTTCATCTTTGCGAAACACTTTACCGTAACAGATGACGCCAAATGATTGCCCGGCTTTAATCTTTTCTTTTACTTCCGGGTGATTGATATAGTAGTACCACATAACAGTGTCATGAGTACGGAGAATGTTGGTGTCATCTACGTAGTATGTGTCGGACTTACTGCGTGCTACATGGTCTGGGGCGAAGTTAAACATGTCGAAGCTAACATCAACCGGAACAATTTCCGGAATAATGACATTGTCAAAATCTTTAAAAGCTGGGATTTGCGCAACGTGGTCGATGATGGCTTTCAGAGGAGAGCCTTCGGTGCGGGAAAGATCGGACATGTTCAGGTAGCGCTTCATTCTTTCCGCTTCCGCATCGTGCCGATTTTCAAGTTGCTGTAACAAACGCTGCTCGTCTTCAGACGGAATAGTAATATCGTGCATAGGATGGGGTTAGAAGTTCTAAGCCAGAATTTTACCAACCCGAGTCGTTTCTGGCAAGACCATAATTTCTGGTTTTTCGCTCAATTCATCACTCAACCCAATTTCGTAGGCGGCGCAGATCATTCCTTGGCTTTCGACACCACGGATAGTAGCGCGGTCTAAAGTGAACGATTCATGTTTGTCTGAGTGAATATTGCGGGCAATAACAGCACCTGGCAAAGCCAAAGCGACAATATCGCCTTCTGTGAAGTTAAACGCGCCGCAGACCACGGGTTCAATGGTATGCTTGCCATCGAACAAAGAAATTACGCGCAGACGATCTGCGTTGGGATGTTTGGATATATCAACTACTTTGGCCGCAACGATTAAACCCGATAACGCAGGCTTAGATTCCCCGCCCCCAAACAACCTTTTTATAAAGTTAAACATAGTTATGGAATTCTGAAGTTAGTAATTCTGACAGCTTTCCTGATTGCAAACATAACCTGTGGTACCGGGGGCAGGATTATCTAGGGCGGTCTTTAAAGTAAATGTGTCGAATTTGTCACTGGTATTATAAATATAATTGTTTTTGGTTACGGGATCTTTTGGCAGGGTTTTTAGTAAATCTGGGACTAAGGCAGTAGTATATTTTTCGGCTGGCGGAAAAACGTACTGTTGGGTACTTTGAGAATCAGTATTATGACTGGAATAGAGAAGCAATGCTACGCGGATGTTTTCTAGATCCATTCGACGCTGATTATCCATGGCGCTTGAGTTCTGCTTAACGTCATTGGCCTTGGCGTCGGACGCCTTGTATTTAATTAGAAGGTTTTGGGTTTCACTATAATAAGTTAAAGTGAAATCTTGATTCACATTAGATGGGATATAACCGTAAACGTACTTATCTTTGTTTATTGGGTCATTAAAGTTGGTGGCAACTAATATGTAAGGTTTTATCTGTTCGGTCATTGGCGCAAAATCGGTGGTGGTGGGAAACGTTGTATGGTCTTTCCGGTATGCTAACAGGCCAGTTCCTACTTTTTTGATAGTGGCTGATCGTTGAGTATCGCGGTCTAGTTTCGCGGATGCAGACATATCTATATTTAAGTTCGCCAATGGGTCTGTTGGTGCTGTGGGATCCGTAAAGTCGTATAATTTTAATCCATCTGGACCCAATGTTTTAATCGTAGGTTGATGGAATCCCTGCTTTGTAATTTTGTCTTTGATTGCCTGAAGCTTATCAGGAGCATAGGGCTGGTCTGTAGCGAGGTCATATCCGTATTTGTAGTAGTCTGCATCCGTGTATTTTCCAGCTTTGGACTTGGCCTTGAGAGGATCTCCGCCGAAGATGTTTACTTTGTCACCGTCGGCGATGCCACCGCCACTGCTATCTGGGTTATTGGGGTCAGTGTTAAGTTTTTGTTCATCAATGTTTTTCAGTCCATCACGGTCCGGATCGCTCTCGTCGCCACAAACTTCTACAGTCTGGCAAATCTCATTGGCGAAGTAGCGCTTTTGCCATTCTGGCGATGTTGTCACGCCAGTTGGTTGTTGCGGCGCGGAAGGCTGTTGGTCTGGGTTGTTTTGAGTGGCCTGTGTAGCAGGAGTTGGATTGTTAGTACGGCTTTTTAGTAGTTTGTAACCCCCAAAAGCCGCAGCCAGTATAACGACCGCTGCTCCAATTATAATTGGGATCCGAGAATTTTTGGCCATGCTCGCTAAAACAGCTCCACGAGATCTTGAACTAGTGGTGGCACTGCCAACGGATACAGTGCTGGTTCCAACAGGGGCGTTGACCATGGGACCATCGGCTTTCTCCGCCGGCATAACGTTATAAAAAATGTGATTTTCTTCTTCAGCCATGGTTTTGTTTTAAAGTAAAATAATAATTAGAGATTAAAAAATATTTCTAAGACAATAATAAATAAGATTAAAAGTAGTTCTACCCACCAGAACAATAAGTTTTTTCCTTGAAGCAGAATTGAACCGGTTAGCAAGGCTGATAGCAGGAAGGCCTGTCGAGTGCTGACTTTAACGTTGACAATGTATATTCCGGCAGAAAATCGCTGTCTTATTACAATGCCTAGGGTAGTAAACAACCCTAACCCAAAAAGAAACAATGTAATGTACAGCAAAGCATGTGCCCCGGCCCCCACTTTATAGGGATCAGTAAATTTAATAATGCTGGCTAAAGAGAAAGCACAGAGAATTGTGCCAATACTCAAGATTGCAACATGAGATCGGGATTTTTCCAGCATCATTACTTTAAACTATACCACAAAGTGGGTTAATCCTCCAAACCTTTTTTTATTTCCTCAAATTCATTTTCTACTTCTTTCAGCTTGGCCTTTAATTCTTTAATTAAGACCGTCCCCTGTTTGACCTTTAGAAGCCCTTGTTCCACATCTACTTCTTCCTGTTCGTCGAACCAACTAGCAATATTTTCGAGCTTTTTGAGAGAGTCTTTAATAGTTGGTTCTTGTGATTCTTTTCCCATTATTGTTCAATATTAATAATTTCCGCGTCCATACTGCCTTTGTGTAATTGTACCTTAATATGTGACCCTTTTGCCACACTACTGGCCGATCTAATAATTTTACCGGCGCTATTGTAAGCTAAGGAGTAGCCCAGTTTTAGATTGCGCTCCGGATTGGCGGTAGCCAGCAATTTTCCGGCACTGACTACCTGCTCCCCATATTTTTGCAGCTGTCTTTCTAACGCTACTAGGGAGTGGTTGAGTGTCGATATCGCCCGTTGCTTGATTTCTATCACCCCTGTTTCTACTTGCCCGGCCCCGCGTAAGATTTTTTCTGATAAATAACGAAACCTTTGGAATATGGCATTGAAACTCCCAGTCAGTTTGTGCGTTATGTTGGCGAGGCGATTGCGCTGAGAATGCAAAGCATTTTCAAACTGTTGAGTTAAACTGTTTTGGAGTTCTGGTAATTCAGTTTGCAATCGCGCCCAAGAAGAATTAATTAAGACCGCTGCTGCCGTGGGTGTTGAGGTAAACTTATCAGCGGCTAGGCACGCTAGGGGCACATCGCGGTCATGGCCAATAGCAGCTATTACTGGTATGCGCGAAGCGAAAACTTCTTTCACTATCCCCTCGTTATTAAAAGCTTGCATGTCTTCCAGACTGCCGCCGCCCCGCATGACTACCAAGCAATCCAAATCAGGATAATTGATGTTAAAGTTTTTTATAGCCGCGCTGATTTGACTGACTGACTGAGCACCCTCTACCCGGCAATCTTTGAAGTATAGTTTGAATCCTCGTTTTTCAAGGTTGTGACGGAAATCATCTATGACAGCACCAGTTTTAGAAGTTATGACACCAATAGAGTGAATGAATTCTGGTAATTCTCGTTTTCGGTCAAATAAACCTTCTTGCTCTAATTTAGCCTTAAGTAATTCATAAGCTTTTTTTAAACTTCCCTCGCCAGTGAGCTCGACGTTTTCTACTTTGAATGATAGCTGACTACGCCGTTTAAATATTCCGGGCGTGCCGGTCAGTTTTACTTCCATTCCTTCTTCCAGTTGTATGCCAAGGCCTTGGAAAGTGTAGGGATTGATGTAACAGTCCAGTACGCCCTCGCCATCCTTATCTTTTAGGGTCATATAGACACCAGTAGGATGAGGACTGAGACGAGAGATTTCGCCTTGCACTTTTACATCTTCAGTAACTTTGAGAATGTGGTTAATATAATCCAAATATTCACCAACGCCGAGGATTTTCTCTAGTTCGTCGTTAATGCCAATGGGGTCTTTAGGGGAATCTGCCACCATAGGTTCAGTTGCCATAAGTTTAGGTACAGTGGTGCGTTTTTTTACGACCCCCCTCTTTCTAGTAGGAGTTTTTTTTGATGATGGCTTGGTTTCGGAGCCGAATAAGGAGGTTTGCATATATTCCATAGTACAATATAATTAAGTCTATGGAAAATTTATCAATCGACCTTTCACGTCCAAAACTGACAGTCTTCCCTGAAAACATAATAAATCCCACATTGCCATTGACCCTGGTATCGTATAATGTTCATTTTGGCAAAAAAACAGAGCTGATTCAAGCGATATTTGAGCAAAATGAAAATTTGAGTAAGGCTGATATCATACTTCTGCAAGAAGTTGAAGATCACGTCGTTGAAATAAAATCACGCGCTGAGAAACTGGCAGCGAGTTTGGGCTACCATTGCGTTTATGCACCAGCTCAAATACGAAAGCAAAAAGGGACGCATGGACTGGCTATTTTAAGCCGCCTCCCAATAAAAACGTATAAGGTCGTCGCACTGCCAAAGTATAAGCTGATGTTTCGGGAAAGATCCCGTATTGCTTTGTATGTAGATTTGGAGCTTGCTGGCAAAGTGATACGAGTTTGCAATATTCATTTGGACATGCCGCTTAGTGCTGAGGATCGGATTACTCAAATTTCTCCTGCCTTGGAAGCACTGGAAAAAACACCGGTCGATGCGATTATCTTTGCCGGTGATTTGAACACTGCACCGCTAAAATGGGCGGCTAGAGGTATTCCCGTGTCTTATTCTAATCAGCGTCGGTTGGTGCGTAAGCATTTGTTGGATCGGGGCTATGAAGTTGCGTCTAACCATCGTGGTTACACACATGTATCGCCGCTGGGCCATATGAATTTAGACGGCATTTATACTCGCGACGTTAAACTCATCGATTTCGGGGTGGAGCAAGACATAGATGTGTCAGACCACAGACCCCTCTGGGTAAAGTTTGAAGTTTAAAGTAAATCTACATATTTACAGCTATGTTGTTTCGTTTTTTCATGAATTATTGCGAATTCGTCGAATTCAATGGCATGGCGGATTTCTTCAATTGTCGCAAGCAGGTTTAATTTTAAAGATTCGATTTCTTCCGGACTGGCTAGTTTTACTTCTGCGCGGTGATTTTCTTTGAGATACCAATACTCAAGATGGTTAACTTTTTCATGCCAAGCTTCTTCAGCCGCCCATTGATAAATGCGTAACTGATCCACGCCGCTTTTTATTTTGGGCACTTCCCCTGTTTTGTAGTCAATCACTTGAAGTCCTTCCAATGTAGAGTCTGCTCTATCTGCCTTACCTTTAAACCAGAACTCCCCTAATGGCAACCGGAAACTAGTTTCAATATATTTAATATTGGGTTTGGTTTTTAGTGTGTCATCGTAAAAACAGCGGATCATTTCTTGCCCCATGCCGCGGTATTTTTCTTTGATTGGCTTGGTTGCATACCATTCATCAATCCAGTGGCTTTCGTATAATTGTTCAATCACAGCAAATGGTAAGTTTGGGCTTACCTGATATTGCTCAGCAAATAATTGCAATACTTTGTGAATGGTTTTTCCAAAGCTTAGCTGACCGCTACCGGGCATTGGTAGTTTTAAGTAAGAGCGATATTTGTATTCTAACGGGCAGTTTTTAAATAATGAAATATCGGTAAAAGAAAATTCCGTGGGCAAATGTTTGTACACGGCGTTTTTATTGGCCGGCTCTCGAGTAAATACCACTTTGCCCGTGGCTCGACTAATTTTATCGCTCGGCACTAGCTTTGTTTCTACCAAAAAAGATGATGGTTTTTTGGTTTTGGCTCCGCCATAATCTTGAGCCCACGATAAATAGATGTGGGACTTGGCTCGGGTTAATCCAACATAAAACAGCCGGCGCTCTTCTTGCATGTGAAAATCTCCTTGCGGCAGAATGTCTTGAATTAGGGGCTCTGGAATTTCTATTGAGTCTTTGTGGGCACGAGTGGGAAAACGTTGGTCAACCATATTTAAAATGAAGACGTATTTGAATTCCAGTCCTTTGGCTGAATGAATGGTCATTATTCTTAGACTCTCCGGCCCTAATTCCGGATCAAATTTAATAGGCCCCTCGTCGCCCGCCAACATTTCTAAGTCCAGAGTATGAATAAAATTGCGCAAAGTTTTGTCGTCGTTTTGGTCTTCAAAATCTTCAATTCGTTTGTAGAATTGATCCAGCATATCCCGGTTTTGGAAATTTTGTAGCGTGTCAGTTTGTAACCCCTCAGGTATGCCTAGGTCATCAATGATAGTAACAAATAACTCAATAATAGAGCGCTCACTCGCTAGTTCACTGTGCTTATGTAGTTGTTCAATTAAGCTCTCGGCTTTTGTGTAGCTATCGTCAGAAAGATTTGCAATTTCGCGAATGTTTACCAACGCATCATAAAGGGACCAAGTTTTTTTGTATGTGGCTTGAGTAACGGCGGCCATGTCGCGAGTGGATAGTGCAAACTTTGGTAAGCGCATAGTTCTAAAAAGTGCATCGGATGAGTGATAATTATCCAATAGGCGCATGTATGAAATAATGTCGTAAATTAGAGGCTTTTTGTATAATCCACGGTTGGACACAAAACTGTAAGTAATTCCGGCAGATTCAAGTCTTGGCAGTAATGAGTCAGCCGCTGAGTTAGCGCGGATAAGAATAGCAAAATCATTCCAAGTTGATCCGATGTCTGTTTTTCTGAGCTCCTGGGCTTTTTTCACCACCAAATCAAGTTCTTCGCTTAAGTCTTTACCTTCCAAAACCCGAATAACTCCCTCGTCTTTCAGGTTACTGTGCAGCTTTTTATTTATACCTAGCTCGGGCTCTAGTCGGTCGGGATTATTGGCTTGAATAAATTCATAGGCTAAATCGAGAATGTTTTGACTGCTGCGGTAATTTTCAATTAAGGTTACTTCCTTTACATTGTTAAATTCTTTTTTAAACTTTAAAATGTTAGACACCGATGCTCCACGGAATTTGTAAATAGATTGGTCGTCGTCCCCCACTACTACTATATTGTGCGCATTGGTTTTATCGGTGCAACCGGCTAGCATTTTTACTAATTGATACTGGGCAAAGTTGGTGTCTTGGAATTCATCCACCATAATAAATTTAAAATGTTTTTGGTAATACTTTAGAATATTCGGCCTTTGTTCAAATAGCCGCATGGTGTAGTTGATTAAATCGCCAAAATCCAAATATTCGTTGTCGAGAAGGAGTTGTTGGTATGTTTCATAAGCTTTTGCTATTTCCTCAATTCGATTGATTTCAACAATATCATTTTCTGTGTCCTTGCCCCCCTGTTTATTGCCATTGAACTGCGCTCGCATATCGTTAGCGTATTTCAGATATTGCTCTGGCGTGATCATTTCATCCTTGCACTTGGAAAAGTGTTTGACTAAAGCGCTAATAAATTTATTGGGACTGCCTAGTGGGCGGTAATAATTTAAATTAAATTTATCGAAATTATTAAACACTAAGACCCATTGGCGGACGTCATTTAAAAGTTTAAAGTCGTTAGGAATGCCAATGTCGAGGGCGTGTTGCTTTAAAATGCGTTCGCAAAAACTATGAAAGGTGGAAATCCATAAATCATAATTGCCTAGCGGCAGTAGTATATCTAGGCGTTCTTCCATCTCACTCGCGGCTTTATCGGTAAATGTCAGGGCTAAAATTTCCTCAGGCTTAGCTAAACCTTGTTCAATGAGATGCGCTATGCGATTGACCACCACAGTGGTTTTACCAGTGCCCGCCCCGGCGATAATAAGCAGTGGTCCGTCTGTATGAGTGACGGCCTGGAGTTGTTGTTTATTCAAACTATCGAGCGGAGCGGCCATGTTTTATATAAAAGTTATTGGCTGCGAATAAACCCAGCCCATTGTTTCCAAGTATCTTCGCCATCGTCTTTGTACTTCACCCAAAATTCACTGGGGTTCACAATTTTTATTTTGTCATATGACTCAATGCGTAATAGATCGTTGTCCCGAGTAATTAAGTATGCTGCATCGGCTTCCACCGCGCTTTCCAAAATTTTGTTGTCTTCGGGGTCGCGAACAATATTAATCTGCCGCCGGTTCACGACATAATTAAGCTGGCTAAAAAAGTCATTCATCTGGTCTACGTACTCCGGACTTTCAATAATTTGGCTTAAAATGAGTCGATTTTCTTGCATGGTTTGCCGGTTGGCATAGGCTTCAATATTACCAGCAATAACTTCATCAATAATTCGTTTTTCGTACGAATTGTCGTCTTTAAAGCCGTCAATTAAAACATTTGTATCTAAAACTACGCGCATGTTATAAGTATGTATTGGTTCGCTTGGTGGCTGTGTCGGAAGAATCACGACTAGCAGAAGCAGGGCGGCTGGTACTGTCGGAGCGACCTCGACTAGTCGATGGAACGGTTTGTCGCCCAGCACCTTTAATTGGCATCAAAAATGCTTTAGGATTTTCGTCTAAATCAATAAAATGATCTGTTAATTCTTTCACTTTGCCGCTACAAGACTTGCCAAAAGCAATAGTCTCCGTGAGCTGACCGGTCATTTGAAGATACTCATGCAGTGGAATAAAGTCTCCGTCGCCACTGGCTAGAACAACGACATCTAATTTGTTCATCTGTTTGATAATATCCATAGCAATGCCGACATCCCAGTCACCTTTCTGGTGACCACCGGCGAATGTCTGCAAGTCCTTTGCTTTGACTTCAAAGCCAGCTTTTTCCAAAGCATCAAAAAAGCTTTGTTCCTCGGGCATATCAGCTTTGACCACATAGGCGATGGCTCGAATAAGTTTCCGCCCGGCTACTGCGGCTTGCAAGACTTCGTTAAAATTGACGCGAGAGTTATAAATATTGCGCGCTGAGTAGTAAAGGTTTTGCACATCGACGAATACGCCGACGCGCTGATCTGGGTTTCTAATTGACATATTTTACTCTATTAATTTCTTAGCTTCAAGTAACTGCTGTTCGCTTAATTCTACTTCTTCCATTTGTAATGTTGCAGCGTTGCTAATACTGCTTTCTAATTTGCTAAAATCATTGCTGACTGTGCCCATTGTGTTGCTAGCGTTTTTGATATGATTCGATAGTACTCCAAGATTGCGGCCAAACTTGTCACTCTCTTGTTTAATACCGCTGACCATGTGAAGTAACTTCTCCGCAACCACATTGACTTGCTGTCCCCTTAGTGCGATTAAAATAATTTGCAAATGATGGTACAGCGTATTGGGGCTGACTAAATAAACTTTTTTGTTACGGGCGTATTCGATGGTGGCGGAATCTTCCAATGCCTCATGAAATACACCTTCGCTGGGAATATACATTAATGCAAAGTCAAAAGTTCGCTCCTGGGGTAAAATATACTTTTTATGGATTTCATCAATCCGTTTGCGAATGTCGCGCAAAAATGCTTTTTTTAAATTCTCGGCTGCTTCGTCTTCCTTGGCTTCTTTATATAGACGGAAGTTCTCCATCGAAAATTTGCTGTCTATAGATAAAATCTTGTCCCCGACAAACACGGCCATATCCACAATCTCGCCATTTTTAAATTTGTATTGAGATTGATAGGCTGTCTTATTCAAAACTTGGGCTAACATGTTTTCGAGCATCTCTTCCCCAAAATTACCTCGGGCTTTTGGTGATGCTAATACTTCCGACAAGCGGCGGATGTCGGGGCCAATTTGAGACATCTCCCCAAGCTTGCCTTGCAATCCACCAATGACTTTTGCGGCTTCCGTCAGTCGGTCGTTAATTTGCTTGTTGGTATCATTAATACTGGCCTGCATACCAACGCGAGTAGCTTCGGTCCCAGCCTTGATGTCTTTCATCCACTCCATCATGACTTGGAGCGACTCGTTGTCTTGGGGTTTTGCGGCGCTTCGTTTTAAGTCCAGGAGTATATAAAGTAATACTGCAAAGCCCAAGGCTAACAAAGCTAATATGATATATAAAACGGTATTCATATAGATGTAGTATACCAATTTGCAGACCCAAAAGCCACCTCAAAATTGCCTGAGCGCGGCTTTTCCGCAAACCAAAAACAAGGCCCTCTAGAAGCCTTGTTCTTGAAACTTATATAGATTATAAGTGGCTTACTGCCTCAATTAGTATAGCATACCCTGACAGGCACTTACCTGTGGATTACTACATGTGGGGAATTTATGGCGAGGTGTTTAGAGGAAGGTAGGACTATTTTGCAATCGCAATCCTTAGAATTTTCTATTTAATTACTACAACCCCAGTGCCTTTTTCAAGTTTTTTAAATAATATGTACTTATCTTTAATTAAAATTCGAGTAAATCCATTAGAAATGATATCTTCTTTATTGATATCCTGGATACTGCCATATTGAAGTTTTAGAGTTTCGCCTTGTCGAGTGATTTCTTGTTCTTCAGCCAGCACTTGCTTATCTTCTTCATTAAAATCAATCTTAAATTGCTTACCACCTAATTCAAACTGTTCGATAATTTTCCTCGTATCCCTGACACTTGATTTATTGCCAACGAACTTCAATCCATCTAAATCATCTTTACCGATTTTATCGACCATGTCTTCTAACGATTCGTTAAGGTGTTCGGTTTTCTCTAATGTTAAAATCTTTGATTTATAATTTTTACCAACCTGTACCTCGCCGCTGTATTCATCTTTGATTTTTAAGCCAATTGCCTCCAAGGAATTCCGCAACTTATTTCCGTCCTTAAAATCTATGCTATAAATCATATTCAGGACTGCCTTCCCGCCGATTTTCAAAACTCTATTGAGTTCTAGAAGAGTTTCTAATCTTTCATAATTATTTCTGCTTGGGATAAATTGGGTATAATGCAACGCCAAAGCAAAGTTAGCATAATCTACCGATCGATCGGCAAATGGTAGTTTTTGGAAACTACCAACAACTCTATCATCACCTTCGCCCTTAAAATGTTCCTTATTAACATCCATGCTCGTAATTTTACTTTGATATTGAGTCGGTATATGTTTCTTTAGCATTTCTGGTCCTGAAGCAATATCTAGGATGAGAAGGTCTTCTGGATTCTGCTGAGATTTTTTTGCAAGCTCGTCTATTATTGTTCCAGAAACTCTATTAGCATTTGCATGGTAACTGCGACTGCCTAAATTTAAATAACAACTGGCATAATCTTTGCCGAAATCGGCCAAGAACTGCATAAAGTTTTCTTGACCAATTTCTTTAATATGTGCAAAAATCTTAGCCATTTTATCCCAATCGGAAAAATAATATCGAGCCAATTCTGGGTTGACTTCTAGATTTGGATCAGTCTGTTTTTCACTTTCATCTAGTAATCGATTCTCGATCTCAGACCTTGGTAATCCTCGGAGTAACTTCTCAATAGCCTGTTCTTTTGCTTGAATATACAAATGAATGCCTTCCTCAATAGTATTTTTAGTAATGAAGGTTTTACTTTCTAAATCTTCACTTAAACCTGGGCGATAGACTCTACCAAGCTCTTGTTTTTGCTCATACCGAGTCCAGGGCTCGTTATAGAAATAAACGCTTTGTCCCCCAGAGAAATCAACTCCAACGTCTGCAGTTTGCCCGCTAACCAAAAGCAAAATTTTATTTTCAGAGTCCTTTAGCTCTTTTTGGATAGCTGCCCTTTCGGTAATGCTAATATTCCCGTGAATAACTCTCACGTCTACATCCAGAGGAAGATTTAGCTGATGGATAATATTTTTCTCCCCCTTGATCACATTTGAAATATAACCATTCACAAACATGACTACTTTATCTTTTTCTTCAAAAGTTTTTCGCAATGATTCACCTACAGCAGTTCTCTTGGAACTTTCAATATTTGGGGTAGCGTCTAATAATTCGGGGTTAAGTAAAAACTGACGTAAAATTCTAATTTTTTCAGTTGACTCTATCTCATCTTCTTCCAGTAACATTTCATAGATAGATTGCTCAATCTCTGACAGCTCCGGACTGATAATATTTTCTTCCAGTGACGGCATTTCGACGCTTTCTGCTAATTTTTTCATTTCCATTCTTGGGAGCAATTTAGTACGCAAATCAATGGAATCGCTATGAATGATTCTCTTTACGAGAGTTTTATTTGGCATATGTTCAAACTCTTCTGGATACAGTAACTTGAGAGTAATTGCAATATCCTCAACTTTATTTGGTATTGGCGTACCCGATAGTAAAGCTAGGTATTTATCTTTACCTTCGATTTTACTAGCCAAATCTAATAAATGTGTGGAGCGGATACCTGAACTAATGTTTTTTAGCTTGTGCACTTCATCCACAATAAGCATTTCATAATCTAGCGAACTCAATTTTTGAGTGTATTTTTTATTTAATTTTTCCTGAGAAATTAGAATATACTCATAATCGTTCCGATCTTTATCTTCTAAGCTATTCAAATTGTTTACAATTAAAACCTTAGGGGCATTGCCTTCTTTAAAATATCCTATTTGCTTTCCATCTTCGCCAATCTTGTCTAATAAATAGTTGCGCCAAGTTTCTATCACATTATTAGGCGCAACAATTAGGGCTTGCCTAACATTCATATACTCTTTAGCTAATATCGCTGAAGCACTTTTCCCCACACCCATTTCATCTGCCAACAAAATTTTCTTTTTGTCAGCGATTTCTTTAATATTGATTTGCTGATAAAATTCAGGAAATCGCCTCCCTTGATCAACGAAATCCACAATATTTTCTGGCTTGCTTAATTCGTAGAGAGAATCATAATATGACTCTACTGTCTGAATTACCGAGGATAGATCCGTATTATTATATTTAATGCCTATGTTTCTAAGATTATCTAAATACTCAGTCATTATTAATTGAGGACTCGCCGAAAAATCAGTTTTTTTCTTTTTATTAAAAGAACTTAACGCATCATTCTTGATTATTTCAATCAAGCTATCTTGAAAAGTATGATTCTCAAGTAATTCCAAACCCCTATTAGGTATACTTTCCAAATTTAGTGGAATTGAACTTGATAAAAATTCTCCTAAATAATCTGCCAGTATGCTTTTTACTCTGCCTGTTGGTAATTTGTGATATTCGGGATGAAATTTATATAATATATCAAGACAATTTGCATTACCAAAGATATTAATCAGATCTTGAATTTCTTTAGCTTCAACAGTTTCGCCTTTAGCTACTTCTACTACTTTCTCCTGCAAATGCCCCATGATCCTATCGACACGATTTTTAGAATATGTTGCGGAGACCACTCCTCCTAGCGCTTCCCTTGCTTCATTTAGAGTACCAAACCGTTGCCTAAGCCCTGCTAGTAATCCGGAGTGCTTAATCTGAAATTCTTCTGTGGCTGGAAGATTTTTAGGGTCCAAACCACGCCCTCGAATTTCTTTTTCCAGTTCCTCTTCAGAAATATTGTTCCAATAACCTGCTTCATTCTTCAATTTCCTCCCACCAAGCATTTCTCTGGCACGAGGAAAACTACCATAACGCTGGGTAAGCCCAGCCACTAAATCGGAGTGAGTATCTCGAAGTATTTTATAAGAAGGGAGGTTATGTGGATCTAAGCCCCTTTCTAATATCTCTAGCTTTAATTTTTCTTCGTTAATAGATTTCCAGTATCCTCCACGCCTTTTTAATACTTCGCCACCCACGGCTGTCCTAGCCTCGGTAAAACTCCCATAGCGTTGCGCTAGCCCTACTGCTAAATCTGAATCTAATTCATGAGTGCCTGGCAAATTTTTTGGGTCTAAGCCACGCGATTCGATTTCCTGTATAAGATTTTCGATTGACAGATTTTTCCAATAACCGCGCGGTCTTTTTACTTTTTCTCCCCCTAATTCTATTCTTGCAGAGGCCATATCTCCGAATCGAGTTCTTAAAATATGAGTAAGAGCTGGGTTTTCTTTCGCTAAATTACTTGGTAAATTTTCAGGATCAAATCCTTTCTTTTTAATATGGGCCTTGAGATCCTCTATAGAGATATTCCTCCAATGACCTGGTAGCCATAGCAAAGGTTCGCCACCTAGCTTTATACGAGCCTCCTGCAAGCTACCAAATCGTTTTTGTAATCCTTGAAGCAAACCTTTATGGTTTTTTAAGTCTAAATAAGTCGGGAGATTCTTAGGATCAAGACCTCTAGATTTAATGTATGTTATAAGGTCTTCTTCGGAAAGATTCTTCCAATAACCTTGTGATCTTTGAGTAATTTCACTTCCAAGAGCTTCACGAGCCCTATTAAAACTTCCAAAGCGACTTTGTAAACCACCCATTAAATCGGGGTTATCATTTCGGAGAGTATCTCCTGAAGGTAAATCTTTGGGGTCAAGTCCCCGTGACTGTATTTCTTGAACCAAATCTTCTAAAGAAATATTTTGCCAATAACCTTTAGGCTTTATCTTGAGTATTCCACCTAGTTTCTCTCTGGCGTTAGTCATTCCGCCAAACTTACTTGATAGCCCATAGGCTAAATCTGGGTGGTCTTTTGCTAATTCAGGCCAAAGTGGCAAATTTTTAGTATCCAAACCTCTAGCTTTAATGTCTGCTATAAGGTCTTCTTCGGACATATTCTTCCAATAACCTGGGGCTTTATTAATGATCCGACCTCCTAAAGCTTCACGAGCATCGTTCAACTTACCAAAGCGTATTATTAGGCCACTAAGTAAGTCGGAATAATTTTCTTCAAGAATGCTTGTTTTGGGTAAATCTTTAGGATCTAAACCCCGTGATTTAATTTCCTGAATCATACCCTCCTCCGAGAGGTTATTCCAATAACCTCGTGCCCTTTGAATAATCTCACTACCCAGGGCCAACCTTGCTTTATTAACAGTGCCATAACGTTTCGTGAGACCTCCGAGTAAATCTCCATTATGCACATTCATCTCAGCTTGCGAGGGTAAATTTTTCGGATCTAGACCGCGAGATTTCATTTCATCGATAAGTTCCTCTTCGGACATGTTCTTCCAATAACCTGGTTCAAGCTTTATAACTTTTCCTCCTAAAGCTTTTCTTGCTTTGGTCAGACTACCGTATCTCTTATTAAGACCCCCAACTAGGCTAGAGTTAACTTCGTTTAAGATTGACGTACTAGGCAAATTCTTTGGATCTAAGCCTCGGGATTCTATTTCTTTAATTAATTCTTCCTCTGAAACATCCGTCCAGTAACCAATGGGTTTTTTATCTTTCTTACTTACTTCAATACTTGTTTCTGTATTTAATTCCACAACATCAAAAGACTTCTCGTTTTCGGCGAGATTTTCCTTTATTCCTAGCTCCTCAGGTGTCGGTTTGAATTTTTCTGGCATTTTAATAAATACTCATGGGAGGCAAAAATCCTATCTTTTATATTTTACCACATTTGCCCCGTCCCATTCAGCACTGCATTTCTCTAGCTAGGCCTAAAACTCATCCTCTATCCTCAAACAAAAACACCCCATGAAATGAGGTGAATTTGTTTGGCGGACTGAACGGGACTCGAACCCGCGACCTTCCGCGTGACAAGCGGATGCTCTAACCAACTGAGCTACCAGTCCATGTGCATTAAACGTTGTAGTATCTTTCGAATGCTAAACGTTTTCTCGCAAGAAATAAATTGTCACTATCTTTATAGATGTATTTATACAATAGGAGTGAATCTTTTATAGAGAAATTCAATCTGTAACCTTTACGGTAACAGAACGAACCACCCTTGATTCTAGCATATTTTTTTAAGTCCGTGTGCAATTGAGTAAGAAACTTTTGACTGCCGGAAGTGAAACCAGACTGTATTACACTCGATGGTCGATTCAAGCGTTTGATAATTGATACATGTCCATCGCCATCAAAATAACCTCTAGTAAAATGACTAAAATAGGGCATCGGCACTGAAGGGAATTGTAAGGAATTGCTTTTTGCTGACGTGAAGCCTAAGTTGCTTAAGTCGTTAAATATTTGCTTGCTTCCTATTTGCAAGCGATAAGCAATATTTTGGTTAAAAGTAAATCGATTTCTAACAGAAATACTATGGTTTGACCCGATTGCATTTTGTATTGAAAGCAAAAGCTCTATGTCTATAGAAGTAAACTCTATAAAGTGGGCTCCTCTTTTGTTTTTCAACATGCACCCATCGGCAGCAAAATAACCTAAAACATAAGCCATCGGCTTGCTCCATGTTAGAAAGAATGAAGAATTTACTGTTTTGTGAATAGGCATATTTTTTAAAGAGCTAGTATATTCTTATTCCAACATTTGGTACCGGCGGTTGGAATTGAACCAACGACCTGAGGCTTATGAGTCCTCCGCTCTAACCAACTGAGCTACGCCGGCTCGTCACATTAACCGAGTCAGTGCTTATTTGTTATCACTAAAATTAAATCAGCACTAGCTTGGTTGCGGGGCCGGGATTCGAACCCGGAACCTCAAGGTTATGCATACCACTACAGCTTTAACTGCTTCGTTATATACGAATTTGTGGTCTGGACTTTCTCTTCACCCTTGCAAAATGCGTTAGGGTGTCTACCATTAAGTCTCTACACCTTCTCCAAATTTGGAGCTTGGCTCGGGATTACCACTGCTGGAGGTTTCCCCGAATTTGATAGAATTCACACCAAGGTTACCCCTGGCGCAGCCCATTGTGAGATAAGTTCAAACGCTTCTCGGTAGTTAGCAGACTTCGGCTTCCTCTGACGTTTGTCAGATTCGACCAAAGACAATGTGCTACCGAACGCTATGAATACTTTTGACGATATTCATAAAAAGAACTTACTCGAGATTGAGCCTTGCGAGCTGCCAGTTGCTCTACCCCGCGACGAGGTCAAAAAAATTGACTTCGTAAATATACCAAACTTTGGCATAAAAATCAAGTCCTTCGGGTCGATTGACACCCCCCACCCTAAACTAGTATTATAGAATATAAATCTATCAAAAGAGGTGAAATGACATGAGATTTTTTGAAGGTGCTTATGCCCCGTATGTATTAGTTTGGGTCGTAGCTTTTGTCGTTTATGTTGCGGTTGTAATTCTGTCTGTGAGAAAACGCCCAGTCGTTAGTGATAAACCAGTGAATTACCCAATTGCCGGCGATAAAACAATGACCGATCGGGAATTTCTGGATGAAGTTGTCAGGAGACTATGGTCGCAAAAATCGAACATCGTTAGCAAGACAGATGACCGCTGGGTTATCAACCAGGCAAAAAAACTGTTTCCCGAAATGGAAAAGTACAGACTTGTGAAGTTGTTAAATAATGACACAATCTGCACATCATATTTCCTTGGAGTTAATGATTTTGATGAAGCGATTCTTGTCGGACTGGATGATGAGTTTTTCATGTGCTTGTTCTATCAAAATAAGTATGTTGTGGAAATTCAGCCATGGGGACAGAAACCAATCATTGGCGATGCCTTAGTTCCTCTTAAGGAACTGGCACAAAAAGTTTGGATCACGTGTTCAATATAAAATAAACAGTTAGTATTTGCTGCGGTGCTTGCATTTATAATGTGAGCACCGCTATTTTTTACACTAAAACAAAACCACCTCTATTTTGAGGTGGTCATGTCGCTTGAACTAAAAGTTCTAGCTTAACGGCGACGCTTTTTAGCGGCCTTTTTTGCTGGGCGCTTTTTAGCGGCCTTCTTAGGGGCTGCTTTGCGAACTGTGCGCTTTTTAGCGGCCTTCTTAGGGGCTGCTCGGCGAACTGTGCGCTTTTTAGCGGCTTTCTTTTTTGCTGCCATTGTGGCTAGTCTCCCTGAAGCACATTGAATTTTGATGTGCTTCTTAATTTTCTACCCTCGCAACTAATGTCACGAGTTAGTAGATAAGAATTTAAGTGCGTTCTGTTTTTCTAGTTGATTTTTCGTTTCTTTGTAGAGCGCGTTGTATCTAAAATGAACTACATAAAGTATAAGATATTTGTAAACACACTGTCAAGCTAAACTGTTGATAAGTTTTTGTAATTGTTTTCGTGTTTGCGTGTCTGAAATTTTGTTTATTTCTTTTTTTATTTTCGATTCAGTGAGCGCAGTAATTAAATGTGCACATTTTTGTATTGCTTCATTTGTCGTAGGTTCAATTGTAAAATTTAGCAGAGATGCAAATCGCATGGCGCGAATCATTCGTAACGGATCTTCGGTAAATCGTATGACAGGGTTTCCTACAGCCCGAATAAGTTTATGTTCAATATCCCCTAACCCGTTATGGAAATCAAGTACTTCTCCGCTGGCGCCATTTAAGTAGAGCGAGTTTAGAGTAAAATCTCGCCGCCGGCTGTCTGTTTCCGGATCTGTAATAAATCTAACATCTGCGTATCTATCCGTGCTTGGGAGGTCTTCTCTGAGAGTGGTGATTTCAATTTTACTGGCGTCTTTGTAAGCTGCTATTACGCCAAAGCGGGCGTATTCCGCATCGTAACTAATCTCTGCTTGTTCTAGCAGACGGACAATTTCTTCGGGGCGAGCAGCTGTTGTCATGTCAATATCGACAACTGGTCTAGCGAGCAAGAGGTCTCGGACCATACCGCCTACATAAAAAGTTTGGGGATACTTTTCAGTCAGTGCTAAGTAAACTTTGGCACCAAGTTTTTCTAATGGACTAATTGGATTGTATTTTATTTTCATTTAAACTTATTGTTGCAATACTCCCTGACCGGTAATGGCAGATGTTCGACGATGTGCATGCTTGCGGGCAATATGTAAACGACTGAGGCTACGTTCCAAACTCATTGCTGCCATAGCATACTCTTCATCTGCTAGCGATGCCTGGGCCATAGTTTCTTTGGCACGTTTTATCGCTGCTTCTACTTGCTGCTCATCAATTTCATAAAAATGTTCGGCAGCATCAGCCAAAATAATAATTTTGTTATCTGGTTGTATTTGCACAAATCCGCCGGCGACGTGAATGTTATGTTCTTCCCCTTGGTTCTTGGCGATTAACTCCCCTACTGCTAAGTTTGAGACTAATGGAAGATGGCCCGGCAGGATAGTAATTTGTCCTGTAGTTGTTGGGCACGATAAACTGTCTAGTTCTGTACTGAGAACTGTCCGTTCCGGCGTAACAAGTTGTACTTGGAGCTTTGTCATTATTTTACTTGGTCAATCGTACCTTTCATGTAGAATGCTTGCTCTTGGAGATGGTCTAGTTCGCCATCAAGGATCATTTTAAACCCTTTTACGGTCTCAGCGATAGGCACATATTGACCCGGAGAACCGGTAAACACTTCAGCTACGGAGAATGGTTGAGACAGGAAGCGCTGAATTTTTCGAGCGCGGGCAACAATAAGTTTGTCTTCTTCTGGTAGTTCTTCCATGCCCAAAATGGCGATAATATCTTGAAGGTCGCGGTAGCGTTGCAAAGTTTTTTGCACGCCGCGAGCTACGTTATAGTGTTCTTCGCCTACAATGTTTTTGTCTAAAATAGTAGAGGTTGAGTCCAAAGGATCTACTGCAGGATAGATACCCAATTCGGACAAAGCACGGGACAACGTAACTGTAGAGTCCAAGTGAGCGAACGTAGTTGCCGGGGCGGGGTCGGTAAGGTCATCAGCAGGGACATAAACAGCCTGTACGGACGTAATAGAGCCATCCTTGGTCGATGTAATGCGTTCTTGCATGCTCCCCATTTCGGTGGCCAATGTCGGCTGGTAACCTACAGCGGATGGAATACGACCGAGCAACGCCGAGACTTCGCTACCGGCTTGAGTGAACCGGAAAATATTATCGATGAAAAAAAGTATGTCGGCTTTGTTTTTGTCGCGGAAGTTTTCTGCCATGGACAAACCAGTTAACGCCACGCGAGCGCGAGCTCCAGGCGGCTCATTCATCTGACCAAATACCATAGTCATTTTATCAAGCACACCGGACTCTTTCATTTCATGGTACAAGTCGTTGCCTTCACGGGTTCGTTCACCGACACCAGCAAATACAGATAGGCCACCATGGGCTTTTGCAATATTATTAATCAGTTCTTGGATGATAACAGTTTTGCCTACACCGGCTCCACCGAATAAACCAACCTTACCACCTTTTAGGATAGGGCAAATGAGGTCGATAACTTTAATCCCGGTTTCTAGAATTTCATTCTTGGTAGACTGTTCCGTTAAATTTGGGGCGCTGCGATGAATTGGCAAGAGTTGGTCGCGACTAGCCTCTTCTTTGCCGTCGATGGCCTTGCCCAGCACATTAAACATGCGGCCGAGAGTTTGTTCACCGACAGGAACGGAAATAGCAGCTCCGGTATCGCGGGCTTCTGTGCCGCGCTTTAATCCGTCTGTAGATGACATGGCAATGGTGCGCACCATGCCACCAGACAACTGTTGTTGTACTTCCAAAGTCAAAATGGATCCGTCGTCGCGGGTAATTTCCAGGGCGTTGTAAATGGCAGGGCTATTGCTGGCAAATTTAACGTCAACCACGGGACCAATAACTTGGGCCACCGCTCCATTGCTAGTTTTTTCTGCTGTTGCTTGCTTCATAAGGATGAGTTAATTATTTCGTAAATTATTTCTCTAGGGCTATTCTACCTGCTGTAATTTCTGAAAGCTCTGTTGTAATTTTGTTCTGGCGTAACTGGTTAAAGGTCAGAGTGAGGTCATCTATTAAATCCCCTGCTGCTTCGGTCGCGTTCTTCATCATGACCATGCGGGCGGAATGTTCTGAGGCATCACTTTCTAAAATAGATTGATATAGCTGACTCTCAATAATCCGCGGAATTAAGTGGTTAAGAACTTCATGGGGTGAGGGCTCATACAGAGTGTCTTCTCTAGTCTGGCTAGTTTCAGCTCCAGTTGTTTGGCCCTGCTCCGTGTTATTGATTAACGGAAATAATTGTTTTACAGTCGGCGTCTGGACTAAAGTGGAAACAAAGTGATTATAAATAACGACAATCTTTTTATACTCCCCTGTCGAGTAGGCTGTTGATAACAGTTTTGCTAAAGGGTAAACTTGTTCGACCGGAATTACGCTATCTTGCTTGGGGAATTCTGCCAGTATTGTTTTCTTCAGGCGGGCGGTAGAGTCCTTGGCTTTTCGTCCAATAACTACAAACTCTATTGTGGCCCCAGGGTTTTCAGTTTCTACTTCTCGTGCTTTGTTAATGAGATTCTGGTTAAAGCTTCCCACAAGCCCACGATTGGATGAGACAACCACTATGCCAATTTTGGCCGCCTCAGGATATGATTGGAGTAAAGGCATGTCAGTGTCGCCATCCACTCCCAGGGACCGGATAAGTTCCCAAGCCAATTGAGCATAAGTCCGGCTAGACATGGTCGCACTTTGACTTTTGCGCATTTTGGCGGCGGATACCATTTGCATAGCTCGCGTCACTTTGCGCGTGCTTTTGACTGAGGTTATTCGTCTGGTTAATTCTTGGGTTCCGGGCATGGTTTAAGTTTTAACTCCAGCTTTGTTTAAATTGTTCAATCGCTCTTTTCAAGTTAGCTTCAATATCTTCCGATAATTCTTTCGTTGTAGCGATAGCGGACAACACATCTTTGCCCGATGTATCCATGAAGTCATAAAACTTGGTTTCAAACTCGCTAACCCGCTCTACTGAAACATCATTCAAGTAGCCGTTATTAACGGCGTAAAGTATGGCCACTTGTTTTTCCATGGCTACTGGTCCGTACTGCGGCTGTTTCAATAGTTCAGTTAAGCGGCGTCCTAGTTCCAATTGGCGCTGAGTAGATTCATCTAAATCAGAACCGAACTGAGCAAACGCTTCCATTTCACGGAACTGAGCCAAATCGAGCTTTAATTTGCCGGCCACTTTTTTCATGGCTTTAGTTTGAGCGGCGGAACCGACACGAGATACAGAAATACCAACATTTAAAGCTGGACGCACACCTTTAAAGAACAAATCGCTTTCCAGGAAAATCTGCCCGTCTGTAATAGAAATAACATTGGTTGGAATATAAGCAGAAACGTCGTTAGCTTGGGTTTCAATAATTGGCAACGCGGTAATGCTACCGCCGCCGAAGTCGGGGTTAAGTTTAGCGGCGCGTTCGAGTAACCTAGAGTGAAGATAGAACACATCACCTGGGTAAGCTTCGCGTCCTGGAGGACGACGCAGAATTAAGGAAATTTCGCGATATGCCACAGCTTGCTTGGATAAATCATCATAAACAATCAGTACATCTTTGCCTTGATCCATGAAGTACTCGGCCATAGCACAGCCGGAGTAAGGAGCAATGTATGACAGAGACGCTGGCTCACTAGCACCGGCAGAAACGACAATTGTGTATTCAAGCGCCCCATGGGCTTCCAGTTCAGCCACAATTTTTGCAACCTTACTTTCCTTTTGACCAATGGCAACGTATACACAAATCATGTCTTGCCCTTTTTGGTTGATGATAGCGTCAATAGCCACAGCGGTTTTACCAGTTTGGCGGTCTCCAATAATCAATTCACGCTGGCCGCGACCAATTGGAATAAGAACATCAATGGCTTTAATGCCGGTCATCATGGGTTGTTTTACGGACTGACGGGTAATAACGCCGGGAGCAATTTTTTCAATCGGATAGAACGCCGCTTGCTTAATAGGCCCTTTGCCGTCTTTTGGCACACCTAATGCACTGACCACGCGGCCAATTAAGGCGTCACCGACGGGTACAGATAAAATCCGGCCGGTGGAGCGGACAGTGTCGCCCTGCTTAATGTGTTCGTAGTCACCTAGAATAATAGAACCGACAGTGTTTTCTTCTAGGTTTAGGGCCACACCAACGGTGTCATTGCCAAAGTCGAGCATTTCCATACTAGCGACTTGGGTAAGGCCGGCGATGCGAGCTACCCCGTCGCCAATTTCAATTACCGTGCCTACCTGCTCGACTGTCACATCGGCGGTAAATTTGGAAATCTGGTCTTTGAGTTGTTTGATAATTGGGTCTGCTTGGATCATATACGTGTATTAATTAGGAGTCTTGGAGGGAATCTTTTAGGTTGGAAAGTTGGCGCTTGACACTGCCATCTATGAGAGTGTCCTCGACTTTGAGCATTAGTCCGCCAATGAGACTCGCGTCTACCTTTTGCTTTAGCTCTATGTCTTTCCCAACAAGGTCGTTAAGTTCAGTAACAATATTTGCGCCGGGCTTCATTTCTTGGGCGGTAGTCAGTTCCACTTGTCTTACCCCCCGCTGTTTTCGATCGTAGTCTTCGTAAGCGTTAATAATTTTCTCATAGTACTGAAGGTCTCCATTGCTTTTAAGGACCTCAATAAAGTTAGCAATTATTTTACTATGGTCAGAAGACTTCGTTTCGTGAAAAGTTTGATGCAAAGCTTCGACGTATTGCTGCGTAGAAAATTTCATTATTTGGCCTTCGCTTTCTCTAATGCCTGCTTAATTAGAGCCTCGTCCTTTTTTGGATCGAGCTTTTCCCCAATAATTGTTTCAGTTGCTTTGACCACCATATCCGCTACCTCGCTCTTAATTTCCTGTAGGGCATTTTGCTTTTCTTGCTCAATCTGAGTTTTTGCTTGGTTGATAATCCGTTCTTGTTCTTGTTTCGTTTTGTCAGCGATGCTTAGTTTCACAGCTTCCGCTTCTTGTTTGGCCTGAGTAATAATAGCGGCAGCTTCTGTACGGACTGTGCTAATTTCGCCTTGTTTCCAGGTCTCGAAAGTTAATTTGTCGTCAGTAATTTTTTGCGCTTCAGCCAAAGACTGTTCAATTTTCTCAGTACGCTTGGCTAAGCCAGCTGCCACCGGTTTAAAGACCCATTTCCACAGGACAAAAAAGACAATACCAAAGTTGACTAACTGAGCAATAAATAATTTGCCGTTTAAGCCAAATAAGCCGATAACACTTTGATTAGCTGGTGCAGCATTCTCAGCAGCCTGAGCGATATGTATAAATAATGACGGAAAATCCATATTGATGCGTTAATTGTTATCTGTTACCAGGTGAACGAGCCAAACTTCTAATTCATAGCTTGGCTCGAACACTCGTCAACCGATACGAAATTTTGACTATAGAATGAAGGTAATAACTAAAGCGTAAATAGCAATAGCTTCGGCAAAGGCCATACCAAGAAGCATCGGTACAAACAGTTTGTCGGTGGCTTCCGGGTTGCGGCCAATTGCTTCCATGGCTTTGCTACCAATTAAGCCTACGCCAATAGCCGGGCCAAGACCGCTAACGGCAATGGCAATAGATTTGGCCAATAATCGTGTAGATTCTGCGTCCATTGTAATTCCTTTTTTCACCGGCTTTTTTTACTTGCTCCGGTGATTTAATTAAGAAGCAAGAGCAGGGCATCAATTTAATCCTATAAGGTATTGATGATTGGCTCTCATTTCCTAAGCTGTCGGCGTAGGTTCTAAATGGTTCTTGTCGTGGGTCTCGTCAAAGTCGCCATGGCCATGTACCTCGGTGGTGGCAATAGTTAGATAAACTAACGCCAGCATGGAAAAGACCATCGCCTGAATAAGACCCACTAGCAGTTCCAAGCCCATAAACGGTAAGGGCAGGATATAAGCTAGCATCGAGGCCATGGCAGTAAGCAACACTTCACCGGCGAACACATTGCCGAATAACCGTAAAGACAAAGACAACATTTTGGCTACTTCCGATGATACCTCAATCAAGCCGACGAAAAATTCAACAACCGCTGTCAGCATATTGATAATCTTGCCACTTTTTGCTGCGTGCCATAAATCAGCCACTTTAATAAATTTGTTAAAGTACTTAAAAAAGCCGATGGCGGCAATGCCGATAATGTGAGATAGTACCACAACCATCACAGCCATGGACAAAGTCATGTTGAGGTCAGTGTTGGCTGGTCGGAACAGTGGAATAAGTTCGCGAGCCCCTTCGTGTATTTGATATACGCCAATACTGCCGATGCCGGGCAATAATCCAATCCAATTCGACACTACTATAAACAAGAATAGCGCACCAACTAAAGGTAAAAAACGTAAAGATTTTTCGCGGTTGCCAGTAACGCGATCTACGTAGTCGAGCATCACTTCTAAAATTGATTCAAAAAAGTTCAGCGCTCCCTTAGGGGCTTTGTCGGTGCTGTAATACTTTTTCACCATCGCTCGAATGAGCAAAGCAAACACCACAAAACCTAACATGGTTAGTGTGGAGTTAATATATGTATTAGTGACTGGGAAGCCGGCAATATTGAATATAGGTTCTGCGGCTAAAGGTGGTAATGCAAGCATATCTATTTTTTCATATCATTCATTAAATCAACAATTCTTTTATAAAACCAGAGGGTACTTGCTGCCAACGCCAGCGTAATGCCGATGTAAACAATAAATACGGTGTGATACTTATGGTCCAACCACTTCCCTAAAAAAACAAACAGCAATAGAGGAAGGGCTACAATAAAACCAAATTCTACTGCAATGCCTAATGTTTTAGCTAAAGTCATCCGTTGAGACGGCGTTTTCTGTGGTTCTGGAGTTTGTTGGGAATTTTCAGTCATTTTTATTGTGGGCGCACAAAGATTAACAAAAAAAGGCCGTTTTGGCAAGACTGGCCAATTTTAGGGGGTATTGACATTTGAGTAATTTGTCAGGGTCTATAAAAATTGGTTTGGAGCCGGCTGCCGGACTTGAACCGGCCACCTACGGTTTACGATACCGTTGCTCTACCAGATGAGCTAAGCCGGCCCGGTATTACTTTTTTGCTTTCGCCTTTTTCGCTGTCCTGCCCACCGGCTTAGCCGCTTGCCTACCCGGAATCGTTCCCAGATACCAAGTGTGCGGATCAGTTTTTTGAATAGTTTTCCAAATCCGCTGAGCTGTTTTGGTAAAGAACTTATCATGCCCGGCTGATTTCCGATAGGCGGCGTAACGGTCGCGCATTTGTTTGCCGTTAATCTCCTGCTCGGCTAATTCCAAATCTACGTCTATCCCGTCAGCGTCTTTGACAATTTTTGACTCCATGCTTTTCCGCTCTTCGTATTCTTTCCACAAAGCTAACATCTCTTTGCCTAAAATGGTGTCGGCAAAAATGTCAGTCATGGCCCCATCTTCGTCGCGCTTGACGTAGTGTCGGGACATATGATGAGCATCCCCTGTCCGGCTTTCAGCTAGGTCATGCATTAATGCCATCTTCATTACTTTGCCCGTATCTTTGACCCCTTCATGTTTGGCAATTAGTAAAGCAATCCAAGCTACTCGGAAAGAGTGCTCGGTGTTGTTAGCTAAATCCTTGTTGTAGAATTGTCGCCACGATCGGTCGATAAATCGAAAAGCTCCCAGCTCAAATAGGAAGTCGAGGTCGCGGTTAGATTGTGGTGGTTTTTTACTAGCCATGAAATATTGTTATGCAGCCCCGTGCGACACTACTTGGGCCGACGTCCGGCTTTGCAGGCGGAGGTTAAGCAGTGGAGCAACCTCTGGAGCGGGTAACGGGCCTGGCCATTCGCTCCGCTCATTAGGCACCGTCTATGTGCTCCACGAACGTATCCACCACTTTGTGGTGAACACATTCGTGGAGCGGGTAACGGGAATCGAACCCGTGCTTAAACCTTGGGAAGGTCTCGTACTACCACTATACGATACCCGCGAACGCCTTGTTACTTACTTTGTTGCAGGAGCTGGGGTTGGTGGTGTTGCAGAAGTATCAGGCGGGGTGGACTGAGCAGGAGCAGAAGTATTTGACCGCGTTGCTGCAGGCCTAGTGCTTGGAGTCTCTATTTTTATAAAGTTCCGAGTTTTGATATTGGCCGCTTGATCGGCATACCATTTTTCATATCCGGCTCCTTTGACGAAAATTTGGGCTAAATGATAACGAGAAGCATTGGCAGGGTCTATTTCAAGGACTTTGACTGTATGAATACCAAACCGGCTAATAATTTGCTTCTGATCGTTTAATTTCAGCCCTTTTAATTCAGAACCGAACTCTGGCAATAAATCGGCGCTAGCTACAAAACCAGTATCGCCCCCTAATTGCTTGGTCGTTTCATCTTCCGAAAGTGCCTTTGCGACATCACTAAAAGGAGTGCCGGCGTCCAGCTTAGCCTGAATGCCTTTTTGTTTTTTGAAGGTTGCTGAATTCAACGACTCTTGCTTGTTGTACCACACAGTCAAGGCTGTGGTTAATAAATCTGGTTGCAGCACTTTTGCTTTAAAATCACTGGGACTTAGTTTGTAAGTTTTATTTAACGTATCCTCAAATTTTTTGTCATCTCCTTTAGCAAAATTTTGAACAAATACTTTGTACTCTGAATCAACAGCATCCGCAGAAACAGAAACACCATGAGCCTGTGCGACTGCTGCTAATTTTTGATTCTCTTCTAATTGAGTAATGATCTGGTTCTTAACTTGGTTTTCATCAAAACTCTTCTCTCCCTGTAATAAGGATTTGGCTAGCTCTAGTCGGTTAACAAACTCTTTACCGCTAATAAAATGATTCCCTACCATAGCCACAGGTAGCGATGTTTTTTTGAAAATATTTTGCTTGGCTTGAGTTAAGGAGCCGGTATATAACCACACTCCAAATGCAATTATGGCAATAATAATAAGTATCGGAAGAAGGAGTAAAAACTTCTTCTTGCTTGTCATTTTGTCGCCGTGGTTGTTGTCGCCGCTGCCAGCATGTTCGTCGATATGTTCGTCCATGTATTTATTTTACTGATGATAAAAAAAGTAGCGCCACCATTTTTGGGGATTTGTTTCCCCACTGTTAGGTTGACCTCCTTGCGCTACAGGAGAACCATGAGCCGGGAAATTAACCACAATCTCCCCTTGCTTCTTCACGTTTAGTTGTTCCCGAGCTAACTTCTCCCGATAAGCGGGATCGTTCAGTAATTGCAAAGAGTCAGAGATGTCTTTGTTTTTACCTTCCAAATCGCGCTGCTGAGTAACTAAAGCGTCAATTTCGCGCTGGGTAATAATCCTTTTTCGGTATTGGTTAAATTGCATATAGCCAACTATGCCAAGCGCAATAATTAACAGTCCAATAACTAGTTTTGATCCTATCCAGGCCGGTGGTTTCATAATATTTATAACATTATTCGAGTTTTTTGGGTATAGCTTGGCTTAATTCCCACAAATAATCCTTTGTGGCCTGTGGGTCGCGAACCCGATATAAAATAATGGGTTTATCAATCCCTTGAGCCTGAACTTCGACATCTCCGTAATCAAATAAAGTAGATAGCAATCCAGTTGTATGGTAGCTGATATTGGTAATCGAACCCAAGGAAACTTCTACAGTTGATTGATGGAATAACTTATCTTGGGCGGTCTGAATCAGTCGCTCGGAAGTCACAATATACTGAGTCGAGGACCAGTGGTAATATCTATATCCCGCATATATACCAATGACTAAAGTCCACAATACTAAGCTCCCCCATCGTTGAACAACGAGATCATAACGTATGGCAAAATACCATGATAAGTATAAAGTCACCATTACCATTACTGTCGGTGAAAACAATATAGTTTCACTTTGCTTGTAAATGATTTGAACAGTTTCCCCTGCCCTAAGCCGCAATTTTCCTAAAGCCATAATTATTTTTGTAATACTGCTAAAAATGCTTCTTGAGGAATTTCTACTTTGCCAATTTTTTTCATTCGTTTCTTTCCCTTTTTTTGTTTATTGAGTAGTTTCATTTTACGCGTCACATCACCGCCGTACAAATAGCCTGTGACATCTTTCCGTAAAGCGGAAATAGTTTCGCGTGCTACCACTTTTCCGCCAATGGCCGCTTGAATGGCAATTTCAAATTGTTGCCGGGGAATTAACCCTTTCAATTTACTAACCAACTCGCGGCCGTCGGTTTGAGCCGTTGACCGGTGCATAATATTAGCTAACGCTTCCACTTTTTCGCCTCCCACCATAACATCCACTTTGACCAAGTCGCCTGTGCGCAAACCAATCATTTCATAATTGAGAGAGGCATAGCCGCTAGAAACACTTTTTAACTTATCGTAGAAATCAATAATAATACTGGACAGCGGCATCTCAAAAACCATTTCTACGCGGTCTGTTCCCAAATACTTAATATCCACGCTCAAGCCTCGCCGTTGAGTGACTAATTCCATTATAGGGCCGATATGCGCGCTAGGAGTTAGGATGGCCACTTTCATCCAGGGTTCACGTACTTCTTTAATTGTAGCTGGGTCTGGGAACTGAGCCGGATTGTGAATAGTCGTTATTTTGCCATTGGTGGTCACAATTTCATAAGCCACACTTGGGGCTGTTAGCACGAGGTCTAAATTGTACTCCCGCGATAGTCGTTCCTGCACAATATCCATGTGAAGCAGTCCTAGGAACCCCGTACGGAACCCAAACCCAATGCTGGGGATATGCTCCGGTTCATACACTAATGCGGCGTCGTTGAGCTTTAGCTTGTCCATGCCGTCTCGGAGTAGCGGGTAATCATCGCCCGATACCGGAAAAATGCTTGCGTAAACCATAGGCGTGACATGCTTGTACCCCGGAAGTTGTTCGACAATGCCGCCGATGCGATTCTTGGCCAAGGTAATGGTGTCTCCCACTCGAGCTTTACTAACCTCGCGTAGTCCAGTGACCACATACCCTACCTCCCCTGTTTCTAAAGCTTTATTCTTTTCCATTTGTGGTCTGAAAAATCCAATTTCCAAGCTGTCGGCTTGGGTCGCGCTCCCCATCATATAAATATCGTCTCCTTGTTGTAGGCGGCCGTCTACCATTCTGACATATGTAATCACACCACGGTGAATGTCATAAAGTGAATCAAAAATTAAAGCGCGGGGCGGTGCGTCCACTTTACCTTGCGGCGCCGGAATTTTTTTGACAATTGCTTCTAAAATATCTTGTACCCCTTCACCAGTTTTTCCGGATGCATAAAGAATTTCTTCGGGCTTAAACCCGAAGACAGACATTAGTTCTTTGCTTGTGCCTTCTCTGTCGGCATTCGGTAAATCAATTTTATTAATTACGGGGATAAGAGTTAGGTTGTGTTCGGTGGCAAGATAGGCATTGGCTAAAGTTTGGGCTTCAATTCCCTGTGTACTGTCGACAACCAAGATGGCTCCTTCGCATGCTGCTAAACTGCGCGATACTTCATAGCTAAAATCGACATGGCCGGGGGTATCAATTAAATTCAAAATATACTCTTGATTGGCCAAAGTATAATCCATTCTCACCGGTTGAAGTTTTATGGTAATGCCGCGCTCGCGTTCCAAATCCATTTGGTCCAATAACTGAGCTTTCATTTCGCGCCCGGTCACTGTATGAGTCACTTCTAATAATCGATCGGCTAAGGTCGACTTACCATGATCAATATGAGCGATAATGCAAAAATTTCTGATATGTTTTTGGTCAGGCATGCAGGTATTGTACCAGAACTCAGTTAGGCGCGGTAGATACGCTGACTCAAACGTTTTACCGCTTCAAATACATAAGTGGATTCCTTGAATCCAAATACGATAGTGATTGCCCAGTAGACCAAGATCCCTCCAAGCCCCGAAATTGCAGCTTGGGTAAAAATGCCATAGACAGTGTGAGTATTTATGTGATCCGCCAACCAATATAATAAAACGTAAGAAGTTATGCCCATAGCTAAGGTTGCTGCGATAATTTTTGTAACGGCTTCCAGTAAAGGCAAGTCAAAAATAGTCTCCAAGTCTTGCGCATAGTGAGTGATTTTCAACCGCAGTGCTAAAAATAACACTAGACCGTTAAATATACTGGCAATAGTGAAACCGAGAGCGATTCCTAGGACGCCATAATGTTGGGCGGCGAAGACAGATACTATAACGTTAATTATCATTGCCCCTAGGCCGATCAGGAATGGGGTTTTAGTGTTGTGCTGAGCGTAGAAAGCCCGGGCCATTAGCGGAATCATGCTTTGGCTAATAACCGCGAAAGCTAATATCCCTAGAGTGTTGAAAGTTAAAATAGTATTTTCCCAATCGAATTTGCCGTACCCATAGGCCAAACGCACAATGTGGGCTCTGTATAATAGTATCAAAATGGCCACAGGGATCATAAAAAATAAAATACGAATAATACTATCTCTCAAGGTCATAACAAACTTGTCACCCGCTCCTTGGGCGTGTAAATCTGTTAGTACTGGAAAAATAGCCGTCACAGTAGATAAAGCAAAAATTCCCACAGCAACTGCTTGCAAATTATTGGCTAAATTAAAAACCGATATTGACCCTTGGGCCAAAGTTGATCCAATAATAGATGCGATGAGCAAGCTAACGTAGGAAATATCCAAAGCCAAAACTCGCGGCACAAACAAGATTCCAATTTGGCGTACTCCGGGGTGATGTAAGTCCAATTTTGGTAACCAGGAGTAGCCATGGCGGTAGGCGTCTATAGCCTGAAGCAATAAATGTAAAAATGCTCCTAACACTACACCCATGCCCAGGCCTATTAACCCCCACAGTGGGTAAAATAAATATAAACCGAATATAATTCCCACATTATAAAGCACGGGCGCGGCGCTGATAGCAAAGAACCGCCTAATTCCTGTGAGGTAACTGCCTAGGACGCTTGATATTGTAAATAATACTGGGGATAGCAGCATTAACCTGGTTAACTGGACGGTTTGTTCGAACTCATCACCCCTAAACCCAGGTGCTATGAGCCGAGTTAGTGGTCGCGCGCCAATAAATAATATAGTGCATACAATAAACATGACTATTCCAGCCAGGTTAATTACGCTGTTGGTAATAGCCAAAGCCTCTTCCTTATCTTTATTATAATAAGCGCTAAAAATTGGGATAAAGGCTACGCTCAAAGTGCCTAAAATTAGCAAGTTATAAATAATATCAGGTAAGCGAAATGCAGTATAGTAAATATCTAAAGTTGTGCCAGCCCCAAAATGACTTGCTAAAAGCAACTCTCTAATAAAACCCACTCCGCGAGAAATTACAGTTAACCCGGCAATCATTACAACCACCCAACCGCCATTAAAGCGTTCTGATTTTATCGGTGTGTTCATGGGCGAGTAAAAATAAAACCAAAAAAATGATCTTTGTCTAAAGGCTCGGCTAAAGTTAGTTTATGAGAGTCGAGCGAATTTAAGGTGACGTTTTTCCATTCCATCTTATGGTTAGGGAAATCAATTGAATAATTGAAATTACCTTCTATCGATCCGGGTTGTTTCTGTAGTAACAAACTAAAATGATCAAAATCGCTTAGTCTAAATGGAAGAGTATATTTTATAGTTACTGTTTTATCATCACCTCCTGGTATTTCTACCCAATTGCCAAAAACAGTTTTGCCGCTTTCTTGGCCAATGAAAGTTCCCGTTACTGTATCAACAACACTGTCTTTTTCCCACTGCTGTACCTGGGGATCAGCATCACCTGTGACATTATTCGGAGGCAGACTAACTGGGGTAAATCCGCGGGCTTCTACTAATTTGGATCCTTTTGGCACGTAGATGCGCAAGTAACTGCGTTGCTTAAATTGCGGTAGGGTTGCCAGTGGATTTGTTCTTTTTATGGTTATCGTATTGCTAATTGTGCCGTCGGACCCTATTTCACTGTTTAAGGAAGTTTCTTTTGTGAGGAATGTGTCTGTTTTTGTTCCACCCAAGTTTGCTTCTGATATGAGTAGATAATCCCGATCAGTCTGTTTTATGGCTCCAGCCCAGTTAAAACTATCCAGTTTTTTTTGAAGCGCTGGATCGCGGGAATAAAATAGCAGCTGCTTTTGAACCAGTGCTTTTTGCAACGCTGTAATTACGGGAATAAGTTGCTGTCCTTTCAGGGAATTTAGTCGTTGTAATAACGCCGGCACAAAATCAGCCAAAATTTGTTTTGGTTGGTTTAACTTTTTGTCATATTTAATGGAACTTTCTACTTGCGTTAGCTCGACAAAGTTATCAGCGGTAAAAGTCACTTTATATCGATCTAAGGTAATCGGTCCGGTAATTTTTAAAACATCTGTTATTAAATCGGGGGTCATCGCCAGTATGAGGTCGGGCGTTTCTCCACCCTCTTTTTCGTAAAAGTTAGTAATTGAATGAGCAGAGGCTGGGAAATCTGACCACCAATTACTGTCACGCATAAACCATTTATTATTAACAGCTTGGATTGGTTGAGGGGGCAGTATAGTTTGTTTAAGCTGTCCGTCTAAATCGTAAATACTACTAATATGAAGAGAATTAATTTGGCCATTTTGCAAACGCATAGCACCATAAGTGCCAATAAAGCCACCTGTGGGTCGCAGTTCGTTGTTGTTTTCAAATAGCAGAAGGACGTTTTTATCGCCAGAAGTAATTTGCACGAGCAAATCAAACATCTCACCTATTACAGCTGTGCCAGTGCGAGCTATTTCCATTTTGTTCCGGGCTTCGTTAAAAGCAATGCGCTTGGAGGTTGGTATGGAGGACGGGTCAATTTGTTCTAATAATGTTATGGCTTCATTAATCTTTGTGCGCCCACTTTGTAACTGCTCATTCATGTCAGCCAATACGTTTGATTGGCCTGACTTACCAGTTATACCTTGTGGTGTAACGGACACGTCTTTGCTTATTTCGTAAAATTTGGTCCAGCTAATTCCGCCTTCTGTCAGTAGAGTGCTGGCCTGCAGTAGTTTATCAGCATCGTGTTTTTGCGGGGTAAGTTCGAGCAAGCTTCCTAATAAAATATTAGTACTGCCTAAATCTTGCTGACTGGTTTGAAAACTTTGCAAAGCCATTTGAAGCTGTTGGCTCATAGCGGTACTATCTTGATTTTGCAAAGCATCTTGAGCCATATGTAAATGCCCTAATCCTTGGTCAGCAGCCCCCAGCACTTGCCCCTTTAATTTTTGTCCCGATGCCACTAGCAATGCACCATGTATAGCAAAAGAGACTACACCAATCATTAAAACAAATGTGGTTAAGGCTAATCGAGTTTGCCGCCTATTTAAAGATACGCTGTATGAGCGCCAGCGTCGTCGGTGCATGCTAAATTTGAGTTGCCGTCCGGCCTGTGGTAATTGAGAAAAAGATCTGACAATTTCCATTAAGCCGAAACCGACGTAATAACAAAGTTGAAATATGATTCGAAATGGGGTCATCATTATAGCCAAAAACGATCGGCGCATGGGCAGCCTATCATTTGTTTCAAAATATTTGTTTTGATGGGTATAAATTTTAACCCGTTTCCGCTTAAACATAGATTATTGCGTTCTTTTATGTCGTTAGGACTTATAACGGGAAATGTTTAATACAATTCCTAACGATGCCAATGTAATAATCATCGAACTACTCCCGTAACTAAAGAAGGGCAGCGGAATACCCGTAAGAGGAAGGAGCCCCATAATGGCCCCTATATTTATGATAGCATTAACTATTATCCCGGCCATAATTCCAAATCCTAATATTTTGCCAAATCTATCGGGGGCTTCAGTGGCAATTTTAATGCCGCGCAAACTAAACCCTAAGAACAAAGTAATTATGGCCAGCACCCGAATTAGGCCGAGTTCTTCCGCCATAATGGCAAATACGGAATCCCCAATGGCTTCGGGTAAATAGTTATGCTTTTGCCGCGATAATCCGTAGCCATAGCCCCACCATCCCCCACTTCCAATAGCTAATATCGCTTGGTTAATATGATAAGCGATACCGAGAGGATCCGTGGTGCGATTTAAAAAAGTAGTCAGACGTTGAGCTCGGTACGGCTCAATTTTAATTATAATTAATAGGGCTAAGGCGCTTGCTCCGGCCACTGTCCCTAATTGTTTAATTGATACTCCCCCTACAAATAGCATAATGGCCGCTGTTAATACAATAGACAACATACTGCCTAAATCAGGTTGCCATAATGTCATCAGGCCAATTACGCCTATCACGGCCAATGCTGGCAATAGCCCAAGCTTGAAGGAGGAGTGCCTGCCTGTCTTGCTTAACCATCCTGCTGTGAAAAGAATCACAGCCAGTTTAGCAATTTCTGCCGGTTGGAAAAAAATTGGTCCCAAATGAATCCATCGCGAAGCTCCCTTAGCGCTAAATCCAATATGCGGAACTTTTACTAAAATGAGTAAAATAATGCTTGTGATGATAGCAGGGATAATAAATTTTTGCCAGTAGTGGTAATCAATTTTACTAATAATAGCCATTGCCACCAAACCAATTAAGCATCCATATAGCAACTGATGCATGAAGTAGTACGTAGTGGTTCCAAAATTATTATAAGATTCTACGGTTGAGGCTGAGGATAGCACCAAAAGACCCACTACTAAAATCGCCATGGTTAGCCCTAGAAATATGTAGTCTACTCGGTTTGTTTTTGCTTTGTTCATTTTGTGCGAAGTTGAGTTTTAGAGTTTTGCCCACTCTCTCACAAGTGTTTGAAAATGGTCTCCTCGTTCGACATAGTTAGTATAGGAGTCAAAAGAAGCACAGGCAGGGCTAAGTAGTACTATATCTCCCGGCTTCACTATAGTTTTTATCTCTTTCATGGCTGATTCAAGATCGGCAAAACCGTCTTTGGTAAGTCCTGTGTAATTATTATGTTGTAATAATGCTTTTATCTTTGGTGCCATCACAGTGCCAACGAGAAATACGCTTTTTATATTGGAGTGCTGGGCAATTTGCTTGGTTAACGGACTAAGGTCTGCCCCCTTGTCTGAACCGCCTAAAATTAGAATAACGGGTTGCGTAAATGAATTTAAAGCGGCGATAGTATTCTCTGGAACGGTGGCAAAAGAATCGTCGTAAAATTCTATATCCTTTGGCCCTGTGATTAGTTGCAGGCGATGTGGCAGTCCTACGAAAGTCGAAATAGCTTTTTCTATGGATGATTCACTGACCCCCGCAATTAGGCTGGCTAAAATGGCGGCCGTCGCATTGGTGGAATTATGGACTCCTTTCAGGGGCACGGTGTCTGTTGGCACGCTAAATGAATGGGTTTTAGCTACAGATAGATCGGTAATAATAATTTGGTTGTTGTTAATAAATCCGCCCATGTCTACCGAATGCTCAGCGCTAAAATACAATCTATTTCCTTTGCTGAGTTTCCCTACGTTCTCAGATGCCGGGAAGTCAGCGTTGACAATTATGGTGTCTTTGGGGCCTTGGTAAGCGGCAATAGAAGACTTAGCCGTTTGATACTCCGCCATACTCGCATGATGATCTAAATGTTCAGATGTAATCATTAAAATTACTCCAATTGTGGGACTAAAGTGTAAATCTTGCAGCTGAAAACTAGACATTTCATAAATAATAATATCATCTGGTTTCAATTCATCAATTATATCAAGAGGCTGAATTTTGCCGATATTGCCCGTGAGGTAAACTTGGGAATGGTCCGTAATCATGGTATGGCTTCGGAATTGAGAACGCTTTATACCCTCGTTCACAATATGATAAATTAATGCTGATGTAGTTCCCTTGCCTTTAGTGCCGGTTATACCAATTACACGATTGCGCCATTGGCTCATAAAAAAAATAATCTGACTCGTTATCAATAATCCTGTCTTTTCTGCCTTTAATAATTCTGGTGTTAGTCGCCACAGTCCGGGACTACGGAAAGCCACGTCAAAACCTTCTAGCTCGTCTAGACATTCAGGGCCGAGTATTTGCCTAATGCCTTGCGCGTCTAGCTCTTGTATAAGGGTGGTTGGAAACTTATCTGACTCCTGCTGATCAAACAGCACGGGTTTAATGCCGTGCTTTACGAGGTAGCGGAGAACAGCTTGGCCTTCTTGCCCGTAACCTAAAATCGCCACTTTTTTATTTTGGAGATCTGTTGGGGTCATGTGTTCTTTCGAATAAACTTTCCCGCGAGTATTTCTACTGGTCGTCCATTGCGCACAGCAATCTTTCCGTTGACCCACACAGCTTCTATGCCCTCAGCGTATTGATATGGATTGGAAGTGGTAGCACGATCGCGAATGGTTTGGGGATCAAACAAAACAAGATCAGCAAAATTGCCGGCTTTAATTGTGCCTCGATTACTTAAACCCATAGCTGCTGCCGGAGCACTGGTAAGTTTACGAATAGCTTCCGGTAATGAAATTTTACCGCTGTCAATCACCCCACGTAAAAATTTCGGAGCCGTGCCGAAACATCGAGGATGGACTAATTTGTCACGTTGACTTTTTAGAGGAAAACCAGCTCCATCAGTTGCAATAAAACTTAATGGGTGATTAGTCAACTCTGCTACGCTCCCTTCATCCAAGCAGTTATCGAATACTGAAATTTCACTGCCCCCATTTTCTACAATATTTAATAGCGCTTCTTCGCTAGATACTTCCATGTCGGCGGCTAGTTTGCCAATAGATTTTCCAGTGACGTGCAAACCGGCTGAAGTTGAAGCAATAATCAAATTTTTTATATCCCCATGCTCATTTAAGTAAGACAGGATTTTATTCCGTTGCGTGGGGTTATGCAAATGATTAAGCATTACATGGCGCCCTCCCTGAATAGCCCATGTGGGTAAATATTTGTACAAAACTTGCCATATTGAAGTATACGGATATGCATCGTAATGAATACGCACCCCTTGATGCCAAGCATTGTCGAGTTCGGCCAATACTTCACTGGTCATACGCCAATTTTTTGATCCACAAATTTTTAAGTGCGAAATTTTTATAGGTATTTCGGCGCGCTGAGCAATAGCGATGGCTTCACGAACACTTTCCACCACGGATTCGCCCTCATCCCGTAAATGGATAGACATACTCGTATTGGTGGCTTTTAATACTTCGGCGAGTTCATACAATTCAAGGTCAGATGTCCTTACTTCATGAGAATAGGCCAATCCGGTTGATAAGCCAAAAGCCCCTTGGTCTATCGCATTGTGTAACGCCTGCTTCAAAGCTTTTAGTTCTTCATTAGTAATTGGCTCAGTGTTATCGCCCTTTAAACCACGTCGTAATGTGGAATAACCAACAAAGCTGGCAATGTTGCAACCAAAGCGGCGTTCCGACATAGCCCCAGCAAATTCCCCAAATGTTTGCCAATTAATATTGGTGCCTTCAAGGTTATGCCATTTTTGAAGCGATAATAATGCTTCTTGGGAAAGCAATGGGGCTAAGCTGGCCCCACACTGTCCTGTGAATACAGTTGTATATCCTTGCGCAATCATGCTATTCAGGCTGGGGTTATCAAAGAGTTGCCAGTAACTATCACTGTGATTTTGTGTGTCAATGAATCCAGGGGCCACTATTTTGCCTTTTGCATCAATAAATTCATGTGAGCTAGTCTCAATTTTATCTGCGATAGCTACAATTTTGTCATCCTGAATTGCGATATCGCAGTGGCGTTCCGGAGAGCCAGAGCCATCAATCAGCAACGCATTTTTTATTATTTGGGAATACATATTATCTTAAAAATTTAAAAAGAATATCACTACACCAATAATTCCTGTCACGGCTGAAATTATCCAAAATCGCATAGTCACTTTTGACTCTGGCCAACCCAGTGCTTCAAAATGATGATGGAGGGGGGTTGATAAAAACAGCTTTTTCTTGAAAACTTTTCGCCAGAATATTTGTAGCATTACGCTTACAGTTTCAATGACAAAAATAAAACCAATAATGGGCAACAGCAAAACGCTATTTGTGAGAAAGGCCACGATAGCCAGCAATACTCCCAATCCCATTGATCCGGTATCTCCCATAAAGAATCGAGCCGGATAGACATTAAACCATAAAAAAGCTAGGAGGCCGCCGATTATCACAGCTAATAGGCTAGCCAGATTTTCTCGTCCTTGCATAAATGCAATTATGGCATAACAAAAAAATGAGATTAGTAGCACTCCTCCTGCTAAGCCGTCCAAGCCATCTGTTTCGTTAACTGCAAAGCTAGTACCGACCACGACCAGTATGAAGAAAGGTATAAACCACACACCCAAGAAAATATTGCCTAAGAATGGGACGTGCACATAGTTATAGCCAAGCTTGAAATAGAACCACCACGCCCCAATGATGGCCACAAGCATGTACAAGAACACTTTAAATTGAAAAGCAATTCCTCGTCCTGCATGACCGCGCTGCCTAATATCTAAAAAGTCATCCACTAAACCAACTAAAGCAGCGCCAACCATTGCCCCGAGTGGCAACAATGTTTCTCGACGTGTTAAGAAATTGACCCCATGAAACACATTGAGATTGAGTACTCTGTCCAAAAACCAAAACATTGCGGCTAATAATGCAGCTGTGCCCCAAACTAGTACCCCACCCATTGTTGGTGTCCCCTTTTTTGCAGCGTGCATTTTAGTAAATAATGGAGTTTCGGGCCCACTGCGAATGTTTTTACCTAGTTTATATTTATATAAAAAATTGGTTAGAAGAGGCGTAACTAATAACGCGCTAAGAAAAGCCATTGATGTCAGAATGGAAATTTTGGTCAGAATTATTGAGGACATAATATGTTAATTATAACACATTTATGATCACTCAGCCCAATGATAATTGCTGATAATTTCTTTTTTCAAAAATAAGGTATCTTGTTCACGACTAGGGCTACCGATAAGGATTATGATAAAAATGTGGCTATTATGATTGATTTCTGTAATCATTGATCCTTGCGCCTCAGGGGTAAATCCTGTTTTGATAGCTGAAATCTCGGGATCGGCAAGTAACGTATTAGTCGCTCTGACTGCATACCGCCGACCACTTTGGTTTGCAAAACTGTAATTTGTTTTCCGTCCCATCAGAGAAAAAGCTTCATAGCGCCGAGCCGCATCGACTAATAGCCTCAGATCTTCGGCAGTAGAGTAATTGGTGTCACTGTCAAAGCCCATAGGGTTGCTAAAATGACTATCCGTCATGTGAAGCTCAAGCGCGGTATCATTCATGAGTATTGAAAATTTTGTACCTGTTTTATGTGATATGTAAGTGGCCAAAGACAGCGCTGCATCATTAGCGGAACCAACCATCATGCTGTTAAATAAATCTCCTGTGGTCACCACTTCTCCTGGTTTTAGCCCAAGCGTTGGGCTAACATTTAATACCCCATCACCGGTTATTGTTACGGACTCATTAAAATTGGAATGGTTGTAAGATACAAAAGCTGTCATCAATTTGGTTAGGCTGGCAATAGGTAGGGGAAATTTAGGATTTTTTTCCGCTAATATGCTACCCGTGGCCACATCATAAATCAGTATACTTTTGGCGTTTGCCCCGCTCAAAGAAATTGACTGAACTTGCAATAATGGTTTGGCTGCCGCTATTTCTAAGGTTTGCCCTTGTCCTCGTATTAAGTTTTGTGTCCCGTCGGTCACACCTAAGACCTTAGGACTTAGCCCTAGACTGCCCCCCGTCATTGTTAATGACGGAGCTATGCTAGTGTGAAGAGGCATTGCAAGTGAAAGTAAGATGACTACGGAAAAAATAGCGCCGCCGAAAATTATGCGATGGTATTTTGTCTGAGTTTTAGAAACCTGATGGAGCATACTGTGTTTTATTTTCACCTCTGTATTCACCTTTGTATTATACGGAATAATGTTCCGTTGACAAAGTGGCTGTCTGGAGGTAATGTTAATTCATGACTAAAATTGAACTAAACGAACAAAACTTTGATAGCGAAGTGCTGCAGTCCAACTTGCCCGTAATTGTCGATTTTTGGGCAGAATGGTGCGGTCCATGCAAGGTATTAGGGCCAATTATTGAAGAAATTTCGCATGATTATGAAGGAAAGCTTAAAGTTGGTAAAGTTGATGTCGATGCCCACGGCGAACTTGCCAGCCGCTATAATGTTATGAGCATTCCTACTATGAAATTCTTCAAAGGGGGCCAATTAGTGGGTGAAATTGTTGGAGCCGCTCCGAAAGCCACAATTGAGGCCGAAATTGCCAAACATTTAAGCTAGCTAATTTACATGATCAAAAACCACCTTCGGTTATTACCAGAGGTGGTTTTTTTAACTGTTTAAGTTTTAATGTTAGCCCTTAAAATTTATGGACTTCCCCTGGTTGAACTACAGTTTTTTGATTATTATTGTTTACGGCCTGAACAATAGGTTTGTCGGAAAATGCAGAGTCTATTGCCGCAACCAAATTTTCGGTTAAGACATTAGATTTCTGAGAGTCCATTTCATTGGCTTGGTGCCAAATAGGGTTATCTGACTTAGTCGGAGGCTTACTAGCCCTAGGTTTGTGATCTGTATTGGTAGTTTTTGACGGATGATGCGCTGGTGGTTTTGGTGAGTGCGTGGGAGTCTTTAATGATGCTACCGCACTCGCAGCTATGGTAATTTTTGGCTCCGGTTGTTTTGGCAATGGAGCTGGCTTCGGTGCAGTATCCGTATAACGCCTCCCAGGGCTGGATTCAACCCGCCTTATGGGGGGGGCGTAGGCGTTTGCACTCCGAGGGGCACTAGCACTAGCGGTGCTTGAGGCACTAGCCCGGTTGGGGGTATTGGTAGGAGTGCTAACAGTGGTAGGGATTGATTCTTGATTAGCGGACTCCGCACTTTGTTCGTGAAATTCCGCCCCCATCCACCGACTAATTTTTTCTTCTACATCAGCAGCTGGGTTAGCGTGACGTTCTCGTGATACTTTTATTACTTTTTCCGCGTTACCACTAAATCCATCGCTTATCGGAGGCAATGTGACAGCGGAGAAAGGTTCGCTGGCCACCCCATTTATCATTAATTTTAAAATAATGTGAGCTTTGGGTAAATTAACAATGTCGTTAGGGGTAAATATTGGATCAAATTCAGTTTCTAAGTATTCAGCGTCTGCAGATCCTACGCGAAAAATAATCATTGTCCCTACGTTACCGAACACGGCATCGCGGACTTTTGTGTTGTTTTTATCGGGCATTAGCTGGCCCATGTACTGGTGCCCAATGATTAAATTGAGTCTGTACTTGCGAGCTTCGCTCAATATGGTAGCAAAACTGTCTGTTACAAAGTTTTGGAACTCGTCCACGTATAAATAAAAATCTTCGCGTTGCTCTTCAGGAATGTCAACTCGAGACAAAGCAGCTAATTGCAATTTGGTAATAATCATAGCTCCCAGCAAAGCGGAGTTGTCCTCCCCTACTTTTCCTTTGGATAAGTCTAACAGCAAGATTTTTTTATTATCCATAATGTCCCGCAAATCTATGGTAGAACGAGGTTGGCCGACAATATTTCGAATAATAGAAGATGATAAAAACTGCCCTACTTTGTTTTGAATAGGTGCCACCGCCTCTGTCCGGAATTTTTCCGCATAGTTGGCCCATTCATCTACCCAGAATGAGCGGACCATTGGGTCTTTAATATTATCGATAATTTTTTTGCGGTACTTCTTATCGACATACATACGGACAATTCCCAACATGGTATTGCCAGGGCTGTCGAGTAAAGCCAAAATTGTATTATTGAGAATATATTCCATACGGGCGGACCACATGTTCGCCCAGATTTTGGTAAACACGCCCATTAAACCGGAGGCCACTAAATGTTTGTATTTTAAATCGACCGACTCTAAAATATTGAAGGCGATCGGAAATTCCATATCTGCCGGGTTGAAATAAACCACATCATTTATGCGGCTATTGGGAATGAAATCAAGAATTTTTACCACGGAATCTCCGTGTGGATCAATAAAGCAGACTCCTTTACCATTGCGGATGTCCTGAATGACCATGTTTTCCATGAGAGTGGTTTTGCCCATACCGGTTTTGCCCATGACATACATATGGCGCCGGCGGTCATCTGCTCGAATACCAAAAGGCACTTCCCGGTTACGGAAATTGGTTTTGGCAAAGAATGTAATATCTGTATTTGTTGGCATAGTTTAAGTTTAACTGTTTTGTTGGCCTATGTCGATTAGTCCCTAGGATAAACTCTTAGTCTTGAGGAGTAATCCGCAGGAGCAGAGCGACGAGGACAACGACGAAAATCTAAGAGTTTATCCAGTAGGCAAATTAACCGGTGCCTGGGACTTCTTGCTATCCACTCGCTCAACAGGCGCTGCCCCCGGGGTGCCACTCAAAGGCAAATGAAAAATTGTTGCTAGTTCCTCAATGTTTAAAAT
>JBBRMG010000002.1:0-66711 GCA_038230955.1 Candidatus Doudnaibacteriota bacterium | reverse complement strand
TACGAAGATATACCATAAAATAATGGGCTGGATACAAGGTTTATCAAAATTATATTAGAAATACTTGCGGCTATGGTTCAATGGTAGAACTCCTCCTTGCCATGGAGGGGATAGGGGTTCGATTCCCCTTAGCCGCTCCAAAGAAAAATGCAGCACCACAAGGTGGTGCTTTTTTCTTTTGTGTGGTTATTAGGATAATTAGAGAATGATTTCGACCTTTTGCCATTTACATTCACGAAGTGAATTAATAGTAGGGAAGTGCCGACGCTAGTCGGCGCCTTAGCCGCTCCAGCAACTAATTCTCCTTAAAGGAGAGTTTTTTGTTATACTAAACATATATTATTGACTATCTTATGACTGAACGATTTTCATCAATTGAAAGAGTATTTGGGAAAAATTTGTCGGAAGACGATAAAGTGCAAATTTTGCAATCAACCGATGAACGTTTCAATAACCAAGAATTTAACGATTCACGGGAAAAAGAGAAAACAGAAAGAGAAATAATAATAATAAATTTCGTAAATGATAAAACTAACAAGCTTAGAGAAAAATATGGCTTAGATGAATTCAATATTCCAATTCAAAACATTCATATAATAGAAAAAGAGAAATGGCCCAAAAAAGGGTCATCTGGAGTTTATATTCCATATCATCAAGCGGTAGCAATAAGAGAAACGAAATCTAATTTAGTTTTAGCTAAAAAGATCTACCATGAAATGGTACATTTTAAATCTTATGGCGCACTTCACACAATTGAAGAAACGCAGGATGTACATGAGTATAGGACTGGATGGGTTACACATCAACGCTCAGACGGAAAAGAATACTTCCGTAATATAAACGAGGCGGTGACCGAAGAATTAACAATGCGATTTATAAAGTCATTGGATGATAATCCATTATTTATTAACGAAGTAGAGCAGACGGAAAAATTGCGTGTGAATTATCCAAACGCAAAGACCCCAAATAACAGTCCTTTATTTGATGAAAACACTTTCTACGCTGAGATTACTGGAATAGAGGGCAATGTGGTATATAAAAGTGTGGAAGATTTTACCTATAAAAATGAGCGCGTAGTTTTAAATGCTGTGATTGATAAACTATATAACCATAATTCAGAAGAATTCAAAAAAAGAGAAGATATATTTGAAATCTTTGCAAAAGCAATGATTACTGGAAATATATTAACCATTGGCAAACTTATTGAAAAGACATTTGGCACAGGCACTTTGAGGAAATTAGCCAACGATAATATTGAGGAGCAAATGAAATTAGTAGATACTTTTTAGTAAATAATTATTTACGTCATTTTGTATTTCAGTTCTAACATCCTGTACTATAGAGCTCCAGCAAAAGCACTCAATGTTCATTGGGTGTTTTTGTTTTATGGCTTAAGGGAATAGAATTGGTGTATAATGCCAATATGAAAACGAAGTATATTTTAAATGGTGGTTTTACTGCTGATAATAAAGAAAAAGATAATAGTGAATTCTACGTTGAAATATTAAAAGATGTCCCACAAAATTCTAAGATATTGTTAGTTTGTTTTGCTAAAGAAATTGAAACGGTGAATGAGAATACCACAAGAGTAAAAGCAGAATTCAACCAAACCAAAACACAAAACCAGCTGATATTTGAGGTTGCCAATGAACAAAATTTTATCGAACAAATACAATCGGCAGATGTTATATACTTTATTGGAGACAAGACTTTGAAGTCTCGAAACACTTAAGACATTCCCAATTTCAAGAGAGTTATTAAATGGAAAAGTAATCGCTGGAGAATCTGCGGGAGCCAATATCTTAGGAAAATTTTGCTATAGCCCGAATGCGAATAGTATTATTGAAGGATTGGGAATTCTTCCAATTAGAATTATTCCGCACTATTCAGAAAAATATAAAGGCAAGCTGGATAATGTTGGACATGGATTTGAACTTGTATTATTGCCCGAATATCAAAGTAGGGTGTTTTTGGTCTAGATTGTAAGACTCACCTCAGTTCTAACATCCTCCACCAAGAGCTACAAAAGAAAATGCCTCACAAAAGTGGAGCATTTTCTTTTATCTAAACGCAATTACTAAAACGCTCCCAGGCCTTTTGGACTGCCTAGCCCCGTCGGGCCATCGTATTTCGTTACTCCCTCACAAAGGTAATTGAATGAACAATCACCATTTTTGCCGCCAGATACATCATGCAAATTTTTCTTTGATCCTCGGAGATAGGGAGCGCTGTTTGCCCTTATGTCACCAGTAATATCTCCCGCCATGGCATAAATTGCCGCCACTATCGGTGCTGCTAAACTGGTGCCGCCTGCCATAAACCAGCCTTTTTTCCCATTCGGACTAGTAGAGCTATAGACTGCCGTCCCCGTAGTGGGATCAGCCACTGCTGAAACGTCAGCCACTGTCCGTCCGGAACATTGCCCATCCTTTTGCCACAATGGCTTTGGTTCAAACATGGAACAGCCACTACCAGCACCACTCCAAGCGTTCTCGTCTTTGTAAGACATTCCACTCATGAATAAACTAGTACCATCCACAGCCGTTACAAACTGTGAGGCTGCCGGATATTGTACTCCATAACCCGAATCACCACTACTAAATACATAGGCGATACCTGTTTGTTTGAAATGGCTGTCCAATGTAACTTCCCCTACAAATTCGGGACCTCCCCATGAATTAGATATCACTTGAGCACCCGCCGCAACAGCTGTGTCTTCGGCAAACAGCAAATTTTTTGTATTCGGAGAGTCGGCCTCCACTAATAATATTGAACAATTTTCGCATAATGCGTGTACTGCTTCCACATCTAAAGCTATTTCCATGGCCCACCCAGCATTAGGGACGGGCAAAGCCTTTTTGCCCCGTTGATTCATTTTAGTAAAGCAGGGCAACGCATTAGTGGGCAGGCCTTGGCAATCAGGTAATATGGACAGCCCGAATTTCCGACTAAACATATCCAAGTCTTTCTTGATAGTAGGGTCATCATAAGCATCAACAATGGCTACAACAGATGGAGTATTAGCCTGCCCACTCACACCGTAAGCACTACGCAATTGTTGAGGGCTAAACCCTAGTGGAACAGACCTAAATAACGGATGGCCTTGTGCATCAACCACAACTTGAGCATTACAACTTGCTAGCCCTCCTTTTTTAGCAACGCTACAGACTCTAGCATGATGAACACCAGCCGCTGAAACATTGTTAGGGAACACAAACAACAAAGTCACTATGAAACAAAATTTTATCGATTGCATATGGTTAAAATTAATTAACTAGAGCCTAACATAGTTGTCATCAAAGAAAGTTAAAGATATCACTAAATCTGAAAATCCTCTGAAACAAGCCAATTCGCCGCTCCGGCAAGCCTAAAAAAACGTTTTTGCCCTTATTTATGGCTGAATCTGACAATTTCATCTTGATTTTAGGTCAAAATTCTGCTATAATGACTTTGTAAGGTGCTAGTTCGGCACTCTTTTTGTTTAACCAAAAGAGCCCAAAAACGGGCCAAATATAGGGATTCTATCAATATTTAGGTAAAATCCATATAGTAAGTCCCGTTTTTAGAGAGCCGTCTTAGTAAACTTACGGTCCGTAGTAATAACTCTATTATTAAGGGGAGAAAGGAATTTGATCTGATTAAATGAAAGCTTCCTTGAACCTTGGTTCTGCAATCGATAAAGGCATCCAGTTTCTCGCTTTTATCCCGGTTCTAGTGTGGATTCTATATCCCCATTTAGTAGCCCAAGCTGATTTCAGCTTACAGAATGAAGGTAAGACGGCTCAAGTTTTTGAAGTCAAAGGACAAATACCAAATCCTGCAAACGAAGACCAAATCGTGGTCGCAGCAGCTTCTAACGTAGAAGTAGCCCAGCTATCACAAATTCCGTCATTAGCTTACGCTGAATTGGCCGCTCATGACTTGGATTTCCAAACCAAAAACACATATAAAGACAACCTCCACAATTACTTAACTAGCCGAGGTTCGCCGTTCGCCAACTGTGTCGATACGTTAGTCGACCTGAAGAATGCTGACAAAATTTTGTCGCTGGCAAACGCTGAAAGTGGTCTCGGACTTCACTCCCTTCCTGGTACATATAACTATTGGGGAATAGGTGGAGGTCGATTATGGAAAATGGGCAACAATACCTGTGAAGGTATCGTCAGCATGGATAACTTCTTAACCGAATATCCACGCAAGTCAGCAGTAAAGTACTCTGATATGTCCCTGGTGCAAATGTGTGGTTTGTACAAACAACCTTGTCCTGGGAAAGCTTCCAACCACTGGGTTGGAAACAACCAAGCTTTGTTGATCCAGTTAAATCATATGTGGACTCAGTCTGCTCAAGTAGCTTATGATCGTGTAAGCAATAACGGCAACACAATGCACACTGCATTGGCAGGGTCTGCAGAACTGGTAAAAAAGTAACCTACATTTATATTTTTCCCCCGCTTACGAAGCGGGGGTTTTTGTTTCTTGAATCTTATGCGCTAGTCGGCTACAATATGTAAGCTTTTATCCAAACGTGGTGCGATGGCGAAATGGTAACGCGGTGGTCTGCAAAACCTCTATGCGCGGGTTCGATTCCCGCTCGCACCTCCAGAAGCTTGATAAGTTCTTTAACATAATTTGATCAGACCTTAGGCATACTATATGTATGAATAGAAAAAGGTCTTGGACAATTGATGAACTAAGAAATGCAGTCTATAATAGTAAAAGTTATAGACAGGTTTTAGTTCGGTTAAAATTACGTCCAGCTGGCGGTAACTATGATCAGCTAAAGAAATATATTGTTCAGTATAAAATCAAGACTACTCATTTTACCGGTCAGGCATGGAATAAAGGAATGAGTGGCGTTGGTAAGCCCCAAAGAACGTTTGGTGAGATATTGATTAGCCATAGTTACTATCAAAGCTACAAACTCAAACCCAGACTGATAGCGGCCGGAATGAAGCCTGGATACTGTGAACATTGCGGTTGGGCGGAAAAGACCGTTGATGGATATACTCCTCTAGAGTTAGACCATATTAATGGGGACCGTCACGATAATCGCATGGAGAATCTAAGAATTCTTTGCCCAAACTGTCACAGCTTAACTCCTACATATCGCGGTAGAGGCAAGCGTAAAACAATAAGCCCGAGTGGAGAAATTGGTTATACTCGCGACACTTAAAATGTCGTGCCGAATAGGCATGTGGGTTCAAGTCCCACCTCGGGCACCAAAAAAGCCTCACTATAATAGTGAGGCTTTTTAAATTTCTATCGTATGTTATTCGGCTTTGACTTCTTCTTTAACTTCAGGCGCCGGAGCTTCCTCTGCAGAGGTCTCTTCTGCTTTTGCTTTCTCTACCTCTTCAATGGCAGGAGCAGCTTCTTCAGCACCTTCGGGAGCCGCAGTCTCTGTGGCCACAGGTTCGGTAACCGCTTCACCCTCAGCCTTTTTCGGCGCTTCAGTTAATTGCTTTATAGACAAACCCAAACGATGCTCAGCCGGTTCAATGGAAATAATCTTGAACTCGTATTCTTCGCCCGGTTTTACAACCTCATCTGCGGACTTTACCGGCTCGTGAGACAGCTCCATTAAATGAGCCAAGCCTTGAATGTCTTTATCTAATTCAACGAATACGCCGAATGGCATAACTTTGGAGATAGTCCCTTTGACTACCTGTCCAATGCCATACTTCTTCACCGACTCCTGCCATGGATCTGGCTGGAGTTGCTTAATAGACAGAGATACGCGACCCTTGTCGATAGCAATAATTTTTGCAGTGACTGAATCACCAACATGGTACAAATCTTTCGGATTTTCAATACGCTGCCAGGCTAGTTCGGAAATGTGAACCAAACCTTCCAGTTCACCAAACTTTACGAATACACCGAAGTCGACAACGCCGGTGACTTGACCGGTAACAACATCGGCAATCTTCAACTGAGACAACTTGCCTTCCATTTCTTGTTCAAATACAGCCTTTTCAGAAACGATCAGTTTTTCTTCGTTGGAGTCAGCGGTAATAATTTGGACATTAAAGTTACTCCCAACATATGTGTTTAACACGGACAGAATGCGATTCTTGTCGCCTTCTTCAACACGAGGGTAGTGCTCCAAAGACAACTGGGATACCGGCAAGAAACCAATCACATTGTTAATCTCAACCATAAGACCGCCTTTGTTGGCTGCCAAAATTTTGGTTGATACAATTTCTTTGCTATCCATAAGGTCACGTAATTTCTGCCATACCCGTTCTTGTCCGGCTTGGCGCAATGACAATTCAACGTTGCCGTCTTTATTTTCAGTTTCAACAACTGACGCAAAAATTTGGTCACCAGGTTTTAAAGAGGCGAGAGTAGCTTGGTCGTCATACAATTCCCGGCCACGAACTACGCCAACACCGTATCCAACCAGGTCAATGTAAACTTCATTCTTACCAACGGTAATTAAAGTTCCTTCAATCATGTCGCCCGCTTTGAGGACCTTGATTTCGGCACCACTGCCAATGAGATCAGTCATGGTCTGTGCACCAGCATCACCAGTAATGACACCAGTGTTCACAGCTTGAACTTCCGGCTTTACGCCTTCTGTTGTCTGAGCTTCAATTAATGTTTCTTCTGCCATAAAATACCTTTCCTAATATATGTGAGCTCTGCTATAAATTGTTTTTGCTTCACAAAAAACAAAAATCAACGTATTACACGTTGAGCAAATGTAAAAACGCTATTCATATATTAATTATTAAACAGTGCCGTTACTTAGACTTACCGGGGGTTATTATTCAATTTATGGCACTGGCACCAGTAAGTAGCAGTACTATACCATAAGAAGACGCCATTGACAAGAGGTCGGAATCCAGCTAGACTGCTATATTCTGGCAATCTTTACTGTGCCGGCAAAAATCAAAAAACACAAACAAAATCCACAATTCGACAGGAGAAATTATGCACATTGAAACAAGTTACTTTATTTTATTGGTAGTGCTGGCGGCCATTGGATCTATATCGATGGGCAGATTCGCAAACAAATCTGTGATGCGATGGAGGGCACTCAAACGATGCAAAGGACTTTACGGGCCACTCTGGCGAGGATTAGGGGAAAGCAATGCCGCTGATTGCAAAAAGATGATAGACGCTATGACGAAACATCATATCGCGCCGATTGAGGTCCACCGCGATCTTCGAGACTGGTTTATGGTTATAGGACAATACGAAAAATGCTGGGCGGCAGACAAGGCAAACCAGAATCAAAAAATAGCCGAAGAACGAGCCAAGACATTGCACATAGCCCAGGTCGCTTATGCCAAACTTACTTCTGGGAAAATTGAACCTGAAGAAGCTTACAGATGTATCGCCATAATATCTGAAGCGACCATGTTCAGCAACGCAGGCATATGCTACAGGGAAGTCAGTGAAAATATTGGACCCTCTCTATCAGTCGATCCGAAGAAGGCAAGTGCAACTCTTCAGGACATCGTCCACGACATAATTCTCTCGTACGCAAAGGATAATCTAAATAAACTGGAGAAAGATTATCCATCTAGGTCACCGGCGGCAATCCGACAGTTGCTGAGGGAAATAGACCAATACCTCAGAACGATAAATTCCAGTCTCGGAATCGTTCTGGATAAAGAAAAGTTACATCCAATCCTAATGTTTACCTACGACTATTCGGACGAACGACTGCCCAAAACCGAAGCGGCGACGGCCGGCGACGGGCCGACCCAGGGCAGCGCCAACATCGGATCAACCTAGCTGCAAAACCTATTAGAGCAAATATAATTTGCTCGAACGCTCACCCTTCCACTTGAGCGTTTTTTTATTGTCATCACCCCTCAAAATTGCTATAATACCCCTATATAAAACCTATGCAAATACACTATTTCGGCTTATCTAGCTTCAAGATTATCACCAAAGACGCGACAGCCATTACTGACCCATTCGACAAGCAATCTGGTCTGACTCCGCCCCGGGGAGCGGCCGATTGTTTGCTTTTGGCCGAGAAAACAAACCCCCTGTACAATGCTACCTCTGGCATTTCTGGTGAACCGTTCCTCATGAGTGATCCAGGCGAGTATGATGTTAAAGGCATCACTGTGACGGGTATCCCACTAAAACAAGACGAGGGGGACAAAACTCGCTACGTTACCACTTACTTAATTGAGAGCGAAGATATTAAAATCCTCAACCTGACCCATATACGCGAATTTACGATGGACAAGGATGACCTGGAAGGCTTGGGCGACATCGACATCCTCATTTTGCCAGTGGGCGGCAACAGCGTTATGACCGCTAAAGATGCGGCCAAAGTTGTGTTAGAAATTGAACCAAAAATTGTTATCCCATCTCACTATGAAATTGCCGGGCTATCATTACCATATGACAAGTTAGAAACTTTTATCAAAGAGATGGGTGGCAAAAGTGAAACCATGGAAAAATTGATCATCAAGAAAAAAGATATACCAGTAGAGAACACCAAAGTTATTGTGATTGAGCCGCTTCGTTAATTACTTGCACCATGTCATTCATAGACAACATTCGCAACCAACCAAAAGAAAAAAAAATCAGAATGATTTGGATTTGGTGCGGCGTGGCAGCTCTAATTTTAATTATTATTTGGATTGCTACTGCCGGCATTCATAAAGACGTTCAAAAAGACACAACCCTATTCGATACAGCCGGGCGCGGAGTGAATGACTTGCGCGACAACTATAATAAACCTATTAAGTAAACGCTATGCCTAAAGACGGATCAGGACAAGAAGAACGCAGCACCAACATTGGTGTCATTCGCCCACGCACACTGGAAAGTGAAATGCATGAGTCATACTTAGACTATGCCATGACAGTCATTGTATCCCGTGCTTTACCAGATGTCCGCGATGGATTGAAACCGGTGCATCGCCGCATTTTGTACGCCATGCATACCATGGGACTGCGCCACACGTCTAAAACCACAAAGTCCGCTAAAGTAGTTGGTGAAGTGCTTGGTAAGTATCACCCGCACGGCGACACTGCTGTATATGATTCTATGGTTCACATGGCTCAAGACTTTGCCATGCGCTATCCGCTCATTAAAGGCCAAGGAAACTTTGGTTCTATGGATGGGGATCGCGCTGCTGCTATGCGTTACACGGAGGCCAAGATGTCGGCTATTGCTGAAGTCCTGCTGGAAGATTTAGACAAAGAAACCGTGGACTGGCGTGACAACTATGACTCCACTGAAAAAGAACCGATAACGCTACCGGGGAAACTGCCTAACCTGTTGCTCAATGGAACATTGGGCATTGCTGTGGGGATGGCCACCGATATTCCGCCACATAACCTCAACGAAATTGTGGATGCCATTGTGGCTTTGGTAGAGAACCCAGACACTACTGTGGAACAGTTGTGCGACATCGTTAAGGGCCCTGACTTTCCTACCGGCGGGTTAATTTTTGATGCTGCCGCTATCCGCAATGCTTATGCCACCGGCAAGGGCGGCATTGTTATGCGCGGCAAAACCGAGATCGAAGAGATGAAAAACGGTAACAACCGCATTCTCATTACAGAAATTCCTTACCGAGTAAACAAAGCCACAATGCTGGAACGGATTGCCGATTTAGTCCGCGACAAAAAGATTGAAGGGATTAAAGATGTCCGTGACGAAAGCGACAAAGATGGCGTCCGTATTGTTGTCGAACTGAAAAAGGACGCACTAGCCAATAAAATTCTCAACCAGTTATTCTCCTACACCCAGCTACAAGAAACGTTCCACATGAACACTTTGGCTTTGGTAGACGGCATTCAGCCCCAAGTGTTGAATATCAAAAGCATCTTAGAAAACTACTTACTCCATCGCCAAACTGTAGTCCGTCGCCGCACTGAATTTGAACTACGCAAGGCAAAGGACCGCGAGCATATTTTAGAAGGTTTAAAAAAAGCGTTGGATCATATTGATGAAGTTATCAAAACTATTCGAGCTAGTAGCACTCGCGAAGAAGCGTTCCAAAATTTAATCAAAAAGTTCAAACTTTCTGAAATCCAGACTCAAGCCATTTTGGATATGCGACTACAAACCTTGGCTGGTTTGGAGCGTAAAAAAATTGAAGACGAACTGAAAGAAAAGAAAGCGTTGATTGCTGATCTGGAAGGTATTTTGAGTTCACCCAAGAAGATTATGAACATCATCAAAGGGGAAATTACTGAAGTCAAACAAAAGTTTGGTGATGACCGCCGCACGCAAATTATTCCCTCAGCCATTGGCCAGTTCAATGCCGAAGATTTAATCCCAGAAACCGAATCGATTATCTCTATTACTAAGTCCGGTTACATCAAACGATTAACTCCTGACACCTACCGCCAACAGAGCCGTGGCGGTAAGGGTGTTATTGGCCAGACCCTGAAAGAAGAAGATATTATAGACAACCTGTTCTCGGCTAATACCCACGACAACTTAATGTTCTTTACGAACAAAGGTCGCGTGTTTGTCACTAAAGCATACGAAATTCCAGAAGGAGCACGCACTGGGAAAGGCCAAGCTTTGGTTAACTTCTTGCAACTAGGGGCAGGGGAATATTCCACCGCCGTATTACCTGAACCAAAAAACACCACGCTCAAATTTGTAGTCATGGCCACCCGTAACGGTTTGGTGAAAAAAGTATCGCGCGATGAATTCGCCAAAGTTCGTCGCAGTGGCATGATTGCCATTGGCTTAAAAGGAGACGATGAATTAAAGTGGGTTAAATTCAGCAACGGTAGCGACGAAGTCATGTTCACTACGGAAGACGGCCAAGCTGTTCGGTTCAAAGAGACTGATGTTCGCGTCATGGGTCGGTCAGCCGCCGGCGTTACCGGCATCCGTCTGCGCAAAGGGGACCATGTTGTTTCCATGGATGTCATTCACAAAGATACCGACACTAAGAACTTAGAGGTACTAGTCGTCACCGAATATGGTTTGGGTAAAAAGACTACCCTATCTGACTACAAAGTCCAGAAGCGAGCCGGCAGCGGTATTAAGACTGTAAAAATTACAGCCAAGACCGGTAAAATTATGGCGATGATGATTCTCGATGGCACAGAAGAAAAAGATTTGGTCATTATTTCCAAACAAGGCCAAACTATTCGCACTGCACTGAAATCTATTTCTACTTTATCCCGCGCTACTCAAGGCGTTCGCGTCATGCGCATGGCGGAAGGCGACACTGTTGCCAGCGTGGCATTAGTCTAATAACTATTGACTTAATAGCATGGCGAAATATAATACTGGAGTAGCTAATATCTTTTGTAGAAATTGGCTGCTGGCGGAACCGATTGAATCCTAACGGATCATTCATATCCTAAAAAATTCTCCATTCTGGAGAATTTTTTATTTAGAATTGATAACTTTTTTAACGTAACTTCAGGACCCGTTATTTACACTTAATTGTGGTGGATATGAAAAACAGACGGTCTGGCTTAATTTTCGGATTTGGTTCGATTCCAATCATATCCGCCGCACGGCCCATCACCCGGAGCCCTGGCTACCCCTTTGCTGGGGCTTTTGGGTCTAACATTGTGTGGCCAATATACTATGGCTCAGTTATAATTAGGATATGATAAAAACTATAATATTCGATTTTTCTGGTGTGTTAGCAGAAGAGATTACTTTGACTCTTGAAAAAAAATACCATTTCGCTAAACTCCCTCAAAGCAAACAGCGCTTATACGTTCATGCAATGCACAACAGCAACGAGGGCAAAATCTCTTCAGCAACTCTGCTGAAGGTTATGCAAAAAACTTTACTACCACAATTTACAGTTACAGAACTGAGAAAACTCTGGGCCACATCGAAAGCTTTACCGCCATCTAAGATTCTCCAAAAATTGCGCAAAAATTACCAAGTACTTATTCTATCTAATCATCAAAAAACTTGGCCGGCTCTGATTATCAAACACAATGGCATGAACGTTGCAGGAGTACCTTTCATTAATTCATCCCGATTAGGTATGCGCAAACCGCATCTAAACATCTATCAATACACAATTCGTAAATACAACATCAACCCAAAAGAAACACTTTTCATAGACGACCGGGCCGTCAATTTAATACCGGCGCGTAAACTAGGAATGAGGACGTACCACTACCAAAATAACTTCAGTGCACTGGTAAAGTATCTTAAAAAACTCGATATAACGGGCCTTTAAAAGGCTGGCTGGTTTCGCTATAATGTATAGGCAAATTAAGCGCGTGTAGCTCAGCTGGTTAGAGCATCAAGCTTATACCTTGACGGTCCCTGGTTCGAATCCAGGCACGCGCACCAAGAAGACAATATATCAATCCGGCAGATGCCGAATTTTTATTTTCCTGCTTCCCATAACTCTTCAAAGAACCTCATATAACCATCAGCAATTTTTTGGTTTTTCGTTTGAATAATTGTTGGCTCATCGCCAAATATTTGAGTAATCACTGTGTCTTCAAATACATTGTAATTAGATGGGTTTTGAATAGAGCGAGGCATCTCTCTGAACTGATTTAATTCTGGAAATTGTTGAGCTAATTTACGATCGGTATCCCCTTGGTTATAAGTGACCATTTTCCAGGTGATCCGTTTTTTAATACGCAAGTCTTCATATGCTTGATAGAATTGACCCATCGGTTCATACCAAGCATCCCCGACAGCACCGGCAACATGAATAGTAGAGCCTTCCGGTAAACGCTTCATTAATTGCATATGATATGCCTGAAACTGTTCTGCTCCTTTAAATATTTCTATTGACTCATCACGCTTTGCAATATCAAGAATAAACGACCGAACCTGTGGGTCAGCTTGTTCAGTAAAAAATTGCATGGACGCTATGTCTTGGGCAACTTTACCTTGTTTCATAAATACAATGCGATCAGCAATCGACTGAGCGAATGCCATATGATGAGTAACTATAACCATAGCGTAACCATCTTTTGCTAAGGCCCTAATAAGATCGAGCACGCCTTTCGTTAATTCAGGGTCTAGGGCTGATGTAATTTCATCTAACAATAAAACTTTTGGCTTCATCATAACTGCTCTGAGTAAAGCTACTCGCTGTCGCTGGCCTCCAGATAAATTTGCTGGGTAAGCATTAGCGTAATCACCTAAATCAAACCTCCGCAATAATTGCACTGCTTCATTTTGCACATCATTAACCTCTGATTTATTAAGCTTAGGTGCGAGAATCATATTTTCTAACACGGTTAAATGAGGCCATAGAGTATATTCTTGGGAGACATAGCTAGCCAATATACCGGGGTCAACAGTCCGTATTCCATTATCTAACTTTTCCAGACCAGCAAGCACTCTAAGTAATGTGCTCTTACCGGAACCACTAGCTCCGAGAACGCAAACTATCTCTCCATAGTTAGCCGAGAATGAAACGTCGGTAATACCGCGACAGTCGCCATCAGGATTAAAGTTTTTGGTAGCGTATTCAATTTTAAGCATACTGTGAAGCATATTTTTTTTGAATCCAAGAAATTAACAAATGTAACGGTGCTAATATAGCAAAGAAGAATCCAACTAATAATGTGTATATTTCTACCGGCTGATAAATCATTGCATTAATTGTTTGAGCGGTACGGAATAATTCAGGTGTTCCAATCAAGCTAGCAAACAAAGTGTATTCAAGCATTGCGGCCTGTACAAGCAATATTTGCGGTAACGCCCGCCGGGTTAATAATGGTAACTCTATATACCAGATTATTTGGCGTTGCGACATTCCCAAGGTGATACCCGAATCACGAAAGGACTTTGGTAATAAACTTAGTTCATTGGTTATCAATGCAGCGACAGCAAATGTATTAACAAAGCTCAAAGCTAATATAGTGGTCCAGAATGGATTGACTACTATTTTCAATAAACCCTGCAAAGGAAAGTGTAGCCAGAACAATAGCACTAACACAGGAACTACTTTGGTAAAAAAGCGGACGGCTTTAATTACAACACCAAACTCTGGACTGTATTTGCCACCGACTACCCCCAGGATAATTCCTAGGGGAACACCGATAAGCATTACACTGCCGAGCAGCTCTAGTGTTACAAGAAAACCTTGCTGTAGTAAATTATGATATTGAGCAATAACTTGATACATAAAGCTTTATTAGTACTACTTATTTACTGTGTACTCGGACGAAGCATTGTACTTTGCTAATATACTAGCAATAGCACCTTCTCTAATCATTTCGTCCATCGCAATATTCCACATCCCTACCATTGAATCTTGACCACGAGCTAAAGCAAACCCGTTGCCAAGAGTGCGTAATGGCAACTTAGATAATTGTTCGATTGAACCTGGATGTGATTTGAGGAATCCATCTGCGACAGAAGGCTCAACAAAAACCAAATCTGCCTTATTAGTAGTGACATTTAGCAGTACATCGGAATACGATGCTAATTGGGGCAAAGTATTTGTCTTGGCTTGTGGGTAATCCTGCGCCGCTATAAAAGAAGCCATTTCTCCATCAAGAACGCTAATTGTATTTTGGCTAGAATTTATTTTTGATAAATCAGTAAAGCGCTGATCCCCAGGTCGGACATAGGGATAGACCACGCTATTCATCGGGGCTTTCGAAAATACTGCTTCGCGAGCCCTGGCGGTGTTGGGCCACATTTCTGTCCCCAAAATGTCATAGCGATTGTCCTTCAACCCTTCGATAGCAGACCCCCACCCTACTTCTTCCACCCAATTTGTTTTTAAGCCAAGTTTTTTGGCTGCTTGCTCGACAATGTCATAAGAAATACCTGACAGCTTGCCACTTGTCGAGTCTTTCATTAGAAGTGGGGGATACACAATATATCCGATGCGAAGCTCCCCGCTCTTAATGACCTTATCGCTCACACTCACCGCGGAGATGCTGGAAGAATCCTTCTTTAACGCAACCCCACTGGTAACCAATGCTACAATAGCAATGATAACTACAACTGCATTTATATATGTCTTCATGTAATTCCTTTCTTTGATTAATTAATGAAGAACTAACTATACCTCAAAATTAACATTTTGTCAATAATATATCAACGTAAGTTAACTACTGTTTCTTATTTCACTTATAAACAAGCAATGTATTATTGTTGACAATTTATCAACAACATGCTAGAATTATTGTATGATTAATGAATTATTGAGCCAACTAGGTCTAAGCGATAAGGAAATAAATGTCTATGTGACGGTGCTCCAGCAGGGAAAAGTTACCCATACCAATGTTGCCAAATTAACCAAAATTAACCGCACAACTGTTTACAGTGTGGCCAAAGATTTAATAGAGCGCGGCATTATTACAGAAGATTTGGGTGCAACTAAAACATACTTGGTTGCCAAGCCGCCACAAGAATTAGTCATTTCTATTAATAAACAAAGAGAATCTATAGACAAGCAGGCAAGAATTGCCGAAAAAGCAGTAATGGAACTACAATCTCTTATTGGCGGCGCCAAATATTCCATCCCAAAAGTGTCGTTCATCCCGGAAGACAAATTAGATGATTACCTTTATAAGCAAACGCCAAACTGGAACAAAAGCATTCAAGAAACTGACGGCGTTTGGTGGGGGTTTCAGGATCCCAGTTTTGTTAAACACTATGAAAAATGGATTGATTGGTATTGGGAAGAGGGCTCACCGCAACATGCCAAACTTAAATTGTTGAGTAATGAATTAGCGGAAAATATCAAACAAAAAAAATTCCCAAACCGCGTAATAAAATATTGGCGGGGGAGTAAAAACCTCACCGCCACCACTTGGGTCAATGGCAGTTATATCATTATGATTGTCACCAGCCAAAGGCCTCATTATCTGGTGGAAATATATGATTCTGTTATGGCAGACAATTTTCGCGAAATGTTTAAAGGAATCTGGCAAGAAATTGATTCCTAGCCTCAGCTGAATTATACTACCTACATGGATCAAGAAGACATCAAAGAATTATTTGAAGATAAATACACTGAGGCTTTGGGCATGACTTATGACCAGTGGCTAGACAAAGGCCCTCAAACAGAGGAGCAGGCTTTTGCCCGTTGCATGGAAATTGACCGAGAGCTAAACCGGACTTATGATGATTGGTTCAATGGTAAGGGTGCCGAAAAAGATCGACTGGAAGATTATCGAGCCAAAATGAAAGTCGAATACGATCTTATTGAAGACATTTTTCACCTTGAAGCCAACGACCGCAGCTGGTAGTAATGCCGTAACCACTTTCCTTATGTTATATATTGTAGCTACCCCAATCGGTAATTTGGGTGATATGACCCTCAGAGCCATCGAAACTCTAAAGTCAGTCGCCACTATAATTGCTGAAAATCCGGGACACACCCGTAAACTCTTAAATCACTACGAAATTACAGGCAAAACTTTAGTGCAATTTGCGGATCATAACGAACAGCGGGTTTTGCCAAAACTAATAGAACAGCTAGCAATCACAGATGCGGCATTGGTTAGCGATGCCGGCATGCCCGCCATTTCTGATCCCGGCTTTCGCTTAGTGCGCGCATGCGTAGACGCCGGCATTGAAGTTATGCCCATTCCCGGAGCTAGCGCCTCCATTAGCGCACTGGCTGCCTCTGGCCTACCGACCGACCGGTTCTTGTTTGTCGGTTTTCTCCCTAAAACTGAACCGAAACTAAAACGGATTATAGACGAAGCAAAAAACGCCGCGGCAACTCTTGTTGCATATGAATCTCCTCAACGTATTATAAAAACATTGGATCTAATAAAAACACTAGAGCCAAACGCCAAAGTCGCTGTCGGTCGTGAGGTAACCAAACTGCATGAACAGTTTGTACGTGGGACAGTCAGCGAGACCTTGGAAGAACTCAAGAAGAAAACCACAATAAAAGGGGAAATCACCTTAGTTGTCTCATTTAAATAATTCATTATTATGAGCGGACACAGTAAGTGGTCACAAATTAAAAGAAGCAAGGGCGCGGCCGATGTAAAACGGGGGGCGTTGTTTTCCAAGTTATCAAAAAAAATTAGCATTGCTGTCAAAGACGGCGGTAACATTGGTGACCCCGCTCTCAACATGCAGCTCCGGGGAGCCATTGATATCGCTAAAGAATACAGTCTTCCCAATGACAATATTGAGCGTGCCATTAAAAAAGGTTTGGGTGAAGGCGGCGCATTAATAGAAGAAGCGGTGTATGAAGGGTACGGACCATTCGGTACAGCCTTTATTATTGAAGCTGCCACCGATAATAAAAACCGCACAGTCAGTAGCATTAAACATACTTTATCCAAAAGCGGCGGCAACCTAGGTGCCACTGGTTCTGTAGCCTGGCAATTCCAGACTCGGGGCCAAATACTAATCGAAAGAGGTGGCAAAGATCTGACTGAGCTGGAACTTATAGCAATTGATGCCGGAGCGGAAGATGTCAAGGAATCGGAAGAAGGCTTAGAAATTTATACCGCACCAAATGATCTTATCAAAATAAAAAAAGTCATTAGCGATGCCGGAGCAAAAATCGCTCAAGCAGAAATAATAAAAGAGAGCGCTCAGGGCGTTGACTTAACAGATGATCAAAAGCACAAAGTCGGAGTATTGTTCGATGAGCTAGAAAACGACGAAGATGTAATTGGCGTTCACACTAACGCAATCTTATGATTATATTAGGCATTGATCCGGGAACTGCCACCACCGGCTACGGGATAATTAAAACGCTGCCAGGGAAAAAGGATGAATTTCAAGTCGTAGAATTTGGCGTGGTTACAACAAAAAAGGGGGAAGCAGACTCCACTAGACTAGCTACTCTTGCTTACGACATGACAAGATTAATTAAGAAATATAAGCCGGATCGAGTAGGTATAGAGCGGCTATTTTTCACTAATAATCAGAAAACCGCTATTACGGTGGCTCAAGCTAGAGGTGTAGCATTGTTAATTTGCGAGCAGGCTCATGTGCCAATCCTAGAATTCACACCGTTACAAGTGAAAAGTACTTTGTGCGGATACGGCCAAGCTGAAAAAAAACAAGTTCAGCTCATGGTTCAAAAAACTTTTAAGTTAAAAACCATTCCTAAACCGGATGACGCAGCCGACGCATTAGCGATTGCATTATGCGCGGCGCTTGCACAAATGATTTAGTCATATTTCACCGCTGGACAGAACTGACTATGCGTGCTACAATAGTCGCATAGTTCCAGCACAGGCAGGAACCAACTAATGCTTCTCTGAAAGAATTTACTGAAGAGAACGAAGGGAACATACTATGTTCGAAGACGAAATGGATAACACCGGCGCAGCCGCTCCTATGGACGACACAGCCGAAGAAACCAAGACTGAAGAAGCAGCTCCTGAAGAAACAGCAGCTGTCTAAATTTTAAAACCCTCGCGAGAGGGTTTTATTTTTAACTATAATGTTTAATGCGGTGCCGCAAGTTAGCGGCTTTTTATTTTGAGAAATTTTCGCTTGCCAACCTGAACCACAAATTCGGCGCCCGGCTTTAATTCAAAAGTGTCACCAACAAAAGTTTTACCATCCATCTTTACACCATTCTGAGCCAAGACGCGGCGAGCCTCACCCTTGCTAGCCACCAACTTTTGGTCAGCTAATAAATCTATCGCAGTATATTTTCCCGCCTTCAGCTTTATCGAAGGAATATCTGTGGGAATCTCTTTTTTGCTGAACTGGGAAATGAATTGTTCTTGCGCCATCCGTGACTTATCGGCACCGTGATACTGAGCCGTAATTGTGTGAGCCAAAATTAATTTCTGATCACGGGGGTTGTCATAGCTGTGCATAATCTCATCAATATGCTTCCATAAAGTCGGTGTTGCTAGATTAAAGAACTTTTCGATTAAGCTATCAGGGATCGACATAGCTTTGCCAAACATTGTATGAGGATCATCAACTAAATTAATTGTATTGCCCCAAGACGAGGACATTTTGCGACCATCCGTCCCTTCCAGTAAGGTCATTGTCATTAAATCCTGCGGTTCCTGTCCATATAACTGCTGAATGGTCCGACCGGCTAACATGTTAAAACGCTGATCAGTCCCGCCTAGCTCAATATCGGCCTTCACATGGACGCTATCGTAACCTTGCATTAGTGGGTACATCAATTCCCGCAAGGACACTCTTTTCCCTACATCTAAGCGCTTTTTAATGTTCTCGCGACTAGAAAACTCATGCAGGCCAAACGCGTCTGCCATCTTCCCAATCTCCGCAAATCCGAGCTTCTTTAACCAAGTTGAATTATAGTGAACTTCTGTCTTAGTTTTGTCCAATACCATAAAAGCTTGGTCGAAATACGTTTTCATGTTTTGCGTAACCTGCCTCTCCGTTAACATCGGGCGCTCTGAGTCTTTATCGGATGTATCGCCAATTAATCCAGTAAAGTCACCCACAATAAACACGACCTGATGACCTAATTCCTGAAAAGCGCGGAGTTTCCACAAAACCACAGCTCGGCCGATGTGAATATTAGGGCTAGTTGGGTCAATGCCAAGTTTAACCCTTAATTTCTTACGCCCTTTTAAGCTCTCGGCTAAGTGTTTTTCGTGGATAATTTCCTCGACGCCCCGCTTAAGTATGCCGTTAATTTGCTCTTGTTTTGTCATAGTACTGTTATGAATACGTCTTATATACAGTATAACATTTTTACTTTTTTTTACTTAGATACCCAATAAAGGGTATAATAGATGAACTATGCGTATATACGACTACTCGAATTCGCCAGCCACTAACACTAAAGCTTGGGTAAAAAAAATTAAACGATTCTTCCGCAATATTAACCGGAAGCAGGCTTTAACATGGATCTTGCGTCTTACGGCGGCGGGCGTCCTATTTATTGCTCTTCTGTTTGTTTATTATAGTAGGGCGTTACCAGATCCAAACCGATTACTTGGCCGCAACGTACCGGAATCAACTAAAATTTACGATCGTAATGGGGGACTACTATATGAAGTTCATGGGGAAGTAAAACGAACTTTAGTTAAGCTGGACCAAGTGTCTCCAGATCTACAGCATGCCACCATAGCAATTGAAGACAAAGATTTTTACAAGCACGGTGGTATTTCCATCACAGGAACACTGCGGTCAGCATTAGTAGACGTTGCTTCTGGTCAGGCCAAACAGGGAGGCAGTACTATTACTCAACAATTTGTTAAAAATGCGGTTCTGACCCGAGACAAATCTATTCTGAGAAAAATCAAAGAAATTATTTTATCAATAGAAATTGAAGCCCGTTTCTCTAAAAATGACATTCTTAAATTATACCTAAATGAAATTCCTTATGGACGCAATGCATACGGGGTCGAAGCGGCGGCAGAAACTTATTTTAATACTACAGCGGATAAATTATCGCTCGCTCAGGCTGCATACTTAGCAGCAATTCCTCAGGCTCCGACTTATTATAGTCCGACTGGTCCTCATTTTGATGCTTTGCAATCACGACAACACTTGGTGTTGCAAAGAATGAAAGATCAAAATTATATTAACGACTCACAGTATCAAGCTGCATTAAATGATAAAGTGACGTTCGTTCCAGTGTCTAATTCTATTAAGGCGCCGCACTTCGTAATGTTTGTGCAAGACTATCTGGCTAACAAGTACGGTGAAAGCACTTTAGAGAATGGTGGATTAAAAGTTTACACTACTCTAGACCCCGAATTACAAACAGCAGCTGAAGCAGCTGTTAAAAGTGGAGTGGACAACTTCTCAAAAAAATATAACGCAAACAATGCAGCCCTAGTAGCGACCGATCCAAAAACGGGTCAAATACTAGCTATGGTTGGGAGCAAAGACTACTTTGGTGAATCCACTCCTGCTGGTTGCACTCCTGGGAAAAATTGTCTGTTTGAACCAAATGTTAATGTCGCCACATCACAGCGACAACCAGGGAGTAGCTTTAAGCCTTATGCCTATATAACTGCTGTTGGGCCCGACTTTAAATATGCTCCGGCATCAGTATTAATTGATGTCGTCACTAACTTTGGTAGCTATGGTGGCAAGGATTATGTCCCTCATAACTATAGCGGTGAAAGCAATGGTCCTGTGTCCATGCGCAAAGCTCTGGCGGGCAGCTTGAACATCCCAGCTGTAAAAACTTTGGCTTTGGTTGGTGTGAACAATGTTACTGAGATCGCGCGCAAGCTCGGGATAACGTCGTCATTGCAGAACTGTGGTTTGTCTTTAGTATTGGGTGGATGTGAAGTGCGGCTGGTGGATCATGTGGCAGCATTTGGAGCTATCGCTAATATGGGTGACAAGCACCAACAAACCGCAATTATGAAAATCGAAGGACAAGACGGCAAGATAATGGAAGAGTTCAAAGACAAGCATCAGCAAATTGTTGACCCACAAGCCGCATATGAATTGATTAACATAATGACGGACAACAACGCCCGCGCTTATGTATTTGGTGCTACCTCACCCTTAGCCTACCCAGGGCAACAAGTGGCTTGTAAGACAGGTACTACTCAAAGTTGGCATGATGGCTGGACAATGTGCTTTACCCCAAACCTATCTGTAGGAGTGTGGTCTGGCAACAATGACGGCACTCTAATGAAGCCAGGGTCAGACGGCGTATTTACTGCCGCGCCGATTGTTAAAACATTTATGAATACTGCTTTAGGCAAACGGCCCAAAGAAGATTTTAAAGAACCCCAAGGTATTACCCATGTCACAATTGATAATCTATCAGGCAAGTTGCCATCACAATATTCATCCGACACTAAGTCTGAAGTGTTTGCTGACTACTCCGTTCCGAAAGATTATGATAATGTTCATGTTTCAGTGAAAATCGACAGTACCACCGGCCTACCCGCTAATAGCAGTACTCCACCGGAAAATATTGTAGATAAAATCTTTACCGTACTTCATAGCGAAAAACCCGATACCCCGAGTTGGGAAAACCCAGTAAGGGCATGGGCCCTTGCACATGGCTACTCTTACCCGGGAAGCACTCCGGTAGTTACTCCTCCTAACGATCTGCAAATAGAAATTACGCAACCATTGAAGGATGTAATCATCACTCAAAGTCCGTTCGTGGTTACAGTGAAAACAACTGGTAATAACATTGCAAAAGTAGATATTACCATTGATGGTGAATTTATAGTCAGCGGGACTACAGCACCATATGCTTTCCAAATTAATAAAAAATACGCCGACGGAGCGCATACAATAACTGCTACTGCAACTGACAACCAAGGCAACACAGTAGACGCCAGCACCACAGTTACCATATCTGCCCCTCAACCTTTGGTCATGAGTCAACCGAATGACGGAGCGCTCTTAATTATGCCAGCTGGGCTTATGGCCTCAGCGAGCGCGCAATATACTCAAGTAATCTTCTACTACCAAACTGGTAGTATTATAAAAGCTATTGGACCAGGCATAATTAGCGGCAACTCAAAAGACGGGTACAAATACTCCGTGCAATGGGCTGACAACAAAATCAAGCTTGGTAAATATTCGTTGTTTGCAAAAAGTGATACAGGTGTTACTACTCCAAAAATATCAGTCACCGTCGGACAATAATTCCACACCAATCAAAAACTCCCTCGCTAATAAGGGAATTTTATCGATTTCAATTCTTGCCTAAACTTCAAATGGAACTTCAACTTTTTCACCCACCGGCTTGGCCCATTCCTCTAAACGCTTAGTACGATAAGCAGTTATTACTTTCTCCTCATTTATATTGCGTAAATCCGTTAGCGACTTATCTACGGCCGATTGAAGATTGTCAAATTTGTGCCCCAAATCATCAATTCTTTCGACCAAAGGGTCTATCTTTGTCTCTAAAGCATCAATATAATCAAAAACTGGTTGGAAATTTATTTCTGTCATAGAATTTAACTTTCTTGGGATTAATATTATAGCATACAGTTACCGTAGCATAACCCTGTTCACAGAAAGTTAAATAAATTATAAACTGTGGGTAAAATAAACGCTTGCTTGTCAGTTTGAAGTATTATTATGCAACACACTGGTTGTTGCCAGTTTAAATGGAAATACAAAACACCTCCATCGTTGCAAGGAAACTATTGAGCGACAAAGTTGCTATGATGAACGAAGTTCAGCAGCAGCAACTCGAGCGATAGTTTCAAGCAATGATGGAGGTGTTTTTTGTATACCTACTTCAAACTAACAACAATCTTTCTATTAGGATCCACGCCCTCACTGACACTAACAATCTCCGGATAATTTTCTTGTAAGTAAGCATGAACAATGCGGCGTTCGTAATTGGGCATTGGTTCTAAAGCGATAGACTTACCTGTAGCTTGTAGTTTTCCTGCAGTCTCACGAGCCAACTCTTTTAGAGACCACTCACGCTTACGCTTATAATCATCGACGTCCAAAGAAAATCGAAATAGTTCTCCTTTAAAAGTACGGGCCGCTAATGCATGAACTAGAATTTCCAATGCATGCAAGGTCATTCCTTGCCGACCAATAAGGGAACGTGATTCCCGGGTGCTAATGTTAAACACTAGCCCTTTGAGCAAGCTGTCTTCATATTCAACTTGGGCCTGAAAACCGCCTTGTGAAAGAAGGTTCTGAATTAACAATTTAACTTGTTCAGCTTTGTCGTAGTCAGTCATCGTTCTTATTTAACAACAGTGGCTGTTGAGTTGATAGTACTTAGATCTGCCTTAGAAATATATTTTTGCTGCAGGACTAACAGCAAAGTGGTGGTGGTCCAATACAACGGCAACCCAGCTGGTAAGCGCCAAGCAATGAATACAGAAATCAATGGCAAAATATACATCACTTGAACGTTCATCATTTTAGCTGTCGGATCTGTGCTAGGGGTGTTAGAGGCGGTCATTAGTTTAGACTGCCAGAACTGAGCTAGTCCCGCTGCAATAGCAAAAATAAAGTTTGGGTGAGACAAATCTATCAATCCAAACATTTTTGGATTTAAGAGACCTGGGTTGTGAACAAAATGATATAGGCCATCTAGATTTCCTCTTAATGCTTTGGCTAATACTTGATATAGGGCAATTAAAATTGGTAGCTGTATGATGAGCGGTAAGCAAGAAGCCAAAGGATTAACTTTGTGTTCCTTGTATAAAGCCATAATGGCTTTTGCTTGCTCTTCCTTATTATCCTTATGTTGCTCCCGTAAATCATTCATCTTTGGTTGTAAAGCAGTCATCGCTTGTTGGCTCTTCAATGAACGGTGCATAAAAGGCGCCAGAATTATTCTCACTAGGACAGTCACGGCGATGATCGCCAAACCAACATCATGTCCGGGAATAATGTTATACAAGAACACTAAGACATTTAATATTGGGCGATAAATAATTTCAGAGTACAGATGTAGTAACATGAGAAAAATAGATAATGATTAATTTAAATTGTTGCTCGCGTTGGCACTTGGTCTATGCTGGGTTTAGTCCATGGGTTGCAACGCAATATTCTCCAGCTTGTCATAAGGCCTCCGCGAATCAAACCATAGCGACTAATAGCATCGTATCCATATTGACTACAAGATGGATAGTAACGACAAAACCCGTGAGGGTAACGTGCTCGGAACAGCCCGTGGTCCGGTGATAGTGTTTTCTGATATATCCTGATTAACACCAATGCTATTTGTCTGGGTATTAAAATAGTCTTGTTCATAGATTCAAAAGCTTAGATGACTGACAAAGCTGTGATAGGGAAGCCCGTAATTCGGTGGGTGTTTTCCCAGATGCTTTAGACTTTACAATGATAACATAATCTCCGGTTTTGAAGTCAGTAATAATGGAGCGGATTTGTTCCCTCGCAACCCTTTTTATGCGATTACGTTCCACTGCCCGTTTAGATACTTTTGTTGAAACAATAAACCCAAACCGCGGCTCAACTAAAGATGCGGCTCGATATTTAAGCACAAAAAGGGGGTTAAAAAAACTCCGCCCCCGCATGGAGGTCTGTTGGATATCCTTGCTTTTGGTTAGGCGGTAGTTCTTTTTTAACATATTGGGTTAAACAGTTAGACGTTTGCGTCCTTTCAGACGGCGGCGGGCTAACACGTTTCTTCCGGGCTTGGTTTGCATACGTTTACGGAAACCGTGCACTCTTTTTCTGCGCTTTACTTTCGGCTGGTAGGTTCTCTTCATGAGTGACAATAATTAACAATTCTTTGACTATTATACTAATTTATTGAGCCACCGTCAATCCTTCAAAAAAGATATACACAAAAATTCAATAGTTTTCCACACCATATTCACATAACCACTATTTACGGCTTTATATAAGCGTTATATTTCTTTTATTTACATGTTGATAAGTGCCTGTTACAATGGGGAATATCTTGAAAAAACCTTAAATAAAACTTGAAATCCTGAAAAAAACATGACAAACGGACAACTCTGGCAATCAATATTAGGCAGTCTGGAAGTATCAATTAGCCGAGGCAACTTTAACACCTGGTTTAAAGGCACTTCCATTCTAGAAAGAACAGAGGACGGCATAGTTGTCGGAGTGCCTAGCGAGTTCATCCGTAAGTGGATATCCGAAAAATTTCACAATGAACTTCTTAAAACACTTAAACAAATCAGCCCAGAGATCCGAGAAGTGAAATATCATGTAGGCCAGGCCCGACCTGAACCCAGCTCTTCACCAAAAGTCGACCGCCAACGAGTAGACTCACAATCGACCACAGATTTTCAAAATCAACATAAAGAAACGTCAGCTGCAGCAACTGGCAGTTTAAACCCCAAATACGTTTTCGACACCCTTGTCATTGGCAAGCATAATGAACTGGCCAACGCTGCTAGTAATGCAGTGGGCAAAAACCCTGGTTCACAGTACAATCCGTTATTTATTTACGGTGGCGTGGGCTTAGGAAAAACCCACTTAATGCACGCTGTCGGCAATAAATTGATGCACGATAATCCCCGGAGTAAAGTCTTGTACGTCACTAGCGAGAAATTCACTAATGACTACGTATATGCAATTGGCCATAAAAAAATGGATGAGTTTAAGAAAATCTATCGCTCGGTAGATATGTTGCTAATTGATGATATTCAGTTTATCGCCGGTAAAGAAGGAACGCAAGAAGAATTCTTTCATACATTTAATGAGCTTCGCGACAAAGGCAAGCAGATTATCCTCACCGCCGATCGTCAGCCAAAAGATATTACGTCAATCGAACAAAGGTTAATATCTAGGTTTGAATGGGGGATGGTAGCAGATGTTCAAGCGCCGGATATGGAAACACGATTAGCAATACTTAATTCTAAAGTACAAAAGCGGGGGGTAAATATCCCCGATGACATCCTTGAATTTATAGCTGAGCATGTTGTTAGTAATATAAGAGAGTTAGAAGGTGCATTGAATCGCCTAATTGTCTTCCAACAAATGGAAAATGTTCCTCTGACCATGGACAGAGCAAAACAAATTTTGGCCAACATGATGAGTGCAAAAAAGAAAGTTCTTAGTCTGAAAAAAATTGCTCTGTCAGTCGCTGAATTCTACAACATCACAATTGAAGACTTGATTAAACAATCCCGCCGTAAGGAATATGTTAAACCGAGACAGGTAGCAATGTACATCTCACGAAAAGAACTCAATAGCTCATTCCCTACCATTGGCGAGTTCTTTGGAGGAAGAGACCACACAACTGTAATGCACGGCGTTGATAAAATTGAAAACATTGTCAGCACCAATGAAACCGTAAAACAGGAATTAGATTTGATACTGGATAAGTTGTATATAACCTGATGATAAGCACTTAATAAAAACTGAGTATATACACAGCCATGTAGCGCACCTAATAATTACCCCCAAACATCCACAGCTCTACCCGCCCTTTGTGCACTGAGATACCAACATACCAGAAACGGGAAACTGCCTATAAACATTGCCGATATTCCACCCATCCACAAATCCCCAGCCCTTATTACTATTACTACTATTTATTTAAATTAATTAATAACAACAATGAAAATTGTTTGCACCCAAGAAAATTTAAAGAATGGGCTTGCCACCGTCGGAAGGGTTATCGGCACGAGCAACACTCTACCAATCCTGAATAGTATTTTGATGACCACCGAAAATGGGCAGCTTAAACTGGTCGGAACAAACCTAGAGGTGGCAATCAGCACAACCATCCGCTGTAAAATTGATCAGGAGGGCAGCGTGAGCATCCCCGCAAAGACACTAACAGATTTAATAAACAGTTTGCCGAGCACGAATATAACTTTGGATAATAAAGACGGGGAAATTAGCATTATCACTGAACATTATTCAACCAAACTAAAAACTTTACCAAGTGAAGAATTCCCCCCCATCCCAATAGTCGAAAACGGATCGCAAATAAAATGTAATGGGGCCGCCCTGAAAAATGCCTTAGACTCAGTTGTTTTCTCAGCGAGCACCAGTGAATCACAACCGGAAATTTCAGGAATACTGATTCAACCCGGAAAAGGAAACCTAAAACTGGTAGCCACAGACCGATACCGACTGGCCGAAAGAACCATCATTGTTGAATCATCAGAGTTGGAAAAGCAAGTTATCATTCCACACAAAACAGCGGCAGAGATATCTAGATTATTGAATGGGTTTACGGATGATGTTTCGGTGATTATTGCCGATAGCCAGATGACCGTTAGTGTTGGTGACAGTTACTTAGTCAGCCGCTTAATTGACGGACAGTACCCAGATTATAAGCAGATTATCCCCGAAGCATTTAATGCTACAATCTTGGTAGAACGGCAAGCATTATCATCTGCGCTAAAGACAAGTGGTATATTTTCACGGGGAACAGGGACAGTCACAATGTCATATGATGCTGATAAGCAAAGCATGGTCGTGAGCGCAGTCTCACATGATGTAGGGGAGAGCGTGGCAGAGGTCCCCGCAGAGATTAGTGGAACGGCCGGCACAGTGATGCTAAACTATCGTTATGTTCTCGATGTTCTGTCAGTTGTGACCGCTGAAGCCATTACAGTGAAGGTGGTTGATGAGAACGCCCCTGTTATATTTGTGCCCCAAGGCGACAATGATTACATGTATTTAGTTATGCCAATTAAAGGATAATTCCAATAAACTTATGAGAATCAAGAATATCGAGATCAAAAACTTCCGCAACTACCCCGACCTAAGCCTTAATATCACCAGTGACATGGTGGTGCTTTCTGGTCCAAATGCAGTGGGAAAAACTAACTTATTGGAATCAGTTTATTTTGCCTCTTTATTTAAATCTTTTCGAGATGACGCAGAATTTATTTTCTTAAAAGGGAGCGCTGCCGCCGAAATAAAAATGTTACTGGAGCGTGAGGGGGAAGATCATCAGCTAGATATTTATTTGGAAAAGCGTGATAAGATCTATGCTAATTTTAAAATCGATGGCGTAAAAAAGAAACGAAAAGAAGCCCAAGGGTTTATGAGGGTAGTAATTTTTGAACCTACTGATGTAGATATTTTTTCAAAGCCACCGGAAGCCCGGCGCAAGTATTTAAATATGGTGATGTCGCAGAAAAGTTTATCTTACTTAGAAGACCTGACAAATTACAAAAGGATATTATCGCAGAAAAATCGTTTGCTCACTGATATTAAGTTAGGGAGCGCACGACCCGAAGATGTCGACCCATGGAATATGCAATTAGTAGAAGTTGGCAGTCGAATAGTTATGGAGCGTAAACGGTTTATAAATTTCCTTAATCAAAATATTTCCGAAGTCTATACAGCTATTTCCAAGTTTCATCGTACAGTTGAGGTGGTTTATGACAGCATTCTTGGTGAGACTGAAGAAGAGATTGTAGGGAATTTTACCGAGCGTCTGGCAGAGGTAAAAAATAAAGAACAAATTGTCGGCACTTCTTTGGTAGGACCACACCGAGATGATTTCTCCCTACAAAGCGAGGGGTTGTACCTAAGCTCCTTTTCTTCCCGCGGTGAACAACGCAGTCAGATTCTGGCACTAAAAATTTTGGAACTGGAGTACCTGACTCAGGTTGATGATAAGCCAATTTTACTACTAGATGATGTTTTGTCTGAACTCGATGAAACCCGGCGAACATTCTTACTTAAATATTTACAAGGGAAGTTCCAGACTTTCATTACCACCACTCACCCCTTAGAAATGGCCGGTCAACATGTGACTTTGGCCCCAAGCGTCCAAGAGGAAGAAAATCAATAAATTTGTTATTTGTCGTGGTATAATAAACTTGAAGCTTGAAGTAGGACCTGGTCGATGCCTACAAGAACTTATGTTCAATAAAAAACAGTTATTTAAATTACTTATATGATAAAGAACGTATTGTATGTGTTAGGTGTTGTGTTTGTCCTTAGCGGCATCCTTGGTTTTTTTAACCACCCGGTATTGGGTATTCTTGAAGTCAACACCTTGCATAACTTGATTCACATTGTGTCCGGTATCTTGGCTCTGTACTTTGCAGGTAAGCCAGAATCCCAAGCAAAAACTTTTGCAGTTGTATTTGGTGTAGTTTATGGCTTAGTTACAATTCTGGGCTTCTTGCTCGGCGGCAATATTTTTGGTTTGCTACATGTTAACTTAGCCGATAACCTATTCCACTTGATCTTGACTGTCGTATTTTTAGCAGTTGGATTAGGTAAGGGTAATTCTGGTTCCACCGCTTCTGCGATGTAATCCAGAAGAAATTGGAATTAAAACACCTCAGCTAAGTGCTGGGGTGTTTTTTTTGGCACCTTGTACGACCACTGATTTAACTGTTCTCATAGCCGCTTCTTTTACGATAAATTTTAGATCACCGAATTCTACTGTTTCACCGGCGTCAGGAAAATGTCCTACTTGATCCAAAATAAATCCGGAAATAGTATTGTAATCTTCGTCTTCGGGCAGAGTTTGTTCAAAATATTTATTAAAGTCAACGATAGAGAGATCCCCAGCTACCAAGAAATCATTACCGGTTTGTTTAATCTCTCTATTTGCTTCGTCAGTTTCATCCGTGATTTCGCCAACGATTTCTTCTAGTACATCTTCCATGGTCACTAACCCTTCTACTTCGCCATGCTCGTCTGTGACTAGTGCCAGGTGGGCTTTATTTTTTTGAAGAGAATGTAATACATCGTTAATTTTCATCGCTGCGGGAACAAAAGATGGCGATACTAAATAATTTTTAAGTTCAAGATTGTCTGATGATTGGCCAAAAGCAGACAGTAATTTTTTTGTATAAAGTACCCCAATAATATTATTGAGTTCTCCTTGATATATTGGAATGCGGGAGTAGCCTGATTCGATTGCATTTTTGATAATATTGGCCACAGGTTCATTGCTATCAAATGCGGTCATTTTTGCTCTGGCAACCATTATTTTATCGACGCTTAAGTCGGAAAAATCAAACACGTTTTCTATGATAGTGTGTTCCCGGGGTTCAATTGTTCCAGCTCTACGTCCTTCGGCAATGGTGGCTCGAATTTCTTCTTCCGATAATCGTCCTTCGGCAAAGTGAGTGGTATCTTTGAACAGCCGCAAGATGATATTAGAAGAGAAAGTCAGTATGGCAATGGGCGCCGTAAGAATTTTAGATAAAATCCAGATAGGATAAGCAGCAATTAAGCTAAAGCGCTCAGCATAGCGTAGTCCCAGTGATTTAGGGACCAGCTCACCAATAATGAGGCTTAGGTAGGCCACAGCGGCTACTACTATAATAAAGCTGATAGTGTGGTCGTAATTGTAGAAAAATGCGATTGGGATTTGGCGGACATAACTGGCAAGTTCGTTGGCAATACTGGCCCCAGCGAAAGCAGAAGCGGCAATAGTGATGAGCGAAACGCCGACTTGAGTGGTAGCGAATAGGCTTTCCGGATTGTCGTGGAGCCGCTGGATAATAAGCGCTCGTGCGTTTCCTTGGTTAACCAAAGCGGCCACGCGAGTTTTCCGAATAGAAATCAAAGCAATCTCACTGAGAACAAAGAATCCATTAAGCAGGGTTAGCAGAAAAACAATGATTACTTGAATAATAAATTGGGTCACAGAGGGAGGTTAATAATCATTAGTATACAGTTTTTTTAGAAAGTTGTAATGATGCTATAAAAATTTCTTCCATTGAGGGTTGGCCTCGAGCATAGCTGTCAGTTTTTTGATGTCTTCGGCACTGTCTTTGTTGGCCACAAGTACCACGTCTGGGGTGACGACAATAATCAGGTCCTTTGTTCCAGCGGTTGCCACTAACTTCTTGGTGTAGTTGTAGACTAAGCTGTCTGCGGTATCTATTCCAACCCAGGGGCCTTTGATTAAGTTGCTGTTAGGGGATAGAGCATCTTTCACTACTTTCCAGCTGCCAACATCGGCCCAGCTAAAATCCGCAGTTATTACCATTCGGTTGGTAAGTTTTTCAATCAGCCCTTTTTCAATGTCTAGCTTGGGCATCCGTGGATAAATTTTATCTATCGAGGCCTGTTGTTTTTTTGTTCCAAGTGCCGGTTTAATTTCCATGAGCAATGCGTAAATTTCCGGTAAATGTTTTTTGTACAAATCTAGCAAAGTAGACGTTTTCCAAATAAAGTAACCGCTATTCCATAAGTATTTTTTTGATTTTATATAACGGGTAGCGGTTTTTAAGTCTGGTTTTTCTTTGAAAGCATAAACATGGTTCATTGCTAATCCAGGAATAGATTTTATCATTTTACCTTTTTCAATATAGCCCATGCCAGTGTGGGCAAAAGATGGAGCGATGCCAACGGTAATAGTTTGTTCTGGGTTGGCTTTGAGAAACTTCTCCGCTTTTCTTAGCATCGCCAAGTATTTCGCTTCCTCTTTTATATAATGATCACTCCAGGCTGTAACAAAACAGCTTTCAGGATTGTCATGGTGCATAATAAGTGCGGCTAGACCAATAGCGGGAGCGCGATCTTTTAATGTTGGCTCTAACGAATAGTTTTTTTTGGGAATCTGTGGCAGCTGTTTTTGAATTGCCCCGGCATAGTTTTTTAGAGTGCCAACATAGATTTGCCCCGGCCGCGCAAACCCCTTAAATCTGTTATAGGTATTTTGCAAAAGCGTTTTATCACCGATAAAATGCATAAGCTGTTTTGGCTGCTTGCGCCGACTAGCAGGCCATAGCCGAGTACCCGACCCGCCTGCGAGGATGAGGATATTCATAAAAGGAGATAATTAAGCGTCAGGTCGTTGTGGCCGCTTTTCGTACAAGTCTAAAATTAATCGTTCGACTTGGTCTGGACTGGGAATACGATAAAACTCAAATCGTTCTACTGTGCCCGCTGTCTGTACAGAAACGTTGCCATACTGGAAAACATTCGCTAAAATACCGCTAATTTCACTGGTCACGTCCTCAATTTTATCAATATGTAATTCAGAAATCCGGCGTCGAAATAAACCGCCTTGATCAACATCGACTATCCGAATATTGGTAATAATTTGAATATTTAAATAGTAGAGAACCCAAACTAAAAATGTCGCGGCTACAAGGGCAATGACATAGATCTGGCTCACTAACGTAACAACATTGCCCACTATACCGGTAAATAATGCCGGCACGGCCCCTGGAGCGTAAGTTTGAAAAGCAATCAACGCGCCAAATAAAAAGATGACTATTAAATATTTTAAGAGGAGTAAAAACCAGTGCTCTCTTACAACTAAGTAAATTTTCTCGTCATCTAGCTGGCTGGGGAAAAGTCTGCGCATGAGATTTGGTTAAGAAAAAAGTGAATGCAGAGTGCTTTGCGACGTTGCAAATAGAATTAGAAACACCACAATATAGATTAAACTGACGACTAAAGAAATACTGCGACTGCGACCGTAGGCGGTAAGAATATAAACCCCAAATAGACTAGCTAATGCAAGAAGTCCGATAATAATATAATATACACTGTAAGCCGCTATTTGAATGATTGACTGGACTTGGTAATGCATTGCGTAAGACTTTAAATGATAGTGCCTTGGCCGCTTCCCAACGCGCCTAAGTGTTCTCGGGCTCGGTCTGTTACTTCTCGTCCCTTAGGGGTTCGGTTGAGCAGTCCTTGGCGAATGAGAAATGGTTCGTAGACATCGGTAATAGTATCAGCTTCTTCTCCAGTGGCTGCTGACAGGGTAGTTAAACCGACCGGACCACCTTTAAACTTTTCAATAAGAATTTCTAAAATCCGACGGTCGTTACGGTCTAATCCGTACTGATCAACTCCCAGTAATTCTAGAGCCTCCTGGGCTACCGGTAATGTAATTGTATCATGCCCTCCTACCTGGGCAAAGTCACGGACTCGTTTGAGTAGACGGTTGGCGATGCGCGGAGTGAATCGACTACGCTTAGCTAATTCTCCGGTAGCTGCCGGGGCAATTTTGGCTTTTAGTATTTCGGCTGAGCGGCCAATAATTTTTTCCAAGTCAGCGTCACCATAATAGTCTAAATGGTACACTAAGCCAAACCTATCACGCAGGGGAGCAGAAATTAAACCGATACGAGTTGTCGCCCCAATTAATGTAAATTTCGGTAAGTCCATGCGCACACTGCGAGCTCCGGGTCCTTTGCCTAACATGATATCGAGTACGCCGTCTTCCATCGCGGGATAAAGCACTTCCTCTACTATTTTGTTTAGCCGATGAATTTCATCTATGAATAAAACATCGCCGTCGGACAAGTTTGTTAAAAGTGATGCTAAATCACCAGCCCGTTCAATAGCTGGTCCTGACGTCACTTTAATATTGCTGTTCATTTCTCGGGCGATAATGTGAGCCAGTGTAGTTTTTCCTAAACCTGGCGGACCATACAACATAGCGTGTTCTAAGGTATCGCCACGCATTCGCGCCGCTTCCATTACTATGAGTAAGTTTTTCTTGAGAGTCTCTTGGCCGATAAATTCAGGTAAACCCTGAGGACGGAGGGTTTGTTCTAAAACGTGTTCTTCCGGTAATTCCGTGGGAGAAGCAATGGATGTGTCTGCAGTAGATTCAATCATATTTATTGAGTTATCTGCGTGGGTTTTGTGGCCGGGGGAGTGGCGGGAGGGGTGGTTGTAACGGGAGGAGCGAGGACTGGCGGGACAGTACCTGCAGGAGCAGCCGTCACAAACCTTTCGGTTTTATGGAACAGTGCCGGTGGTTGATAGACTGAATAAAAAGTTTTAGTGTCGGTTGTGCCATCCATTATAACTGTTTGAGTCCAACTAGCTTTCAGCGATCCATCTGATTTGCGATCATATTGGATAGGGTCTTTTAAAATGACTTGGCGGTTATCTCTAGTACCATAAAAATCAAACACTAATTTATTTTGTTCTGGGAAGTAAGGCCAAATCATAATACTGCCCAAAGTATTGTTTACGAATTTCAAGTCAATTACCCCAGGATAGATGGTAGCGTCTGTCCCTTGAGGGGCATAATAGGATACTGCGTATGAATGATTTTTTCGTTGGGTAATTGGTAGCCCCGCATGAATGGCAGCCCGAAAAGTTGTGGACGAAACTTGACATAGCCCTCCGCCTAATTCAGGAACGGTTCCTTCGCCACCTTTAATGACGAGCTCTGGCAAGAATCCGGCGTAAGCTTCTACTGGGCCAAGAAATTTGTTGAAGCTAAACTCTTCACCTGGATGAATAATAACCCCAGTCATTCTTTTTACCCCGACAGCAATATTGTGGCGACGATTGCCCGGGCTATTATTAAAAGTTGATTCACCTCGGCTGATTAATTCTTTTATCCCTAAATTATTGAGCTCATCTAAATTATTGCGAGATTGGGTGATATTCACAACCGGCGTAGTTGTGTAATTACCGCTTTCCAAATCTACTAATGCGTTTTCCATCGATGCGTAAGCATCAACCGTTTGACCGTTTTGCGGGGCGAGGAAATCAGTGACGCGATCATCGACTATAGTAATTTTTGGCTCCTGCGGTTTTACATTGTAATCTTTGGTGTTTGCTACAATCCACGTATAGACAGCGGCAGGGCTAAAAGAAAACAGTTGACCGCGTTTAATGTTATTCGTGTAAGCACCAGTCAATGAAAAAGCGATGGCATCTTTGATGCTTGGATGGAATCGGTGTAATGACGAACCATCCTCCAAAGTATATTGACCTTTCCAAGACAGCGCCAAGTTGCTGGGAATAGTAAGAGATTTAATTTGACTTGGGTCGGAAGAGCCTGTGCTCTTTTGGGCAGCCCTAGTATTCCGAGGCAATGCAGAAATTCCTGCGCCTATTACCACTAGGCATATAAAGATTAAATATTTTTGTGATAAGTTATTGTGCATCTGTGACGTCACGGGTTAAATGAATATATATAGTAGAGGAGGGCAAGTACTTTTTAATTTTGTCGGCCCATTCGATAACAGTAATAATGTTGGGCTTAGTCCAAAGCTCAGGAATTCCTGTGGATCTTACTTCCCGGAAGTCTGCAGTCCTGTAAAGATCAGCGTGAATGAGCCAGATTGGTTGTTTGCTAGTTTTTCCGTGGCCGCTGGTTTTGCGAGTAGTCGGAAATTCCTGCATTACTATAAAAGTTGGACTATGGATTTTGTGCTTAACTCCAAGCGCTGCTCCCAATGCCTGAGTAAAGGTTGTTTTACCGCTTCCTAATGCGCCGACTAAGGCTAAGGTTTCGCCTCCTTTAAGGCTACGGGCCAGCTCTTTTGCTAGTTTTCGAGCCTCGGTCAGACGGATGTCATATCGGCGTTGCATGCTCTATTGTACCGTGAATTGACCTCCGGAGTAAAATTTTGTATAGTAATGGGCTATGGAACAACCTACCCCTATAGAATTGAAACGCCAAATCTCGGAAAACGTCAGTCGTTCTCGCAAAATCCTCATCGCATTGCCCACGGCAGTAACGATAGATCGCTTGTGTGGAGCCTATGCTTTGCATGCCGTTTTGAAGAAATTAGGCAAAGAAGTCACATTGGCTTCCTCGGCCTCTTTTTTGCCGTCCGCTGGTTTTTTGAGTGCAATGCCGGAGGTACAAGCTAATATTTCGTCCGATCGCACTACTGTAATCCAAGTGACCACTGCTCACGCTCAACTAGAAGAATTAAGCTATGAGTCAGGTTCGGATGTTGTAAAGATTTTCCTGAAACCAAGAGATGGTCAGTTTTTACCAGAAGATGTTAGCGTTTCATATAATACTGAACCCTATGATTTAATAATTACAGTTGGGGCCCATACACTAGAGGACCTTGGCAGTTTATATACAGATAATTCACCCTTATTTTTTGAACGGCCGAAAATTAATATTGACGATGACCCAGCCAATGAATATTTTGGAACAGTTAATGTAGTGGAAGTTACTGCGGCGGCGGTATCCGAAATTATTTACAGTGTCATTCGCTCTATTGAGTCTGCGGTAACCGATGAACCAATTGCCACAGGTCTGTTAGCAGGAATTGTAGCGAACACCCATAGTTTTCAAGATCCAGCCACCACACCGCAAACGTTCACCACCGCTTCAGACTTAATTGCTAACGGAGCCAAGCAACAAGATGTCATTCAGCATTTATTTAAAACAAAAGAATTTTCGTTATTGAAATTATGGGGCCGGGCATTAGCCCGAATTAAAACAGACACTGGGCACTCGTTGCTTTATTCTCAGTTGACTGTTGCTGATTTTGAAAAGACTGGCGAAACGGATGAACGGATGGGGGATGTATTGAAAGAACTATTGGAAAATGTCTCCGGCTTCCAGTCTGTGGCTTTAATGGGCGAAACCAGTTCTGGCTCCAAGTTGATGTTGGCATCCCTGCCCCATGTTCGGTTGGAAGCGATTGCTGCTAAAATCAGTGAGACATTCACCCCACCAGTAAATATTTTTGGATTATACCAAGTGGTGGCATTGAATTTGTCTGGAGTTAGCTTGTCCCAAGTCGAGCAACTCTTGGTTGATGCCGTCAAAACAACCTAAATTTTATTTCTATTATCATTCCGAATCCACCCTCTTACATCCTTCGTCGTGGTCCTCGACAGCTGTGCTGTCTGCGGAGTACTCCTCAGGAGCAAAGAGGATGGGTTCGGCTCATCATGGTATAATATAATCAAGAATTGTTTCCGCAGATACAAAAACTAAAGCATGTCGCACTCATTTTTATCATCAAATCCTCAAGATTTTGCCCGTGCACTAACTGAGCAAAATCGGATGATGCAGGAAAAAGAAGCCCAAGCTCAGGCTCAGACTTTGGGTATTCCCTATGTGAATTTGCACAGTTTTCCTTTAGATTTAAACGTTTTATCATACTTTACTGAAGACGAAGCCAAGGACTCGGAAAGTTTACCATTTTTCAAAGAAGTGCACGATGTTCGCATTGCGACTATTAACCCGTCCAATCCAATTCTTCAGCATAAGGTGAAAGAGTTATCAGCAAAATACAAAGTATCTTTGTATTTTGTTTCCCATGCTAGTTACACGGATACTCTTAAATATTATGCGAAAGTGTTACGGCCGAAGTCGACGTTTGACCAAGTGGTACACATTGATGCAGGGGCAAATTTTACTACTTTACTGCAAAAGTTGAAAGATCCAGCAGTTCAAGCCGCGGCGTCGGCCAGTGATTTATTGGCCAACATGCTTGGTGGTGCTGTTAGTCTCAATGCGTCTGATATTCATTTGGAGCCAGAGGAAAAAATGCTCAAGCTCCGTTACCGCGTTGATGGAGTACTGCAAGACATGACCCATTTTGATATTAATTTGAAGCACAAAATAATTTCGCGGATCAAAATCTTGTCAAAACTAAAATTGAATGTGGAGAATGTGCCACAAGATGGACGCATTACTTTCTATTACGGAGAGCAAGCCATTGATGTTCGTGTATCAGTATTGCCGTCTGGCTACGGCGAAGCAATAGTACTTCGGTTACTTGGTATTGGCGCTACAAATTTAAAACTTGATCAATTAGGATTGCGCGGCCGCGCTTATGAAGTAATTGAGCGCGAACTGAATAAACCAAATGGTATGATTATTACCACTGGTCCAACGGGTAGTGGAAAAACCACAACACTCTACGCATTTTTAAATGAGCTCAATGAGCCAGGGGTAAAAATTATTACTTTAGAAGACCCAATTGAGTACAAGTTGGAAGGAGTCCAGCAAACTCCAATAGATTATCGAATTGATTTTAGTTTTGCCAAAGGGTTGCGCGCAATTTTGCGCCAGGATCCAGATATTGTCATGGTGGGTGAAATTCGCGATAGTGAAACCGCAGAGACAGCATTGCAGGCCGCGTTGACCGGTCACATTGTATTATCGACTCTGCACACTAACGATGCCTCGGGGGCAATTCCGCGGTTAGTCACGATGGGCACTAAGCCATTTATTATTGCTCCGGCTATTAACGCCATCATCGCTCAACGGTTAGTGCGCCGGCTCTGTGAAGCCTGTCGCAAACCCGTGGAGATAGCCCCTGCGCTTATGGATCAGGTCAATAAAGTTATAGCCGAGATGGCACCGACAGCAAATGTGGTGGTGCCTGAACCGTTACAATTCTTTCATTCAGCTGGTTGCGTTGAATGTAACAACTTGGGGTATAAAGGACGAATCGGTATTTATGAAGTGATGGAATTAAACGATGCAATGAAAGAGCTGATCTTGGCTGGCGTGTCGGGTCGACAAATGAAGGACCAGGCGTTCAAAGATGGCATGGTTACTATGGTTCAAGACGGCATACTAAAGGCTGCCAGTGGAATTACTGATATTGAAGAGGTTTTCCGAGTAGCAGGGGACAATGCTTAGAAATTATTTGGCTTAATTAAAGGAGAAATATTGATTAACACGCCTCGTCTCTTGACAAATGGCTTGTTTATGAGTATACTAGAGGGTATTTAAAAATAAATACAAAGGTATCTTTTTATAGGATTCCCGATTAAAAAACTCTATAGCTTTACCTTCACGGTACTTTTCAGACATATCCAATATTCAGGAAAACAGACCGGCTCGAAAAGTGTAGAGTTTTTTGTTTGGGAAACCAAGCAATGTAGTAGTTCTAAGTTTAGATACAGATAAAAAGAGGGAAAAAATGAAAAAAAGTAATAACTTTTCGTTGTTGGTATTCGTTGTTGGGATTCTTCTTGCGGTTTCGGTGGCGCCCACTTATGGCCAGCCAAAGAAGCCGGTGTTGCGGATCGTGGATCCGGCTGACATTGGACGCGCGATCGATAAAGGCTCGGCCGAGGATAACCAGGCCCTGCAGCAGATCGAGGCTTATAAGTCTGCCGCTAAAGTCACCGACTCGCAAAAGCAGGCTGTTACTGACGGTTTAGCTTCAGCGGTGATTATTAGTGAACCACCGTCGCAGATTTTTGACTACGTCGTCAATACATTAATGCTGACTACTGCTACGGTAAGGGAACCGGTGACCATGCTCGTGTTCGAGACCCGACCCAATGGGTCGGTGATTAAGTACAGTGCCTGGCAGTTCGACAATGGTTTCGGCCAGGGATTAGGGTTCATCCTGCATCACGGCGGGTTCAGTACTTTTGAAAGTGCCGGCAATCTGTCTTATGACGTTTACTTCATCACTGCAAAGCGCGTCGAGAGAGTGGCCACGACGATTCCGGTATTCATCGACGCCGAGCAGCAGTGGCCACAGCTTAAGTCCGTCACTGAACAGGCGCTGGGCCGAGATACGTACCTGGTTGTACTCAACGGCCGATTCTTTCCCGGCGAAAAGCCGACTATCGTGATTGGTTGTTGTCAAGTAGTTGACCCGCAGTGGATAGTGTCGGTTACGGCTAATCAGATACGCGTTGTGGTCCGCGGGGTTGACACGTATTTGCGCAACGGCGACAATTTATATACTCTCTCTCTCAAGCTGGTGTTTCCAGTAGCAAGAATGGAGACCACGAAAGGGTGTTCTAGTGATTGTATAGCAAGGGGGTGCGGACGATTCTCAACCAGAGAACGTCCGCTTTTTTTATTTGCAAAAACCTTTTATTCATGCTATAATGTATCTACATACAAATCGTATTGAAACAAAAGTATTATTAATTAAAACAGAATTATGCAAGAAATCCATGAAGACAAGGGGACTACCAGGCTGACTCCTAGCCATCCCGTGTCTCGGCGAACAGCCCTGATAGTAACCGTGTTATTTGCTGCGGTTATATTAGGAGCATTAGCGCTAATGACTACCAGCACTGGCCAACAGCTTGCTGGCATCAAACTGAATCCATTATCCTCTTTTGCTTCCGATAGGTTTGACGCAAGGCGGTCAGGACGCACTAAGGTAATTTGTTCCAGATCATCACCATGCGGAGCCCAGCCAGTTAATGATAATTTCGATCTCACGAATTGCGGCAACTCAACTTGTGTTGGCGACAGCACTGCTCAACTAAGAGTAACTAGCCCATCTGCTGGTGAGGTTTGGAAAACAGGAGAAAAGCAAACCATCCGTTGGAACCCTAAACTTATCCGAAATAGATTGACTGGCGGTACTGTTAGCATAACGGTAAGTCCTTATTATGCATGCTTATCCCAGACTCCTAAGTGTTATATCCCTACTATTTCCCCATATACTATTACCAGTAGCACATCTGACAATGGTCAGTATACATGGACCATACCAGCCGATTTGCCGGATCAGTATCTTTTAGCCTCTCGAATTAATGTTACGGGAAATGGTAGAAATTCACCGAGTGAAAGCTCTACCTTTCAATTGGCAAGAGTTGCTCAGCCTAAGACTGCAACCGTTAGCGGAAGAGTTCTTGCACTTGACGGTCGGGGGTTGAGGAATTCAGCAGTGTCGTTAACAGATTCTAGAGGGGTAGCGCGAACATCAACTACAAGTGCGTTTGGATATTTCTCGTTTGACAATGTTAGTATCGGAGAGACATATACAGTTAAGGTTTTGTCTATTACTAGACTGTATCGCTTCGGAACGCAAAGCGTTCAAGTTAGCGGAGATATAACCTTGCCAGATTTTCAGGCGCAAGAATAACATCGAGTTATACAAGCCGCCAGCTCTTCTGAGCAGGCGGCTTTTGTTTATGCTTAGAAACCGCTAAAATACCGGTATGCCAAAGAAAAAAGCGGATAAACGATATATGTTGATAGACGGCAATGCCCTGGTTCATCGGGGCTTTCATGCTATTCCGGCTTTGACCTCAAAGTCGGGGGAACAGACTAATGCAGTTTACGGATTTACAATGATACTGCTCCGCGCGATTAAAGACTTAAAACCGACGCACATTGCTTGCTCTTTTGATTTAGCTGGTCCGACTTTTCGGCACGATAGTTACGCTGAGTACAAAGGGACTCGGGTAAAAGCGGCACAGGAATTGTATGATCAGTTCCCTCGGGTGAAAGAAGTGGCGCGGTTGTTAAATATTCCAATTTTTGAAGTGAAAGGGTTTGAGGCTGATGACGTTCTGGGTACTTTGGCTACCGAGCTGTGCAAACAATCTCAGGACAACTGCGATGTTATGATTGTCACCGGCGATTTAGATGCGCTTCAGCTCGTGAATAAGTGCGTGAAAATTTATACGTTGCGTAAAGGCATTGGTGATACTGCTATTTATGATGAACAAGCTGTGAAAGACCGCTATGGTTTAACTCCCTTACAGATGATCGACTATAAGTCTTTGCGTGGTGATCCATCAGATAATATTAAAGGTGTGCGTGGTATTGGTGAAAAAACCGCTGGCCAGTTAATTCAAGATTTTGGCTCTTTGCAAAAATTGTACGCGGCGATAAAAGCTGGTAAGATCGGCGATAAAATTAAGCCGCGTATTTTGCAGTTGTTGATTGACGGTGAGAAAGAGGCGGATCAATCTTATTTCTTGTCGAAGATTGTTTGCGATGTGCCGCTCGATATTGATATTCAACCGTACCAATTTAAGCAGGCTGATTTAACTGCTACCATGAAATTATTCCAGGAGTTGGAGTTTCGGAGTTTAATAGACAAGTTGCCCAAAGATTATATTGGGGCTAAAGAGCTGCCGGCAGTGGAAGCATCAGCGGAAATTAAAGCCAAATCCAAGGGCACAGCAAAATCCGCCACTAAAGATGAAGGCGCTGTGGATGCGCCATTAGTGCCTCAGGCCGTGAAGCTGGTTGATTTTAAACAGGATTATCAATTGCTCGACAGTTTAGAAAAACTCGATAAAGTTTTGAAGAAAATTACTAAGTCCACTGACAAAAATACTGATTTAGCTATCGATACTGAGACCACAGGCTTGAACCCAATCGTAGCCCGGTTGGTAGGCGTGTCATTGGCTACTAAACCAGGCGAAGCTTATTATGTTCCTGCTAACATCGTTACGAAAAGCGAAGCGTTAAAAAAACTGATTGCCAGTAATGCCGCTAAGATTGGCCACAACATTAAATATGATTTGTTAGTGCTGCAAAACGAGAACATCAAACTGGAGAATCCAGCATTCGACACTATGATTGCATCTTATTTACTGAACGCTGGTACCCGTAAACACAGCTTAGATGCTGCTGCGTTCAATGAACTTGGTTATCAGATGCAACCAATTGAAGATTTAATTGGCAAAGGTAAGAACCAAATTACCATGGACCAAGTGGATGTAGAAAAGGTTAGTTGGTATGCCGCTGAAGATGCTGACATTACTTTGCGACTAAAAGAAATTTTTGAACCAGAGCTGAAAAAAGAAGGCTTAGACAAAATTTTTCGTGAGATTGAAATGCCGCTTATTCCGGTGCTAGCCAATATGGAGCGCTGGGGAATCAAGTTAGATATTGATTTAGTTGCTCGGCTGTCAGAAGATGCAAAAAATCAGATTAATGACCTAGAACAAGACATCTATAAATTAGCGGACGAAGAATTTAATTTAAACTCCCCAAAGCAGTTAGGCGAAATTCTTTACAATAAACTCGGCTTAACTTCAGGAAAGAAAAACAAAACAGGACTGTCTACTGCAGCGGGTGTGCTGGAATACTTATTAGGTGAGCATCCCATTATTGAAAAGATTTTGAATTATCGAGAACTGTCGAAGTTGCAATCGACTTACTTACTAGCGTTGCCGTTGCAAGTCAATCCAGCCACGGGGCGCATTCATACTAGTTACAATCAAACTATTGCCGCGACGGGCCGACTGTCATCGATTGATCCAAATTTGCAAAATATTCCAGTGCGCGGCACAGGCTTGGGTGCGGAAATTCGCAAAGCGTTCGTGGCCGAAAAGGGATACAAACTTGTTTCCATAGATTACTCGCAAATGGAACTGCGAATTATCGCTCATTTGTCGCAGGACAAAAATATGATGCACGTGTTTAAAAACAAAGAAGATATTCACGCTAACACAGCGAGAGCCATATTTGGGGTGGGTGATGAAGGGCTGACCGACGATATGCGCCGTGATGCTAAGACCATTAACTTTGGAGTGTTGTACGGTCTGTCCAGTTTTGGTCTGTCTAGTCGCATTGGCGCTGTGACTAACGCCGAGGCCAAGGAGTTTATTAATAAATATTTCGCTGCCTATCCCCAAGTGAAGCAATACATAGATAGTGTTAAAGTCGATGTCAACCGCGATGCGTTAGTGAAGAACGAACTGGGGCGCACTCGCAAGTTCCCTGAAGTAAAGTCGTCGCAGTTCTTTATTCGCGCCGCAGCGGAACGGGCTGCTGTAAATTTCCCTATCCAGAGTCTACAGGCCGATGTGTTAAAAATCGCCATGCTTAACATTTTCAGAGAAATCGCAGGGTTAGGTGATGAAATTCGCATGTTGTTGCAAGTCCACGACGAATTAGTGTTTGAGGTCCAAGAGAGCGCCGTAGACAAATGGATAGAAATAATAAAACCGCTAATGGAGTCCGCTATTAAACTGACCGTACCGGTTACCGCCGAAGCTAAGGTTGGTGATAATTGGGGCCAAATGAAAAGGGTGGAACAAAACTCCCCGTAACCGGGGAGTTTTGTTATAACGGTCTATTTCTGGTAACGAACAATCTTGCCGTCTTTGTACATTACCATGGCGGATTTAGGGTCTTTATTAATTCCCTCTGGTGTAATGGTAATTGGGCCACTTAATCCCTGGAAATTATTTATCTTGTACAGTTGGTCCTTTATGCTGCCCCCGGTCATGTCCGACTTACTAATTGCTTCAGCCATTACTTTTAAGCCATCGTAACCAAGTACGTTGTAAAACATGTAATCACCGGGGGCTTTGTTGTATTTTGCCAGGAATGCTTTGGAAAACTGATCCTGGTCCTTTGTAGTGGCATCAAAGTTGCGCCATAACGCAAAGTACAAGTTGTCGTTCAGTAACGAGCCACCTACTCTTTGTACGTCAGCTAAGCTGAAAGTATCAGTTCCAAGAAACGTACCTTTAAAACCGAGTTCGCGGGCTTGCTTCACAATTATGCCACCCTCGCCTATGTGGCCAATGAATATTGTTTGGGCGCCACTTTGGATTAGTTTAGACAATGAGGTTTTAAAATCAGTAGTGCCGATTACAAACTCTTCCCGATCAGTGATTTGGCCACCACCTGCTTTAAATGTTTTTTCGAAACCACTTGCTACAGATAAAAGATATTCATCTTGCCCCACCAGCATTGACACTTTATCGATTCCCTTTTCATTCTTGGCAAATTCAGCGACATGGGTGCCGATGCCGTCGTCGTACACACCGCTACTGAATACCCAGTCACCAAACCCAGCAATTTTGTCGGACGAGTCCAGCGGGTCGACAATGGGTACTTGGTTCTTTTCAGCAAAACTATTAATACCACCGAGACTACCGTAAACAAAATCTAGCACAGCGCAAACTTTGTTTTGCGATACTAGTTTATGCACTGCGTCTACTCCAGGCTTGCCGGCGAAATCAGGTGCGTCTTCGTAAATTATCTCAATCTTTTTTCCGTTAATACCCCCGGCGGCATTAATTTGGTCTTTCTCTATTTCAGTACCTTCGCGGAATGACTCACCGATGTCAGCCAGGTTACCCGTAAAAGTATACACGGCCCCGATCTTAATGGTGTCACCGGAATCGCATCTCTCTGCCACAAGCTGAGCTTTCTGCTGATGATTATTCTTTGCTACTAGTAGTGCCACTAAGGCCAGTACGATAACCACTGCTACTGTCCATTTCATATTCTTCATGATTCTTTGGTTCTTAATGATTGATGAAACCTTTTTGTTTTTATTTAACAGCAGATTATATAACAAAATAGTGTTATAGTCAATTCTACTGACATTACTAATAACTTATAAATGACTTATTTAAAGCAAAATACTGATATCGATATTAATTCGTCAGAATAGTTGACAAACTGTTAATAACAGTCATAATATATTTATGGATATGATTGAAGTATTGGAAAAATTAGGCCTAAACGAAAAACAAGCCAGCGTTTATGTGGCTTTATTGGAACTAGGGACAGCTTCTGTTTACGGAATTGCCCAGAAAGCGGGAATCAAACGCCCGACTACTTATTTAGTATTGGATGAGCTAAAACAAAAGGGTTTGGTCAATGTAATTCCCCGCAACAAGAAAATTTTGTATGCTGCGGAATCACCTGAGCAATTGAGCTTTGATTTAAAAAAGAAACAGGACTTACTTAGTCACTCACTCCCACAATTATTAGCTTCTTTTAACAAGCGAAAAGATAAACCCCAAGTGCAGTTGTATGAAGGTAAAGAAGGGGTTAGGCAGGTCTATGAAAAAATATTTAATTCAGGTGGAGTATCACTGTTTGGCACTACGCAAGAAGTAGCAAAAATGTTTCCCGAGGGACTGGCAAGTTTTTTAAAAAACATTAGTGAAAAGCGAATTCAAGTAAAAGAGTTAATTATTCATTCTCCTCAAGATGATGAGTATCGCCAGGCGGCGCAGAAAATGCCGAATCACCAATTCCGTTTTGTGCCTATTGGCTTAACGTTTCCGACAGATAGTGCATTGTTTGGTGATAGTGTAGTATTTTTTTCTTTTCAGCCTGAACTGTTTGCAGTAATGATTACCAGTCGCGAGGTATCGCAGTCTTTGAAAACATTATTTGAGTTGGCTTGGCGATCGGCAGAGGTCATGGAGTAAAAAAGCCACCAGCAACTGGTGGCTTTTATCTTACTTTATCTCGATGAACCGTCCATTCTTCACTTGGTACAGTTTTTCTAATCGCTCCGAATATTGTTTGCCGTTAAAATTAATCAGAGTGCCAGTGCCTTGCAATTTCGTGTTAAGTAACGCTTGCTTAATGGATGTTTTATCATCGATTGCTTTGTGATGTGCTGCAATAATAGTTTTAATGGCGTCGTAGCCGAATGAGACAAAGATTGGGTCACTCGGGGTAGCGCTGAACTTAGCTTTGTACTTGGCTGATAACTGGTCAGTCTGGCTGGCGTACAAATTGGTGAAGTAGACATTCTCAGCTGCACCGTTGGCGACATTGACATCGTTCTGAGAAAAACTATCGCCCATCATGATTGGTCCATGGAAGTTTAATTCTCTTGTTTGCTTTAGGAATGGACCACCGGCTTGAGGCAACAGTGGTGCATAGATTCCTTCTGCTCCAGAATTTTGGGCTTTGGCAATTAGAGTGCGAAAATCTTTTTGGTTAGCGCTTGTTTGTTCGCTCATGGTAACTGTGCCACCCAGCTTGGTAAATTCTTTTATATAGGCATCGGCAATCAAGCTAGACCAGTCATCTTTCATTGGTATGACAGCTACTTTTTGTAAGCCTAAAGTATTGTGTGCGTGCCGAGCCATTGTTTGACCAGCGGCTTCCGTGCCAAAGCCGGTAGTAAAGATGCTTGAGCCAGCGGTTTTAATAAAGTCATTGCTATCCCATACTGCAATCAGTGGTGTCTGGCCATTGTTGAATATCGGCGCGGTAGGTTTTACTTCCTGCACGGTGGCAGTAAAGGCGACGTCTACGTTGTCAGCGTGAACTAGCTTGTTAGCCGCATCGACTGACTTGGTGGGTTCCGATCGATCATCCTCGCTAACATACTCTATATTAATGCCAGACTGTCTGGCTTCATCCACCGCTATTTCTGCGCCCCGATTGATTTCGCTGCCGAATGAGGCGAAGTCCCCAGTTAAAGGCAGGATGGATCCTATCTTTAAGCCAGCCTGGCTGGCTGCGGGAGTGGTTTTGTCAGTAATGCCATGAGCGATTATTGCAATTGCCACAATTACTACAACAATAATTAATACCTTGATATATCTAGTCATTTATCATGCTCCTTATTGATTAATGTTTAACGAACAAGAATAGCAGAGAATGACAGAAAAATTAACGACAAAACTGATTATAGGATAATAACTTGCCATTTATTGGGATATATTGCTTAATATTGTTTATTTTTGTCAGTTTTATTGACAAAATAATAAAAAAAATCCATACTTTTGATATGGATTCTAATACATTAACCACCCTCGGGTTTGATGAAAAAGCTGCTAAAATCTACCTAGCAGCATTATCTTTAGGCACGGCATCGGTTCAAACACTGGCTCAAAAGGCTGATTTAAAACGTCCCACAGCTTACATTCATATCCAGCAACTCATGAAAGACGGCTTATTGGAGAAGGTGCCGCTCGGGAAAAAAGAATACTATTATCCAGCCAATCCGGAATTGCTGGAGCTAAGGGCGCAAGAGCAACTGCAGGCCGTGCAAGCGGCAATGCCAGAGTTGCGAGCTATACAAAACGCGGAACAGGGACGGCCTGGGGTGCGTGTATTGGTCGGGAAAAAAGGGATGGAACAAATTTACGATGAAATTAGCCAGGCTAACAACATTAGATTTTGGACTAACTTAGCCACTTTTGAACATATCTTCCACAATACTTTTACGCACTTAAGCGAAACTATTGAGCAGAATCAAATTCGAACTCGGGAAATTATTGCTGATACCCCAGAAACCCGCCGTAGTTCCAAGCGATATGCCTTAACCGCGGGCAAGCATTACTCTTCGAGACTGGCCACAAAAGAGGGGATTGAAAACGACAGTGCAATATACGGCAATGTCATGGCACTGTTTCGCATTCACGAGAATAACTTGTTTGTAGTACGCATTGAAGATGTCAGTATTGTTGGTACCATGAAAGCGATGTTTGATATGGCCTGGCAAGCAGCGAAGCCTTTTATAAATTGAGGTGAGCTACCGGGGGGCTTCCGTATAACTGAAATTTTATATAGAATTTACAAAAGCTTTAACGAAATTTTATCTTGAGTATGTTACTCTTGAGTAGTAGTGTGTAATCAGAAAATATATGGGGAAAAATGAACCTAAAACAGGTGAGATAGAAATATATAAAACTGACGAAGGTCCCGTTATTCGTGTTAATTTTGTAGATGAAACTGTTTGGTTGAGTCAAGCTCAGATGGCAGAATTGTTTGGTAAAGACTTGAGAACTATTAATGAACATATTAAAAATGTATATAAAGAGTCTGAATTAAGCCAAAATCGAACTATCCGGAAATTCCGGATAGTTCAAATGGAAGGAAAACGGCAAGTAGAGCGTGAAATTGAGTTCTATAATATCGACATGATTATTTCGGTCGGCTACAGAGTTAATTCCAAACGCGGCACCCAGTTCCGCATATGGGCCACTCAGCGGCTGCGTGATTATCTACTAAAAGGGTACGCCGTAAACCAGCAGCGATTGAAAGATCAGAATGTCGCTAAAGTCAAAGAACTGCAGGGGGCTGTTTCCCTAATTCAAACGGCTATTCAGAACAAACAGCTGGAAGGTTATGAAAAGGAAGTGCTCAATATTATTACCGACTACGCCAATACTTGGGCGACGTTGTATCAGTATGACAAAGATGATTTGGTTTTGGAAAAAGGTACGAAGAAAGTTATTGCGGCGTTAGATCACGAGAAAGTAACAAAAGCAGTAGATCGGTTTCGTGCTCGCTTAATGAAAGATAAGCAGGCCAGCGATTTATTTGGCAAACAGGTGGGAGATAAACTAAAAGCATTGCTGGGAAATATTGAACAAACATTCGATGGCAAAGTACTGTATCAAACAATGGAAGAAAAAGCGGCGCATCTGTTGTACTTCGCTATTAAAGATCATCCATTTGCTGATGGCAACAAGCGCATTGGTTCGTTATTGTTTCTGTTATATTTAGTAGAGAACAATCGAGTGTATAATCGGAGAGGGGAGCGGATTATTTCTGATAACGCTTTGACGGCTATAGCGCTCTTGGTTGCCGAAAGCAAGCCGGACCACAAAGAAGTGATGGTTCAGCTGATTGCTAATTTAATTAGCAAGAAATAAAAAACACCTCTTGTTGAGAGAGAAACCATTAGAGCGTTAGCGACTGGTTTCAGCTCAATAAGAGGTGTTGATGTTTACTTAGAAAGTTTGGCGATGGCCTTGGCCATGCGGGACTTTTTGCGAGAGGCAGTGTTCTTGTGAATGACGCCTTTCTTAGCAGCTTTGTCGAGAGCGGCCATGGCGCCACGTAATGCAGCGGTGGCTTCGGTGGCAGACTTGGCTTCTAAGCTCTTGCGAACTTTTTTGGTTGCGTCTTTGACCTTAGCTTTGGTCTTGAGGTTTGCGACGTGGCGACGGGCTGATTGGCGCATCGCTTTGGCCGCGGACTTGGTATTAGGCATTTAAATATTATTAGTTGTCATTGATATAACTTGCTGCTTTATGACAGCCTCATCCTTATCCCATTGTGACACGGCGGGAAAGCCTGAGAGCCTTAAAACATTAGTAAAGCCATAAGATTGTAGCAAAAACATAGGGATTTGGCAAGGCAAAAGAAAAGAGCGCAACGAGAAGTAAAATGTTACTTTCGCACGCTCAAAAAAAATCTGAATCTCGACTATTCTTCATCGAACTGAAGATAATCGAAGATTGTTGGGTTTTTGACATCGGCCGGCGGCTCTGCGACGGTTAGAAAATAAGTCTTCCTAACTGTCAACTCGCCGCTGTTTTTGTGGGAATTGTGAATCATCACTGAAACCTGATTGGCATTGTTTTTGTTGCACTGGATGCATTCCAGCGAAAGCAATAATCCGTCTGGCGTTGCGATCTTTCCATTAAGCTTCCAGTGCGTTTTATCGTACATGGAAGCGATGTTCGCCGAATTGATTGATGGGATATTGAGTGGTTTGGATGCCTCAAGCACCAAAGCCGCAATACCTGCAGCAATACCCAAAACTAACCCAAATTTGACGATTGTTGTCAAAAAAACTGTTGTCGATTTGATTGGTGTCTCTTTTAACATTCTAGCCTCCTATGGCTTTTCGAACTAAACGTACAAGGTGATATTAAAACCTTGATTGATGGTATTATACCTAATTCTAAGCTTTTTGTCAAATAACTTGCGCAAATTCTAATCTGAAGAGCAGCAAGGCCTTAGCCAATAAAAAAGCCCCAATATATAGGGCTTTTGTGGCTTTTAGGTGGTCGGGGGGCTGATCTAGGTCTTTTTCTTCAGTTTCCTTACTTTGTTGATTTCGGCAATTCGGTCCCGCAACCGTGCCGCCAGCTCAAATTCCATATCTTTAGCGGCCAGTTCCATTCGGTCATTGAGCTCATTGACATAGTATTTGAGCTGAGTGGCGTCCAACTTAGATGGATCTATCTCTACCCCTTGGTAGCCGTCATCTTCAGCAGTTTGGTGACTGCCACTAAGCCTTGAGTCGGCAATTTTTTTGATGATGCTTTTTGGCGTAATGCCATGCTCGGTGTTGTATGCTTCTTGAATTTTGCGCCGCCGAGTAGTTTCATCTATGGCAGCTTGCATGGACTTAGTAATGCGATCAGCATACATAATAACGTGGCCGTTCAAATGACGAGCGGCGCGCCCCATGATTTGCATGAACGCTGTTTCAGAACGTAAAAACCCTTCTTTGTCCGCATCGAGGATTGCTACCAACGACACCTCCGGTAAGTCTAATCCTTCGCGCAGTAAGTTAATCCCAATGACCACATCATAAACTCCGAGACGCAAATCGCGCAGAGTTTCTAGACGTTCGAACGTTTCAATTTCTGAGTGTAAGTACTGTGCTTTAATCCCGGCCTCTTTAATGTATTCGGTTAACTCTTCCGACATTCGTTTGGATAGTGTGGTCACAATGACTCGCTCACCGCAATCTATTCGAATGCGAATTTGTTCTAACAAATGGTCTACTTGGTTTTTAATGGGCTGTAGTTCTATGGTCGGGTCTATTAATCCTGTTGGGCGATTAATTTGTTCGACGATGGCAATTTTGCTTAAATCTTTTTTGATAATTGTTTTCTTTTTGTCGGTGACTTTAAAATTCTCATCTAAGCTTTTGCGAATTTCATAAGGCCCGGGGGTTGCTGATACAAACACTACTTGGTCAATTTTGTTTTCAAATTCGGCAAATTTTAACGGTCGATTATCTAACGCTGAGGGTAAACGAAAACCGTAATCAATCAAATTGGTTTTGCGCGATTTATCTCCTTCGTACATGCCACCAATTTGAGGGATGGTTTGATGCGACTCGTCTATCATTAAAAGGAAGTCATCAGGGAAATAGTCGATTAATGTAGATGGAGGATCGCCGGGTTCGCGCCCTTCCATTTGGCGGGAGTAGTTTTCAATCCCAGAGACAAACCCAGTATTTGTGAGCATTTCTAGGTCGAAGTTAGTGCGCTGTTCTAATCGAGCGGCTTCCAGTATTTTGCCTTGTGTTCGTAATTCAGCTAAGCGCCCCAATAGTTCTTCTCGAATGCGGTCTAGAGCAATGGGCATTTTGTCTTCTGGGGTCACGAAATGCTTAGCTGGGAAAATTTTCACTTTTTCTAACATTTCTAACGTCTCGCCAGTAATCATGTGGAGACGTTCTATTTCTTCAACATCATCACCAAAAAATTTCAGACGAATAATAGTGTCCTCCGAAGCTAAAACAATTTCAATAGTATCGCCCTGAACGCGGTAAGTACCGCGGTGCAAATCGTAATCATTACGCGAGAATTGTAAATCCGTTAAGCGACGCAGCAGACGGTCTCGCTTTAAACTCTGCCCCTTTTTTATTTCCAAAGACAACTCCAAATAATTAGCCGGGTTACCTAAACCGTAGATGCAGGAAACGGAAGCCACAATTAGCGTGTCTGGCCGTGACAGCAAAGACTGTGTGGCGGCATTCCGTAGTCGGTCAATCTCTTCGTTAATTGTGGTTTCTTTTTCAATGTAAGTGTCGGATCGAGCGATATAGGCTTCAGGTTGGTAGTAGTCGTAGTAGGAGACGAAGTAGTGCACGGCATTGTCAGGAAAGTAGTGCTGGAATTCGGAAGCTAATTGTGCGGCCAAAGTTTTGTTGTGACACATTATTAGAGTTGGTTTTTGGATTTTCTCAATCACGTTAGCCATGGTGTATGTTTTGCCGGAACCGGTGACGCCGAGTAGCGTCTGGTGCCGGTAACCATCCGCCAAAGAACTGAGTAGCCCCTTGATTGCTTGTGGTTGATCGCCCGCCGGGCTATATTCAGTTTTGATCTTGAATTTCATACCGTTAATTATATACTGTTGTACTCACTAAGCCTAGTGTCACATATTGACGAGACGATGTGGTTGAGGTATGGTATTCTATTATTAGATATAGATCTTTCACAATAGAATACGAGGATAAATAAGGAGTAAAATGGATTATTATACATCTATAAAAGAACGGGCTGATGAAATAAACAGCTTTAATAGTACTCAGTACTCTGTGCTGGGTCTTCTCTTGGCAACTTTATTCTTGCTAGCCGGAATGCATGCGGCGTTTCCTAAAGCAATTGAAATCCGCTATATCATGGAATTGGTGGCGGTATCAGGAACGGGGTTTATGGCCCTATTCGCATTGCTAATTCATCGTTCCGGTTGGTACAAAGGATTGACGGAAAATGATTGGGACTGGGAAAAGCATCCGTATGAAAATTGGAAGAACAACAATGTCTTTACGAAAATGTTGTGGATCCCAATTTTATTCGGACCGGCGGCTGCCATCGCGGCTGTTTTTGCCTGGGAGAGCGGTTGGGCTTACTGGATATTACTGGGGTTCAAGTTTCATTTTTGGGTTCTAGGATTAGTGATTTGTAATGTGATTATTGCAATCGCTGCGCCCTTGTATGTCGCCATGAAAGTAAGGCAATACAAGGCCAAAGCTTAACTCACATTAAGCAGTCGCATTGGGCTACATAGCACGCACTATGTAGCCGTTTTTTTATGATATACTGTGTCCATGGAAAATGTGATTGAAATTATCGGACTGACAAAAACCTACCCCTTGCCTCGGGCGGACCGGAAAGAAGGACAAACCATATTTGAAGCTGTAAAAGGAATCTCCTTCGCTGTGAAGCAGGGAGAAATTTTTGGTATATTAGGCCCAAACGGTGCTGGCAAAACCACAACCTTGGAAATTATTGAGGGGTTAAAGAAACAGTCAGCTGGTACTGTGTCAGTACTAGGCTTAGATAATTTATCTCAGTCAACAGATATTAAAAAGCGAATTGGGGTACAGTTGCAATCTAGCCATTATATGCAATCGATGGATCTTTCAGAGTTGTTAGATTTGTTTGCTTCTTTTTACAATCGTTCGGCGGATATTGAAAAACTTTTGGGTTTTGTAAACTTGACCGATAAGCTACATTCGCAAGTCAAAGATTTGTCAGGTGGTGAAAAGCAACGATTTACTTTAGCTTCGTCATTGGTGAATGATCCAGAAATTTTATTTCTAGACGAGCCCACTACAGGTTTAGATCCTAGAGCTCGGCGCGATGTATGGGAGCTAGTTCGGATGATAAACAAACGAGGGATTACTATCGTGATGACTACTCATTACATGGAAGAAGCAGAGTTTTTGTGTGACAGGGTCGCCATTATGGACAGTGGCGAGATTCTAACAATCAATGAACCAAAAACTTTGATCGAAGATTTATCTCATACAACCCAAGTGGCGTTTTTGGTTAACGAACAGTTGACTGAGGGTTTTTGGAAAGGTATTGATAATATTGCAAAAGTGTATGGCGATCACCCAAAAGTGGTGCTAGAAGTAAAATCTTTGGATTCTATCTCTGCCATTGTTGAGCTGTTGAAATCGAAACATATTCGATTCAGTGGATTCACAGTTCGGACCGCCAGCCTTGAAGACGTGTATTTAGATTTAACCGGACGTTCCTACGAGGACATATAGACATGACAAAAAGTTTTGTACAATTGTTTTTAATGAATTTAAAATTAATTTACCGCAACGCCGGGGGATTGTTCTTTACTATCGCTATGCCGATAGGAGTTTACTTAGCATTGTCCGTTTTGCCTATAGGGCGTTTGGTTGAACATGTCCGCTATTCAGATTTTGTCCTCCCAGGAGTGATTGCTTGGATGATAATGCAGACCGGCACTTATAGCTTGGCTTACTGGATGATTGATATTAAATCACGCGGAGTGCTGAAAAGATTTTTGGTGACACCGATCAGTAAGTCAGAGTTAATTCTTAGTTTGCTTGCCGCTCGGGTGCTCATGATAATTTTGCAAATGGTGGTGCTAACATTAGTTGGCATTGTCTTCTTCGGCGCGACGTTTTACGGTAACTTTTTGTCGGTACTACTCTTTGGATTAATTGGCGGGTTAATATTTTTATTGGTAGGGCTATTGATTTCTACAGTCGCATTAACATATGAATCTGCTGCTCCTATTACGGCACTGGTCAGTATTCCCATGACATTTCTAGGCGGTATTTTTTACCCAATCTCAACACTGCCTGGGTCTTTGCAAACTGTGGCTAAGTTTTTACCGGTGACTTATTTAGCCACTGGGTTGCGAGATCTATACACTCAACCGGCACATGCCTATGCATTGAGCCAGAACTTGTGGCCGCTGCTATTATGGTTGGCCATTTTGTTGGCCTTGGTGTTATGGCGGTTTAAATTGGAAGAATAGAAAAAGAAAAGAGTAGAAGCATAAATCGCTTCTACTCAGAGTTTTACACGCTGCATGGTTGCGGCCGTTACATTCTTATGGCAGGCGTCTTAGACGCCACTTGGAACAAGAAGATAGCCATGATGGCCAATAGTCACATAGGCGCAAAGCCTATCCCCGACGTCACATAAGGGATAATGGGAGTGTTGTTAAATACACTGATGCTTTTGCCGACGGGCGTTCTTGCAGCGGGTGCTGCAATGGTTGAGCCGAGGGCATAATATTTTGGCCGAGAGCGATATTTATTCTTTTTGTTGCCGTTATTCCAATTGTCGTTTCGACTTTTTCTATTTCCCATTGCTGCTATTTCCTCCGTTGTCTATGTTTGGTCGTTCATCTGAAACCCTATTTTAGATAAAATATACGTTGCCGTCAATCTTTCTTTTTGGCTTTGGTAATACGCGGCTTCATCCCATAATTGAGAGTGGTGGCCTTGCTTCCCCGCATGGAAACAAGTTTGCGCAAGTCTGTTGGGATTTGCAGTTTTTTTATGGCAATCACAGGAATATCTAAGGCAAAGCCCATAGCTTGAGTGAGAGCTATTCCTACTCGAATACCGGTGAATGAACCTGGACCAGAGCAAGCTATAATTTTGGTTAAACTCTTGGGACTAACGTGAGCGGATTTCATGAATTGAACTAGTAGCGCTGCTGTTTTGTAATTCTCGTTGTAAGCCAAAGTTTTCGTTAACTCTTTTTTAATGCCGACCGGTGTATTGCTAATTAAAGCAAAGTGCAATCCGTTAAACTCACTAGTGTTGATAAATAAAATCATAATCGGGTTAGTTCCTCTTGCACAACTGTCCGGTCATCCCACTCAATCCGTTTGTTACCTGGTAGTGACAAGAATTGTTCTGAGCCCTTCCCTGTAACGAGGACAATGTCTCCTTCTTGAGCTAATTGCAGTGCTTCGCGAATAGCTTGGCGACGATCGAGAGTTGTGATTATTTTTTGGACGTGATGTTCTGCAGCAGGCAATCGCTCGGCACCTTGTTTAATCTGGTCAGCAATTTCTGTCGGATTGGATTCATATACATCATCGTTAGTAATAATCATAGTGTCAGCAACGCGGGCTGATGATTGACCAAATGAAAATCTTTTTGAGATATCACGGGCGCCGCCTGTAGATCCGAATACGTGAATTAATTTGTTGTGCGGCAGTTTACTGACTGAGGCCAAACAACTAATCATGGGTTGGGGTTCACAAGCAAAGTCAACAATAATTGTGATCCCGCGAGTATTAGCGATTTTTTCCATGCGTCCTGGTACCCCAATAAAACTTTTTAATGCCTCTGCGCTTTGATTCAATCCTGTCCCCAAAACATTGGCAGCAGCGACAGCCAATGCCAAGTTGTACGCATTAAACTTCCCAATGAGAGCATTGTTGAATTGGATATCACCCATGGAAAAACAAACTTGGGGCTCAGAAGTGACAAGCGTGGCCGAATAGGTTTGATCTGTTGAATAATCATTGCTTTGTTGGTCACTAAAAGTAATTCCGAATTTTTTTTCACTTTTGAATTGTAAAAAATAATCGGCATTGTCATCATCCAAATTAACCCCAATTATTTTTTGTTCGAATAATTTTTTCTTGTTGCTAGCGTTGAGTGCTATAAATAGGCGAGCTTTAGCAGCGCGATAATTTTCAAACCCACCGTGAGTTTCTAAATGTGCTGGAGTTAAGTTAGTTAGCAGAGCCATGTCAAAATTAATACCCAAATGTCGGTTTTGGGCTAACCCTTCTGAAGTACACTCGACAATGGCATAACGACAACCGTTGTTGGCGATTTCGCGTAACTGTTGTTGGAGGAGCCACCCGCCCGGCATGCTCACTCCGTGTTTGTTCAGTACCTCTGCGCGGCCATTATTGTAATTAGTGGTGGTAATGAAGCCGGTTTTATGACCAGTCCTATTAAGAATGTGAGCGAGTGCGTTAATGGTGGTGGATTTTCCCGCTGTACCGGTGACACCAACAATGATCATTTTTTCACTGGGTCGGGCGTAATAAACGGTGGCAATGAGGGCATTCATTCCATGGTAAAGAGGTTGTAGTGCTTTGAATATTGATGTGGGAATTACACCGCGCCCAATATTTTTTATAGTTTTAAATAGCCCCATTATTAAAGTTTTCTATTTACTTTTCGCAGAATCGCGTACAAATTATACCACAGTGGTTTGTAGATGATATCTTTGGGAGAAGGGTAGGCAATATCTTCACCGCCCCAACCCAGTTTAAATCTAACAAAGCCTGCGGTTTGTCCTGACGCAGTTTCCGTACCCCACAAATCGTAGTACGCTTGGCCTTGGCTCTTGGCGTCTTGCATGGCTTGCCAGTGCATTGCATAAGGAGCCATTGCATTGCGATGACTATCCGCACTGCCACCAAATAAATACGTGCGTGTTGTACCGAAGTCGACCATTAGCGCAACTGCTAGTAGTTCCGTTCCTAGCAATGCTTTATATACTGAGATGGTGCAGTTGCTGGTACTGTTCAAAGTGATTGAAAAAAAATCAATCAACTTTTCGTAATAAGCCCGACCATGACTTCTGTAATTTTGTCTTGTAGCCGTTGTGACCAAAAGATCGACTGCTTCTGTTAAGTGTAAACCGTGCCGCGGCGTGATGACTGGTTCAGCTTGGACAACAATGCCGTGTTTTTGAGCTACCTTAATGTTGTATCGAGTTTTTTGATGCATGCTAGTCAATAATTCATCAACACTTTGATTTAAATTCAACACTGCGGTTTTGCCTGGCTGAATATGAACAGTGGGCTTGCCGATTAATGGCAATTCTTGCTTAGGCTCAATTCGCAAAAATAACGCATTGGGAAAATTGGTTTTCAATTGGCCAATAAGGAACGACGCAGCAGCCTCATTGGTAAAGAGTGGTCCGTAAGGAATGTATAAATAATATTTGCTCATCCGAGGAATGCGAGTTTTGAGTACTTGAGTAGCCGCAACTATTTGGTCATTAGCCCTAATTATGATTCGAACCGGTTCGTGGCCAGATTGTTTTTGCCACTCCCCCCATTGCCACGATTGTAAAAACGAGCCGCTCGGATGGGCGGCTATAAAAGTGTCGTATTCTGTTCGATTGGTTTCTGTCAGTTGCTCGTACTGCATAAAATATTAGCTATGAGAAATAAGTTTTAGAGCTTGCTTCAATTGTTCCTGGGTGTCAGCAGTGGTATCTATTTTTGGCAAGACTTCCCGAGCCTCTCGTGGGTTGTAGCCAAGCGAGAGCAATGCGTCGAATAAGTCAGTACCGCCGCTAGATGTTGTGCCTAGTCCAACATTCATTTTATTTTTAAGTTCAAGGATAATGCGTTCCGCTGTTTTATTGCCAACACCAGACATACGAGTAAAGATCCCCGCATCTCCGCTGGCAATTGCTTGTTGGAGGACATCGAGCTTGGCTGCGGACACAATTGTAATAGCCATTTTGGGACCAACGCTAGTTACCGTAATCAGAAGTTCAAAGAATTGAAGAGTAGGGAAGTCAGGCATGCCAAATAGGGTCTGCCCGTCATCAGACGTTTTCAAGTAAGTATAGAGCTGAACTTCGGCTCCGATTGGGTGATCTAATAGTTCCGGGGTAACAAATACTTTATAACCAATGTCATTCCGCTCTACTATTAGGAAAGTCAGAGTCTTTTGAAGGATAATTCCCCGTAAAAAAGCAATCATATGCTGTAGTATAGCATTTTTTAGTTGCAATTGAGCTTTTCTTTAGCGTTTATTCACCCATGCTTTGTTATCCTGAGAAAGTCATTAACAAGTTTGCTTATGAATAAATTAAGATATAGATTAGTGCTTGGGGCTATGGGATTGGTAGCTGGGCTCGCCTCTGTAGCTCTAACCGCAGTCTTATATCTGCCGCGACTAGTCCAAGCCCAGACTACGTCGACTTTTCCGCATAAACCGAGTACTTTGGTGCGGAGTGGTCCGACTATATTTCTGGTAGGCAAAGGGTATAAGCAGGGATTTGCCAGTTTGAATGAGTTTTTAACTTATAACTATAGGCTTTCTCGGATTGTGGCCGCAAATGAAGCAGATAAGCAATTAGTAGAAGGACCCACTAAGAGGGCTAAACCTGGTAGCTTGGTTCTGGACATTTTGGATCATAGGACTGTGTATTTAATAGGAAAACAGGGAGAAAAGCGAGGATTAGCCACCCCCGCTGCTTACTGGCGCTATAAAAAGAAGAATATGGTTCTGTGGAGTATTGATGTCAGTGGCTACCCAATGGGGGATATTATAGAATAATTGTCTTTGAATAAGGGTTTTTTATGTGTGCATCTGTACTGTATACCCCCATAAACTAATCGCTCGAGTTGCTGCGCCTTCGGCTAGCAACTTATTCGCTCAATAGTTTATTTGTGGTATACAGTACAGATGGATAAATCCTCCTTGTTTAAAGGGTCTATCTGTGCCTATCCCTGTGATGTCCGAAAGAAACTATTAAGCGACCATGAGCTAGCCCGTAGGGCGCAGAGAATGGAGCGCTAGTTTCCTAGGACACACAGGGATAGGCTATAACGATAAACCCCTTTGTTTAAGAGGTTAATGTACTTGTTCTTGTTTTCAGCAGAAATAAACTTGACAAGTTTTTCTTGACTGCTAGAATGAATTTGTGCACAATCTCATAGGAAAATAAGGCTAATTCTAAAGCCTCCCTTTTTTGCGTATGCAAGGAGGGATGCATTTTTTTGTATTCAAGAACGTTGCTGGAAAAACCCCGCTTATTTACACCTTTTTTATATCGCACAATCGTGTTTTTGGTTCTCCGAGTTTTTTCAAAATCAAAATTTCAAAGTACTTTTGAAGTAAAATTACATAATTAAGCCAATGCGTACAGCCGTGTGCGCACAGGGGAAGTGTACTCGCATGTCATCCAAGGCAAAGTCAGACGCCAGTGTTGTTGTGTCTCCAGCCACATCAATTAGCCCGCGCAAATTCTTTACCAAGCAGCATGAGACAGCTCAGTTGCCAAATCTTATTGAGATTCAACTCAATTCGTACAAGTGGTTTTTTGAAAAGGGTTTAAAGGAGCTGTTGTCCGAAATTAATCCGATTAAAGATTTTACGGGCAAGAATTTAGAATTAACATTTGGCGATTATTTTTTCGACAAACCAAAGTATGATGAAAATACGTCACGCGAGCGCAATACTACATACGAAGCACCGTTGTATGTATCTGCCAAATTAGTTAACAAAGTTACAGGCAAGACCAAGACTCAGGACGTTTACTTCGGCGATTTCCCCCTGATGACTAACCGCGGCACATTTGTTATCAATGGTGTGGAGCGCGTTGTCGTATCTCAGTTGATCAAATCTCCCGGTGTGTTTTACACATCGGAGTTTTCGCGTGGCAAAAATGTTTACGGGGCAAAGATTGTCCCAAACCGTGGAGCTTGGTTAGAGCTGGACACTGACAATTCCAATGTCATTGGTGTAAAAATTGACCGCAAACGCCGTATCCCTATTACTGCCTTACTGCGTGTGTTCGGTTTGTCTACTAATGATGAGATCATGGCCGCTTTCAAAGAGTTCGACACCAACCCTGATGTGCGTTACATTGCCGCCACTCTAGAAAAAGATCCGAGTACAAATGCTGATGAAGGATTTAAAGAAGTATATAAAAGAATTCGTCCGGGTGATTTGGCAACTGTTGATAACGCTCGTTCGTTAATTAGCGCTATGTTCTTCAACTTTGAACGGTACGATCTTTCTGAAGTTGGCCGTTACAAATTCAACCAGCGCTCTAATTACGACCACGACACTGACTCTCGCATTTTGACCCTAGAAGATATGACCGCTGTGGTCAAAGAAATTATCCGACTAAACAACGAGCAAGCTCCTGCTGATGACATTGACCATTTAGCTAACCGTCGCGTTCGTGCTGTCGGTGAACTTATTCAGACTCGCTACCGTGTTGGTTTAGCTCGTATGTCCCGCATCGCCAAAGACCGCATGTCCTTAGCTGACCTCGATACAGTTACTCCGGCTCAGTTAATTCACATCCGCCCGATTGTTGCAGCCATGCAGGAATTTTTCTCTTCATCTCAGTTGTCTCAGTTTATGGATCAGACCAATCCGTTGGCTGAACTAGAGCACAAGCGCCGTTTGTCTGCCATGGGTCCTGGTGGTTTGTCTCGTGAGCGTGCCGGATTCGAAGTGCGTGACGTACATCGGTCTCACTACGGTCGTCTTTGCCCAATTACAACACCTGAAGGACCAAACATTGGTTTGGTTGCCCACTTAGCTACTTATGCCCGCTTGAATGACTTCGGTTTTATCGAAACTCCATACCGCATGGCCAAGAAGAATGCCAAGAACGACGGCAAAGATGCAGTCGGTGAAATTGCCCTCTATGATGTAAAAGATGATAAGGGCAATGTTGTGGTTACAGCTGGCTCTCACATGACCGAAGTTGATGCCAAGAAACTTCACAGCATACAGGATTTGGCAGAAATTCGCATTAAGACTCATCTGACAAAAAAGATTGAATACCTCGATGCCTACGAAGAAGAAAGACTGACTATTGGTCAGGCGAACATTGAGTTGGATGAAAAAGGCTACTTCCTGAGAGAACGTGAATCCATTCGGGTCCACGGTGTGCCGACTATTGCTGAAACTGAAGGCATCGACTGTGTCGACATTTCACCAAAGCAAATCATTTCCGTTACCACTTCGTTAATTCCGTTCTTGGAGCACGATGATGCTAACCGTGCTTTGATGGGATCGAACATGCAACGCCAAGCCGTTTCTTGCATTGTTCCCAGAGCTCCGATTATTGGCACCGGTATGGAAGCTAAAGCCGCTCGTGATTCCGGTCAGGTGATTGTGTCTGACGAAGATGGTGAAGTCACAGCTGTCGCCGGTGATAAGATTTCCGTGCAATTCGATTCCGGCAAAAAGAAAGACTATCCGTTACTCAAATTCATTCGTACCAACAGCGGAACAGCTATCAATCAGCTGGCTCGAGTTGACCGCGGCCAAAAAGTAAAAGCCGGCGATGTGTTGGCTGATGGAACATCAACAGAAAATGGCGAACTGGCTCTAGGCCAAAACGTATTAATTGCTTTCCTGTCTTGGGAAGGCGGTAACTATGAAGACGCTATTTTGTTGTCTTCTCGCTTAGTACAAGATGACATGTATAGTTCTGTCCATATTGAAGATTTTAAAATTGATATTCGCGACACCAAGTTGGGTCCGGAAGTTGTCACTCGCGACATCCCAAACATTGGTGAAGAAAAATTGAAGAACCTTGATGAAACCGGTGTCGTTCGCATTGGTGCTCAGGTCAAAGCCGGTGACATTTTGGTAGGTAAAATTACTCCTAAGGGTGAAACCGATTTGACTGCTGAAGAAAAACTGTTGCGTGTTATTTTCGGTGAAAAGTCTCGAGATGTAAAAGACACTTCTTTGAACTTGCCTCATGGTGAATACGGGAAAGTTGTTCAGATCCGCGAATTCAATCGTGACCAAGGCGACAAGTTGCAGTCCGGTGTTATCCGTTCTATTCAAGTTTCCATTGCCGTGCTTCGTAAAATTCAGGTTGGTGATAAAATGGCTGGCCGTCACGGTAACAAAGGGGTTATCTCCCGTATTATCCCAGTAGAAGACATGCCATTTATGGCTGACGGTACCCCAGTAGATATTGTTTTGAACCCACTTGGTATTGTGTCTCGTATGAACTTGGGTCAGGTGCTAGAAACCCATATGGGCTTTGCTGCTCACAAGCTTGGTTATAAAGTTGCTACACCGGTTCTTGATGGTATCACGGAAACTCAGATTAAAGCGGAATTAGAAAAGGCCGGAATTCCGACAAACGGTAAAGTTGTATTGCATGACGGTAAGACCGGTGAAGCGTTCGACAAGCCGGTTACTGTTGGTGTGGCTTACATGTTGAAACTGCATCACTTAGTAGACGACAAGATGCACGCTCGTTCTACTGGACCGTACTCTCTTATTACTCAGCAACCGCTGGGTGGTAAAGCTCAATTTGGTGGCCAGCGTTTCGGTGAAATGGAAGTATGGGCTTTGGAAGGTTACGGTGCCGCTCATACGCTACAAGAAATGTTAACGATTAAGTCTGATGACGTTGTCGGACGGAGTAAAACATACGAAGCGATCGTGAAAGGCGAAATGATTAAGAAACCGAACATCCCTGAATCGTTCCGTGTATTAGTTAAAGAATTACAAAGCTTAGGTCTAGATGTAGAACTGATTGGTGGAGCCGGACAAATTATTTCCGGTGAAGCCGCAGGGGCGACCGTGGTCGACGAACCCCTCCCAGTAGTGGCAGAAGTTAACCCAATGACCTTGTTCGATGAAGAAGATCGCAAGGCATTGGACAAGAAGAAAAAGAAAGAAAAGGCGAAATAGCTAAACCAATTTTCTTTCATTCACACTATATAACTCTATGTTTACACAAACCGAAGAATTTAAAGGCGTAAAAATTAAACTAGCTTCTCCCGATACCATTTTGGAATGGTCTCATGGGGAAGTGACCAAACCTGAAACTATTAACTATCGGACTCAGCGTCCGGAAAAGGATGGCTTGTTCGACGAAAAGATTTTTGGTCCTATTAAGGACTGGGAATGTTACTGTGGCAAGTACAAGCGCATTCGTTACAAAAATATCGTCTGTGATAAGTGTGGCGTTGAAGTCACTAAATCCAGTGTTCGTCGCGAACGCATGGGCCATATTACTTTGGCCGTTCCAGTAGCGCATATTTGGTTCCTGCGCAGTGTGCCCTCCCGCTTAGGCTTAATCTTAGATCTCGGTGTTCAAGAATTAGAACGTCTCGTTTATTTTGCATCATACATTATTATGAGCGTCGACGAAGATGCCCGCGTCGCTACTTTAGAGCAGATTGAAGGCGAATTCAAGACCAAGAAAAAAGAGATTGAAACCCGTTATGAATTACTTATTGGGAAAACTCGATCCTCTGCTGGTCATGCTTCAACTGGCAAAGGCAAAGCTGTTGACCCAGATGTAGCTGCTGCTCGGATTGATGCTGAAATTACCACAATGAAAGATTTGTGGGCTAAGGAAGTGGCTAGTCTGGAAGATATCCGTGATCAAGCTCGCTCTGAACTGAAGAGCATAAAAAAGATGACTATTATTTCTGAGTTGGCTTACCGTGACTTGTCATTGAAGTACGGTCCAGTATTCACTGCCGGTATTGGTGCTGAAGCTTTGAAAACTTTACTTGAACAAATCAACATGGAAGAGTTAGCTCAAGATTTGGAAAGTCAGCTGAAAACTGCTGAAGGGATGAATGCCAAGAAATTACTGCGCCGCGTGAAGTTAGTGAAAGCTTTCGTTAAAACTGGATTACGTCCAGAATGGATGCTCATTTCATATCTGCCAGTTATTCCACCAGACCTGCGACCAATGGTTCAATTGGATGGTGGTCGTTTTGCTGCATCCGATTTAAATGATTTGTATCGCCGTGTTATTAATCGTAATAATCGGTTAAAGAAACTTTTGGAGATTAAAGCTCCTGAAGTTATTACTCGCAACGAAAAGCGTATGTTACAGGAAGCAGTTGATGCGTTAATCGATAACTCGGTTCGTCATGGCAAAGAGGTTACTGCTTCTACTGGTCAGAAACGCAAACTACGTTCCCTAGCTGATATGCTGAAAGGCAAACAGGGTCGGTTCCGCCAAAACTTGCTCGGTAAGCGCGTCGACTACTCTGGTCGTTCCGTTATTGTTGTGGGTCCTCATTTGAAACTACACCAGTGTGGGTTGCCTAAAGCGATGGCCTTGGAGTTGTTCAAACCATTTGTTATTTCTAAATTGATTTTGCGCGAGTACGCCCATAATGTTCGTTCCGCCAACCGGTTAATTGAGCAAGGTCGCACTGAGGTTTACGATATTCTGGAAGAAGTAACCAAAGACCATTACGTTCTATTAAACCGTGCGCCAACTTTGCATCGTTTGGGATTCCAAGCTTTCCAACCGGTACTAATTGAAGGCAAAGCGATTCAGCTTCACCCTATGGTATGTGCTGCATTCAATGCTGACTTTGATGGTGACCAAATGGCCGTCCACGTTCCGTTGACCGAAGCCGCCCAGAAAGAAGCTCGCGAAATTATGGTGTCCGCTCATAATTTGCTCAAGCCTGCATCCGGTGATCCGGTTATGACCCCTGACAAAGACGTTGTTGTAGGGTGTTACTATATTACTAAGACTAAAGAAGGAGCTAAAGGGGAAGGGAAAATTTTCACTGATGCTGATGAAGCTATTATGGCTTACAAAAATGGGTATGTAGACATTCAAGCAATCATCAAGGTAAGACTTGATAGCGCTGAAATAATAGAAACGTCAGTTGGTCGGGTTATCTTCAATAAGGTTGTCCCACCAGAGCTAGGTTATCGGAACGAAGCGTTCGACAAGAAGAAATTGCAATCTTTGGTTCGTGAAGCTTATCGTATGTTTGGTAATGAAAAAACGGCCGAGCTGATTGATGAAATTAAGCGCACCGGCTTCACTTATATGAAACAATCCGGTATCTCTTGGGGTATGGATGATCTGACAATTCCTCAAATTAAGTATGAGCTGTTAGAAAAAGCTGACACTGAAGTTCAAACTGTGTATGAACAGCATCGGGAAGGTTTGCTGACAGAAGATGAACGCTATGGTCGTGTAATTGAAATATGGGCTGAAGCTTCTGAAAAGATTTCTAAAGCTGTCGTTCAAACAGTGGTTGATCATACATCGGTACACTATATTGTAACTTCTGGCGCTCGTGGCTCCGCTTCTCAGTTAACTCAGATGTCGGGCATGAAAGGGTTAGTAGTTAACCCAGCTGGTGATGTTATTGAGTTGCCATGTCGGTCCGGATTCAAAGAGGGTCTTGGTGTTTTGGAGTATTTCATCTCCACTCACGGTTCACGTAAAGGTATGTCTGATACTGCGTTGCGTACGGCTGATGCTGGTTATTTGACTCGTCGTTTAGTGGACGTGGCCCAAGATGTGGTTGTGAACGCTGAGGATTGTGGTACAAAATTATACGATGTTATTACCTTAGCTGAATCAGAATTGATGAACCAATCGTTTGATCGTCGGTTGTTCGGTCGTGTGTCCGCAGAAAAGATTAAAGACGCAGATGGTAACGTATTAGCAGAAGTGAATCTTGGCATAGACGAGGTTCAAGCGAAGTTAATCGCCGATTCCGGTGCTACTGAAGTGAAATGTCGTTCTGTACTGAAGTGCAAGCTGACGCGCGGTATTTGCCGCCTGTGTTATGGTTATGATCTTGGTTTCAATAAGATGGTTGAGCTAGGTGCTGCCGTGGGTATTGTGGCCGCTCAAGCTATTGGTGAGCCAGGAACTCAGTTGACCATGCGAACTTTCCATACTGGTGGTGCGGCTTCTGCTGGAAAAGATATTACTCAAGGTTTGCCTAGAGTGGAAGAATTGTTTGAAGTGCGTGAGCCAAAAGGTGAAGCCACTGTGGCTGAAATTGATGGCGTAATTTCCATTAGTACTTCCCCCACTAAAGAACAGATTGTTCACGTTGAAGGTAAGGACGTTGAAACTGATACATACGAATTAGCCAGTCATGTCGAATCTTTGATTAAAGATGGCACCCATGTCGCTAATAATGACTTATTGTTTATGGATCCTGAAGGCAAGCCGGTAAAGTCTAAAGCCGCCGGTATCGCCCGTATTCAAAATGGCAAGTTGAAACTTATTCACGAAAGTGATGAATTGAAAGAGTACGTCATTCCTGGGAGCTTCTCTCTTTTGGTCAAAGAAGGGGATTTGGTTACCAAAGGTCAGCCATTGACTGAGGGGAACCTAAACCCAGTGCAAATTATGGAATTGCGCGATGCCCAGGCCGCTCAGAAGTATCTCGTCCAGGAAGTCCAGGACATTTATGTCTCTCAGGGTCAGCAAATTCACGATAAGCACATTGAAGTTATCTGTCGCCAAATGTTCTCCAAAATGCGCATTACCGACAGCGGGGATACGGAATTCATCACCGGGGATATGGTTGATAAGGCTAAGTTGAACGATATAAATGAAAAATTAGAG
>JBBRMG010000001.1:0-122749 GCA_038230955.1 Candidatus Doudnaibacteriota bacterium | reverse complement strand
GGATTGGCTATGCCGAGATCGGTATAAGTTTCGGCTAAAGCATTTTGATCTACTGTTGATAGAAGCACATCTTTGGCGCCGTTGTCGGAGTCGCCAATCATGGCTGTGAGGAGCTGGTCTACAGTGTAGCTGGAACCAACGGCTAGTTTAGTAGGGGTTTCGAACGGAATAATGGACTCAGTGTTCATCTGGGCAGTGAAAGTAATTTTGTGGTTGAGTAAATCCGGGTTGCTCTCCGCTTGCTTTAAGTAGGCTATCATTAACGGCACTTTTAAGAGACTGGCAGGGTTATAGTTATCGTTTTCATTAATGCCCACCCAGCGGCCACGGTTAAGATCTCTAAAGTAAACTGAAACAGAGTCAGCTTCATGGCTGTCTGTTTTTTGTTTTATCATATCTTTAATTTGTTGTTCTAGCGGCTTAAATTCTTCAAACTCGCTAGTACTTTCAGCGCTGTCATAGGCTAGGAGGGGGTTGGCGTATTGATACTTGGAATTCTGCTGGCGTATGGGATGAATGCTATTAGCATAAAGCACAGCATTCTGCCCGGTTTTACGGCCGAACAACCAACCAATGGAACCGCCAATAATGAGAAGGGCTAGGACCGGGAGAATTTGGTGGAACACCAGTTTTTTGGGAAATGTCATGTGGGTATTATAGGCGAAATCTGGGCAGAGGGAAAGATTTTAGTAGTTCGTTATTTTTTCTTTAATTTTCCTTGAGGTGGCTTGTGTTAGACTGAAAATAAGTATTAGCTAATGCAGCGCCGAAACAAAATTAGTATATTCCTGAAAGGTCAGTAGCTATGGAAATCATCTTTTATAAAGCGGTTCAACATTTTATCGATTCCCTTGATATTAAACTTAAAGCAAAAGTCGACAGACATTTACAACTACTGCAAAAATATAACTACCTAATTTCTATGCCTCTGAGCAGAATGGTAGCCAAAGATTTATATGAACTAAGGATTCTTGGCAGTGTGAATATTCGCGTATTCTATACTTTTCATAACGACTGCATAATATTACTGCACGCTTTTATTAAAAAGTCTCAAAAGATACCGCAAAAAGAAATTAAACAAGCAATGAAGAGGTTAAAATACTTGACATCAATATAACTTATAAGTTATATTTTAAAATGAAGTAATAAAAATATCTATGAAAGGCTTTATCAAATACGAGACAATAAGAAAGCAATGGGCGAAGGACCCAGAATTTAAAAAGGCTTATGATGAATTAGAGTGGGAATTTAGATTAGTTGAGATGATCATCAAAAAGCGGATTAAAGAGAATCTTACCCAAACGCAATTGGCGAAAAAAATGGGCATCACTCAACCAGTAATTTCGAAGTTAGAGAGCGGAAATTACAATCCCTCCATTAGGTTTTTGCATAAGATAGCCAAGGCTTTGGATGCAACGGTTAAAATATCCATAACTTAATTACTTATTGCCTTTAAGATCACAATTTGTGATCTTAAACGGCGTCCATGGTTACATTGACAACCACTCCTATGTAGAGTAAGATAAGTATGTAATAACTTACTTATTTATATATGGAAAAACATTCAAAAATGCACCCTGGGTTTTACGAGAAAGATGTTATGTATGGAATGACCACCATGGGTCCTAAGGGGCAAATAGTGATTCCATCAGAGGCTCGTAAGGACCTTAATATTAAGCCGGGGGACAAGCTGTTAGTTGTCGGTAAGTTCGGCACTGTGCTGAGCATGATTAAAGCGGAGAACATTGAAAGTATGGTTTCAATGATGATGGATCATGTGTCCAAGGTTACAGACGACAAACAATTTCAAGAGCACGTGAAGAACCAGCTAAAGCAATTATCAAAATTCAGTCCTAACAACAGGTAAACTAACTCTATGCGAAGATTTCTACAGAAAAGATATATATTTGGTCTCATCGCGCTTATTGTTATTGGCGGCGTTGCTTATAAAGTGACGCGACCAAAAGTCGATGCTTCTATTCAAACTGATACAGCAAAACAGCAAGACTTGAAAAAAACCGTCTTGGCTACTGGTCAAGTTACCAGTCAAACGGATTTGGGTTTGAACTTTCGTGGGTCGGGCATTGTTCAAAAAATTACAACTAAGGTTGGCGCTCAAGCGAAACAGGGTGACATTTTAGCCACATTGGACCAAAAAGATCAGGCAGCAAGTTTAACCCAAGCTCGAGGATCATTGGCTTCTGCCCAGGCTAACTACAACAAAGTAATCTCCGGTGCATCAGGCCCAGATATAGATGTCAGTAGAGCGGTGGTGGCATCGGCGCAAGTAGCTTTGGATAATGCCAAAGCTTCTACTAATAGCGTAGTGGCATCGGCGCAAGTAGCTTTGGATAATGCCAAAAAAAGTTTCACTGACACCCAGAGACAGCAAGCAAGTTTGGTAAAAAATTCTTATTCAGTACTACTTAATTCGGGATTGTCAGCCGTTCCGGGAAATAGTAATTTATCCACTACTGTCGTTACAATCTCCGGTAATTACACTGGAGGCGAAGGAAGTTATAAAATTACTGCTTTTAACGATGGATCTGAACCTCGCTTTGTTGCTTCGGGCCTAGAAAGCAGTAATGGATTAATGAGAACTGCCCCAGTATCTTTAGGAGCCAAAGGTCTATATGTTCAATTTTCAAATACCACTGCATATAGTGGAGATTTCTGGATAGTAGACATTCCTAATACTAAATCTGCCAGTTATACTTCTAATTTAAGTGCTTATAATTCGGCAGTCCAAAACCAATCTTCGGCCATAAGCGCGGCTCAAAATTTGATTAATTCGACTCAAAGCGCATATGAACAAGCATCTGTGAGCGCGGCTGGTAGCGTGACAATCGCTCAATCAGCGCTTGATCAAGCTAACTCTCAATTAGCCCTAAAACAACAACAGGCTCGTCCGGCAGATGTTGCTGCCGCCAGAGCGCAGATATTGTCTGCTTCGGGTCAAGTTCAAGCAGCCTCAGCCAATTTGGAAAATACTGTAATTCGCGCACCGAGCAATGGCACCATTACTACGGTTAATATTAAAGTGGGGGAACAAGCCATCCCCGGTGCAATTGCCGCTATAGTATTGCAGGACGTCGATAACTTACACGTTGAAGCTAATATCAGCGAAGCTAACATTGCTTCAGTTCAGGTTGGGCAGACTGTGTCATTTACATTTGATGCCCTTGGGCCAGACCGCACTTTCAACGGCCTTGTGCAATTAATAGATCCGGCCTCCACTGTGGTCTCCGGCGTGGTCAACTACAAAGTGACAGCCGGTGTAGACAAGTTGCCGGAAATAAAGCCGGGGATGACTGCCAACATGACTATTTTAGTCGGCCAGAAAGCCCATGTCTTGTCCATTCCTCAGCGCGCCGTGCTTAGCCATGACAGCAAGAAATTTGTTCGTGTGATTACTGACTCCCAGAAAAAGACTTATGAGGAAAAGGAAGTTACTACCGGTATGGATGCTGATGGCGGATTAGTAGAAGTAGTGTCTGGCTTGTCCGCTGGCCAAGAGATCGTAACGTTCATTGCCGCTAAAAAGTAGCGCCATGGCTCTCATTAACATCAAGGATTTAAAAAAAGACTATATTAACGATGACGTAATTACGCCAGTTCTTAAAGGCGTCACGTTCCAGATTGAGCAAGGTGAGTTTGTCGCTATCATGGGCCCGTCTGGTAGTGGTAAATCTACCCTCATGCATATTCTGGGGTTCTTGGACCGTGCTACATCTGGCGTGTTTGAATTTGAAGGGGAAGACGTAACGACTTTTGAAGATGACAGGCTGGCTCAAATTCGCAATGAACGGGTTGGTTTTGTGTTCCAAGCGTTTAATTTATTACCCCGGACCTCGGTTTTAGATAACGTTAAGCTCCCCCTTATATATGGCAAGAAAAAAAATCAAACGGAGTTGGCTGAAAAAGCTTTGGCTTCAGTGGGGCTAGAAGACCGAATGAGTTACATGAGCAACCAAATTTCCGGCGGCCAAAAACAGCGCGTGGCTATTGCTCGGGCTTTAGTGAATGACCCAGCCGTAATTTTTGCCGATGAGCCCACTGGTAACTTAGATTCCAAATCGGGCAATGTCATTATGAAAATTTTGCAAGACATGAATGCTCAAGGGCGCACAATTATTTTAGTCACTCACGAACAGGACACGGCCGAGCATGCTAAGCGCATTATCCGCATTCGCGATGGGTTAATTTTTGCCGATGAGCCAGTGAATCAACGAAAATTTGCCACGGCAGAAGGGGACTTGGTGAAATAATGGGGTTGTTGGCTGAAGTAAAATTAGTGTTGAAAGGATTGCTGGCTCGCAAGGGGCGGTCGTTTTTGACCATTCTCGGAATTGTTATTGGAGTAAGCGGCGTAATTGTTATTATCTCGCTTGGCGCCGGGGCTCAGAGTTTAGTCCTAGGGCAAATTAACAAACTGGGGAGCAATTTGATTGCGATCCAGCCTGGTAAGTCGAATGACAATGGCCCGCCAGCGGCAGTGTTTGGTATTTCTATAAAAACTTTGGTACCGGGTGATGCTGAAGCTATAGCAGACAAAACCCGATTTCCTCATATTCTGGCTGTGTCGGGCTATGTTAGAGGAGCTGCACCCATGATTTGGCGCGATCAGAGCATTGATTCTAATTTTACTGGTGTTCAAGCTACCCAACCGAACATCCAGAATATTGAAATCGAAGCAGGGCGATTTTTCGATAGTCGGGAAGAGTTGGGGGCTAATGTAGCGGTACTTGGGTATGATGTGAAAGACCAACTATTTGGTAATCAAGACCCAATTGGGCAGATCATCAAAATCAAAAATCAACCGTTTCAAGTTATCGGTTATATGAAAAAAATGGGCACAGTGGCATTTCAGAATCAAGACGATCAAGTTTACATTCCTTTAGTGATTGCCCAGAATGAATTGCTAGGGGTGCGCAACTTACAACAAATTAACGCCAAAGTCGATAGTTCTGCCAACATTCCTCAAACTATTGAGGAAGTTCGGCAGTTGTTGCGGGAACGGCATAATATTAAAGCTGCTAGTGATGAGGATTTTACTATTCGTAATTTAGCCGATGCAATTAAAATTCTCACGACCATTACTAGCGCGTTGAGTTTATTCTTAACAATGATGGCTGCCATTGCCTTGGTAGTTGGCGGTATTGGCATTATGAATATTATGCTGGTCACTGTCACGGAACGGACTCGTGAAATTGGGTTGCGTAAAGCGGTCGGGGCCACTAGTCGAGCGGTGCGCAATCAGTTTTTGCTAGAAGCATTAGTAGTAACAGTGTTGGGTGGTATTGTAGGCGTCGTCTTAGGCGTAGGCATTGCTTATGCCATTGCGTTAGGCGCGAGGTACGCCGGTTATGACTGGGCGTTTGTTATTTCTTATGTATCTGTGATTTTAGCAATTGGTGTTTCGGCATTAACTGGGATTATATTTGGATTGTATCCGGCCGTGAAGGCGGCCCAGCTAAATCCAATAGATGCCCTACGGCACGAATAATTATGTTTGTATCTCTTAAACAAGCTATCCGCGGATTGACTGCTAATCCCATACGCACTGCGTTGACTACGTTGGGCATTGTTATTGGTATTGCCACGGTTATTATAGTGCTGTCTGCCGGCCAAGGATTCAACAGTTTTATCAATTCTCAACTGGAATCGCTGGGCACTAATACTGTTACGGTTGAGACGCGCATTCCGCCAACAACCCGTAATCGCGGCGGGGGATTTGACCGTCCTGGCAGTCAATCCGTGGCCATTACGACGCTAAAGAACCGCGATGTCCAAGATGTCATGCGCCTACCCAATGTTAGCAACGTTTACGGGGCGGTCATTGGTCAAAAGGTTGCCTCATACCAAAACGTTTCCAAGAACACTATGATTTTTGGGGCAGATGCGTCCCGCTTTGACATAGACAAGGGGATTGTAGAAAAAGGACGACCTTATACAGACTCAGAAGATAAAGCTGCCGCCCAAGTGGCCGTGTTGGGTTACCAAGTAGCACAAGATCTGTTTGGCCAAGATAATCCCGTAGGGAAAACGGTACGTATAGGGCAGTACAATTTTGTCGTTATTGGGGTATATGAAAAGCGAGGTGGTTTGAATGGCGGTGATGACCAAATTTTTGTGCCGCTCAATACAGCACAGAAGAAATTGTTGGGCATAGATTATTTATTTTACATGTTAGCCGAAATGAAGAATAAAGATTTATCAGACGCGACAGCGGAAGACATGCGCCAAGTTATTCGGACTAATCACAGCATTACTGACTCGGCTAAAGATGATTTTGATGTTAAAACCCAAGCAGGGAATTTGAGCACTTTCAATACTATTCTAAGTGGCGTTACATTTCTACTCATTGCTGTTGCTGCCATTTCGCTGTTAGTTGGTGGAGTTGGGATTATGAACATCATGTACGTCGTTGTCACAGAGCGAATTAGCGAGATTGGATTAAAGAAAGCGTTGGGTGCAAGATCTGGCGATATTTTGGCAGAGTTTCTCATTGAATCTATTTTACTCACGGTGTTTGGTGGCATTATGGGCGTGGTATTTGGGGCCGGCATTTCGTTTGGGATTGCTAAAATTGCCCAGAGCTTTGGATTTGCTTGGCAGTTCAGCGTACCCATTTCCGGCATTCTTATTGGAGTGGGAGTAGCGGGTATTATTGGGTTGGTATTCGGAGTATTCCCGGCTCGGCGAGCGGCCAAAATGGATCCAATGGAAGCTTTGCGCTACGAATAATTTGTGTTATAATAATGCCACAAAACTCTGACCAACTGAGTGCTTTTACGAAACAAAAATCATGTCCAATATTGAGCTCAACGCTCTTCTCACAAAACAAAAAATTGCAACCGATGCTCAGATAAAACCGCTCCAAAAAGAGTGGCAGGGGGCAAAAGTTCCCATATCTTGGGAGGATTTTTTGCTTGAAAAGAAGGTTATAACAGAAGAGCAGTTACTGGCTACAAAAAGTGATGAACTTGGCATACCAGTAATAGACCTGCGCAACGAAGAAATGACCGCTGATGTTCTGAATTTGGTGCCAGAGCCGATTGCTCATCGCCACAAGATTATTAGTTTTGCTAAAACCAAAACCGACTTGTCTTTGGCTATGGTAGATCCGACAGATTTGCAGACCAAAGAGTTCATGAAGAAGAAAACCGGTTTGCAAATCAAGATGTTTCTCATTGGAAAAACTTCTTTGGAATTTGGCTTGTCCAAATATCACTCAAACCTGGAAGGGGAGATTAAACATTTAGTCCGCGAAGGCGGACCCGATGTTTCGTCTACGCCGGCTGTTGATGGCAGTCTTGACGACGAACTGAAAAAAATGGCGGAAGAAATTCCGATTATTCGAGTGGTAGATACACTGCTCGAATACGCTGTAATAGAAAAAGCGTCCGACATTCACATTGAGCCACAAGAAACATCGGTCACAGTGCGTTATCGTATTGACGGTGTTCTGCATGACGCAATGACGTTGCCGAAAGTCATTCAGGCTGCACTGGTGGCGCGTATTAAAGTTTTATCTAATTTAAAAATTGATGAACATCGACTGCCGCAAGACGGTCGGTTTAAGATTGAAAAAGACGGGTACAAATTTTCATTGCGTGTATCGACCATTCCAATTTTTGACGGAGAAAAAGTCGTTATTCGTTTGTTAGATGAATCCAGCAAAGCGATGACTTTGGAAGCGTTAGGGTTTTTACCCAGCCAACTCGACGTGGTTAATCGTAACATTCACAAACCGCATGGGATGCTGTTGGTTACCGGACCAACTGGTAGCGGTAAGTCGACTAGCTTGTATGCTATTTTAAGTATTTTGAATACGAAGCAGGTCAATATTTCTACTATTGAAGATCCGGTAGAATATCGTATTGTTGGCGCGAACCAAATGCAAGTTAATCCGAAAATTAGTTTGACCTTTGCTATGGGTTTGCGCGCGCTTTTGCGGCAAGATCCGAATATTATTATGATCGGGGAAATTCGTGACCAGGAAACTGCCGACGAGGCCATGCACGCCGCTATGACCGGTCACATTGTGCTGTCGACTCTGCACACTAACTCGGCTGCGGGCGCTCCTCCTCGGTTAATCGATATTGGGGTACAGCCGTATTTAATTGCGTCCACGGTCAATGCAGTAATGGGTCAACGCTTGGTGCGGGTTATCTGCCCAGATTGTAAAGTAGATTACAAGATTGATTCCGGCGTAGCCGAAGCACTAAAAAAAGAGTTCAACATAGATAAGTTAATGATAGCTTTACATAAGGAAGAAGTGATTCCGGAGAAAATAAAGAAGTTTGAAGACTTGCAATTTTTCCATGGGCAAGGGTGCAATAAGTGCGGAAACACTGGGTATAAAGGGCGTATTGGCATTCATGAGCTTATGGAAGTGACTCCAGAAATTGGGGAAATGATAGTCCGACGGGCTACTACACAAGAGATGCAGGAAGCCGCTGAAAACAAAGGGATGATTTTAATGTGGCAAGACGGTTTTATTAAAGCGGTTCGTGGTCTGACTACCATTGATGAAATATTACGCGTTAGCAAAGAATAAACATGCCTACTTTTACATATACAGCAGCTACGAGAGACGGCAAAAATGAAAGCGGCACGATTGAAGCCGTGGATACAATGGCGGCCGGGCATTTGTTAAAAGAGCAGGGGTTAATGCCTCTAGATTTGAGCGAGAAACACGAGCGTGGTTTCTCCCATTTTATGGCGTCCATGTCCACTGTGAGCCTTAAGCAGAAAATTGCCTTCATTGAGGACTTGCATGTTATGTTGAAAGCCGGTATTGCCGCTCCTCGGTCTATGAAAATTCTAGCTAAGCAGACAAAAAACAAAAAATTCCAAATGGTGTTAGTAGACTTAGCGGCTCAGGTGGAAGCGGGCAAAAGTTTGCACGAAGCCATGGCGTTGTATCCTAAAATATTTTCCAATATTTTTGTAAGCATGATTAAGGTAGGAGAAATTTCTGGTAACCTAGAGCAGAGTCTGCAATATTTAAGTATTCAGTTAGAGCGCGATGCAGACATGAAGTCAAAAACTAGGGGAGCAATGATATACCCGGCTGTTATTGTCGGGGCCATGGTCATTATTGGCATTGTTTTGGCAATTTTCGTACTGCCAAAGCTGACCGGTATTTTTAAAGAATTTAATACTAACTTACCATTAATGACTCGCATTGTTATTGTCATTAGTGACTTCATGGGTGGGCATGCCTTCTTAATTATGGGCGGCACAATTGGTATAGTTGTTGGTGGCACGTGGTTTTTGAGGACTAAGGTTGGGGGTATAGCGCTGGATTGGTTTGTTTTGCATTTTCCCATTATTGGTGGAATAGTAAAAAAAATAAACCTGGCCCGGTTCGCTCGCATTATGAGTTCCCTCATGAAGTCCGGCATTTCGATTATTGAAGGTTTGGCTGTGACCGCTCAAGCGATCGATAACAGTTATTACCGGGCAGCGTTGGCTGATGCCGCGGAGCAAGTAAAGTTAGGCAAGCCTTTAACCGAAACTATGGCCCGTAATCCTCAATTGTTTCCGTTCTTAATTACTCAAATGTTGGAAGTAGGGGAAGAGACTGGCAGTTTGGAAGATATTATGTTGCAGATTGCGGAGCATTTTGAGTCCGATGTGGATAATGTTATGCGTAACTTCTCTTCCGTTATTGAACCTTTATTGCTATTGTTTATAGGTACAATAGTTGGTATTTTGGCTTTGGCATTGATTATGCCGATTTATAATATTTCAAATAGTATCAATTGAGATTATCATTCTTTCAACAAAAGCATTCTCACTTTGGCCTGCACCTAAACGGCACGGCTTTGAAGTTTATGCAACTTGGTCAAAAGGGGGGCAAGACTTCCATTGTCGGCTATTCCAATGTCCCGGTACCAAAAAATTTAATTGCTAACGACACCATTCTCGATAGCGATGCTTTGGCTGTGTTATTAGAACAAAGTTTACAGCGGCCTCAGTACGGGCGCATTACTACTAATCGTGTAGTGGTGAGCGTACCGGAATCGAAATCGTTCATTCGGGTTATTCATATTCCGCACATGAGCGAAGCCCAGGCTGATAACGCAATCTTGTTTGAAGCGGAAGCCTATATTCCATTACCAATGGATCAGGTTTATTTTGACTGGCAAATTATTGGCAAGACGTTAGACAAAATGGAAGTATTAATAATAGCTTCGCCAAAAGAATTTGTTGACAAATTTATATCAGCGGTAGAAAAAGTAAAGTTGAAATTAGCGGCGGTAGAAGTGGAATCGCAAGCGGTTGTCCGGGCGCTTATTCCGACTGGGAGCGTGGAAAATACTTTAGTGGTTGACCTAGACGCGTACAAGACAGCGTTGATTATGGTAGAGCGAGGCAATCTCCAATTTACTTCTTCCGTACCTATTGCCGGCAACACTTTTACTGATCGCATAGCTCAAGCTTTGACTGTGCCTACTCCGAAAGCAGAAGCCATCAAACGGGAGTTTGGAATAGAGAACACAACGGAATATCCGAACTTGAAAACTTACTTATTGCCAGCCGTAAATGACTTAGGAGCTGAGGTCAAAAATATTCTCAAATTCCATTACGATCATTCAGAAACAAAAATTACTAAATTGTTGTTGTCTGGCGGTTCGGCCAAGTTGAAACATCTGGACGAATTACTCATTCCCGATTTAGCCGAATTTCCTGATTTAAAAGTGGAGATAGCTAACCCACTGAGTAATTTAGTAGGACTGACAGGGGATGCTATTAGTTATTACGAGGCATTGAGCTTTACCACTGCCATCGGGTTGGCTATGAGAGGGACGGACCAATGAAAATAATTAATCTATTACCGCGGCATAAGCAACAAGAATTAAGGTATGAAGACTTATTTCATAGTGTGTTTAGAGCGTGTGGCGTAGCTGTATTAATACTCCTTGCCGTGCTCATAGCCCAGATAGGGGAGAAATTCTACCTCAATTATAGTGCTCAAAATTTTGTGACCGAAACGGAAAGCATTCGGAAGGCCACTAACAAATCGGAGAACACCCAGTTGAAAGAAACAATTAAACTGAGTAACGCTCAGATGACGGATTACAAAACACTGACTGACACGGTTCCGAATTGGGCTCATGTTCTTGCCGATTTTGCTAGCCAAGTGCCGCCGGGGGTAACAATTAATGGATTTTCTGCTAGCATGGAGACAAAAAAGATTATGATAACCGGCCAGAGCCCCACTCGGGAAGCTGTCATCCAAATGTACACTAACATTAATGGTGATACAGCCAATTTCAAGGATATTGACTATCCGTTGGAAAACGTAGCCAAGCCTACAGATGTAACTTTCCATTATTCATTTACGGTTAAAGACGAGGCGTTAAAGTAAGTGCTAATGCTATGAACACAATGTCTTACAAAACAAAAATATACATGGCCATCGTTTTGGTGGTGTTGTTATGTTTGATATTCTTCTTCTTTATATACGGACGGATGAATGCATCTAACCAGGCTTTAGCAGAGTCAGTAGCGGCGAAGAGGCAAGATCATGAAGATGTGTTGGCTGAGCAGAAAAGTTATGAACAGGGCAAACAGGATTTAGCCGCTCTGGCAAAGAAGAAACTTCAGCCCGCTGATTTATTTTCCCAAGACACGAAAGTGGTGAAGGAAATAAAAACCTTAGAGGCCATAAGTCATAATTTAGGACTGAAATTTACTTTGCAAGTCACTGGCACCTCAAAAAATGCGATTGTACTTCCTAAATCTACGGCAAAAATTGCTACTATACCTTACAATATGGTTTTGGAAGGCCCATTTGATAAAACTCTTAATTTTGTCGAAGCCACTCAGCACCTCCCTTTTATCACACAAATAGATAAAATTTCCATGTCAGGTTCGGCTACGGGCACAGTGTTTACTACGTTGAGCGCAGAATTTTACATCAAGCCATGAAATTATCTCTAGACCTTACAACGATTACTCGAAAACTTCATTCCAACATTAGTATAGTGTTAGTGGGATGTTTGTTAATCTTAATTTTGGCTGAGGGTTGGATTGTAAAAACGTCTATTGATATTGTTTATAGTTCGCGCACTATTAGTAATCTACCTAAGGCCAAGCAAGTTCGGATAAACTTTTTATTGTACGATGAAATTGCTAAAAGGTTTGCGGAAGGAGACAGCGCTCCTGTTACACCTGTGACAGCACGTAATCCTTTCACGCCGTTGCCTGTCTCTGAAAAGGAGTTGGGCAATAAGGCGGCTCCTCCGATAATCGTGCCGAAGCAAACTCCAACTGCGCCGCCTGTTCCTCCCGCCGCGACAAGCACCACCCCTGTGGCGCCACCCGCCGCAACGACTACTAGCAAACCGTAAATTAAAAACCGCTTGATAGCGGTTTTTTGGTGGGCCGGGAGGGCTACGATCCCTCGACCTGCGGATTAAGAGTCCGTTGCTCTACCAACTGAGCTACCGGCCCACGCGATTGCGGTATGTAATGTTAAAAATATTTGGTTGGACATAATAACGAGCAACTGCTTCTGCCCATGCCATGATGCGGTGGCGCAATAATACTCCGCCCCTTCCCATTACACGGATTTTAATTGTTCCGTGGTATAATATATTTTTTCTGTGTCCTGTACCGATGGGTTTTATAAATGTTTTGCGGAAATTTTTAATCGGTATTTTAGTGAGACGTGACCAAAATCTTATTTCCATTTCTTCTTCTTGGCCTTGATGCAAATGCAATGAAGCTGAGAGTTGTTTTGGGTTTAGATTAAGTATTATTTTGAACCATTTTATCATTAAAGCAATAAGGACAGGATCTGAATTGGTAATGCATGCACCTTTACTTTTATCGCCCTCTGCCCAGTATAACATTGCCCCAGCGATTTTGAATGCATTTATATCTATTGATGATATTTCAGATATCCCTTGTTTCCTGACCGCTTCTTTTGTTTGCTGTGCTTTTAATTGATTAGCCTTGGCTCCTTTTAAGGAGGAGTCATATCTGGCACCTAATGTTCTTATTTGCTCAGATGTTAATTTTATATTTCTGCACCATATGCTTATTGTGCTTTTGGAAACATTAATATATTTTAGAATGTCTTTATAGCTCATTCCTTGAGTTCTCATTTGCTCTGCTTGTGTACGCAACTGTCTGTATTGCGCACGCGAAAAATTGGCATTATTCACATCATTCCTCCTCCCTTTATTTTATTATCAATAGGATTTTATCAGATTTAGGCTGTAAAATCAATGGCTTGTGGTGCGCCCGGAGGGAATCGAACCCCCATCAATGGTTTCGAAGACCATCACTCTATCCGTTGAGCTACGGGCGCATAATGTACTCAAATCCCTAATAGTTTACGTTATTTAATCCTATTTATCAAGGGTTTTACGAGGTTTATACCGCATGGTACTATAATAAATATGGTTTACTTTTTCTTAGGAATAAATTCATTAGCCAAAGCTGAGCGTCTGCGGCAGTTAGCGCAGGAATGTAAAGCTGAAGTCACACATTTTTGGCCGGAAGACATCCTTCCTTCCATAAATGAGATGGCGGAATCGACCTTATTTGGTGGGATTCGGTTGTTTGTTGTGCGTGGTGGCACATCGCGCTTGGATCGAGACACAGATTTACCGCGCTTAGCCAGGAGTCCGCACGTAATTGTTATTTGGGAAGATAAGTTGGATAAACGAAAAACTACCACAAATGCTTGGCTGAAAGATTCGTCGCTTACGTTGGAACAGTTTGATCCTCCAATAAGTAGTGCGGTACCGCAGTGGTTGGTTAAACGGGCAGGAGAGCTAGGCAGTGCAATGAACCTAGGTAGTGCCCGTTATTTTCAGCAGCGGATTATGCCAGAGCAACAAGCCGGTCGATTCGGCGAGCAACCTGTCGATGTGTGGCGCTTGGAAAACGAGCTGGCTAAACTTTGTGCTTACGTCGGCAACGGCGCTATTACAGATGCGGCCATTGATGCGGTTATCACTGATTATAACTTAGTTGAGACATGGGATATTACTAACGCGCTAGCTGAACGTAATCAAGCTCGTGCGTTTGTTGCCTTGGAGCGATTCTTCAACGCCACAGATACTACAGATGAAAAAACTAAAACGATTCAATTGAACGCCGCATTGGCCGAGCAATTCCGCACCATATTAATGGTACAAGATATGACAGCTCTGGGCATTCCTGACAGTGAAGTGTTGGCACGAACTGGATGGAAAAGTGGCAGACTGTTTGTGATCAAAAAACTAGCAGGGAAGTTCACCCCCAAAAACGTCATTTCTACTTTGGAAAAACTACACCAACTAGATAAAGAATTAAAATCCTCGTCTACTCCTGGACAGACCGTACTCTCCCTTATTGCTGCGCAAATCGGGTAAAATTCTAGATAATTCGGTTTACATGGTATAATAATAAAGTTCAATTAATGTCGGTTTGTATTCAAAACGACACAAGGAGTAAAATGTTTTCAAAAATTGCAAAAATTTCCGCTGTAGCGGCAATGTCTGCAGCCCTGTTGATGCCAGCAATTTCTTTTGCTGCCACCGATGCTATGACAGGTCATGGAGATGAGATGAAGTCCTTAACGACAGGGACGAGTGCTTGTAGAAAAACCGCTAAGACAGCTTACAAGGCTGCCGTAAAAACAGCTCGTGAAGCTCGTATGACTGCTATGGATGCAGCCCGCGACACTCGCGCCGCTGCTATGAAATCAGCCCGCGACACTCGCGCCGCTGCTTTAAAGGCTGCTACCAATGAAGCTGGCAGGACTGCCGCTAATGCAGCTTTTCGCGCTGCAGAAAAGGCAGCTGACGATGCTTACAAAACAGCTAGCATGGCCGCCAACGATGCATTCAAAACAGCTATGACTGCTGCCCGCACCGCTCGTAAAGGCGCATGTGTGACCCCAGCAACTACAAAGTAAGTAAACAGAGGCTGTGATTTGCATAGCATAACAGCTCGCTAAGCATGTTGACACAGCCATAAAAATACCCTATCCTATTCAATTAGGATAGGGTATTTTATTTTGAAAATATTTAGGGGGAGAATAAGATGGATCTTACTACATATCAAACAATTGTAGACTATGGACGTTGTTTGAAGATTACAGGAATGTTAAACGAAAAAATGTATTCTGATTTTATGGATGCCTGGCAGAAGCAAGACAAGTCCAATAAAGACTTCTTATATGTAGTGCTTCTTAGTTCAGGTGGCGGTAGTTCTCACTGGAGTAATTCCCTGTATAATGTTTTGAATAGTATTTGTGAGGCACATAAGGTTGTTCTGGTGTGTAATGGACACGTTGCCTCGGCAGCTATATCCATTATGATGGCTGTCCCAATAAGGAATAGGTATGCATTTCAGAGCACTAGTTTCTATTTGCACAGAGCTCGTTGGAATCATCAAGCAAAACTTCAAGGGGGTCCAGATGAAACAACTTACGTCGTGGCCGAGGCTATTGCAAGCAATAATTTGTTTCGCAGCGAGATCAAAAGTTATTATAAATTGATTGCTGATAATACAGCCATGACGACCCAGGGAGTTAAAAAATTGGAGGAGAACCCACGTTTTATTGGTACCAAGAAAGCGATAAAGCTTGGATTGATTCATTCGATTTTGTCGAAATGAAATGTAAAGTTTTGTATTCAAAAAGCGCGACTAGACTTTGTCTTGGCCGCGCTTATTTTTTATGTGTTAACCATTCTTCTTTTCGCGTTTGCGCAAGTTGGCGTCTAATAGTTTCTTGCGGATGCGAATACTTTGAGGAGTAACTTCGGCCAGTTCATCGGGACCGATGTATTCCAGGGCAAAGTCTAAAGTAATTGGTTTCGGTGGAGTGAGGGTGACCGTGTCGTCGGTACCGGACGCGCGCATGTTAGTCAGTTTCTTGGTTTTACAAGCGTTGACCTCAATGTCCATTTCCACAGCGTTTTTGCCAATAACCATACCGGTATAAACCTCGACTGCTGGTCCGACAAACAAGCCGCCGCGTTCCTGGGCGTTAGCCAACCCGTAGGAGTTAGTTACACCAGTGTCCGATGAAATAATAGAACCATGTTCATTGCCCCGCAGATCAATGTCGTGAGCTTCTCGGTAGCTTTCGAACAGGTTGTTGATGATAACAGTGCCGCGGGTGCGAGTTAGAAGTAGATTTTTCAAACCAATCATACCACGAGTAGGGATAATGTATTCAGCATGAATTTCGTTGACAGCATTGCTATCCATAGTTTGGAGCTGACCACCACGGCGGCCGACTTCTTCAATGACTGGACCTTGGTATTCGGAAGGAACATCTATGGAAAGGATTTCGTAAGGTTCCATTCGTTTGCCGCCTTCATCATGGTAAATAACTTGGGGTTGAGAAACTTGCAGTTCGAACCCTTCGCGGCGCATTGTTTCAATGAGAATGCCGAGATGCAGTTCACCGCGACCGGAAACGAGGAACGAGTCACCAGTGGCTTCTTCAACCCGAAGAGCGACGTTGGTTTCCAATTCTTTGAATAGACGGTCTCTAATGTTACGGGAAGTAACCAGTTTGCCTTCGCGGCCAGCAAACGGGGAAGTGTTTACGCCGAACGTCATTTTAATAGTAGGCTGTTCAATTTCCACTGGCGGGATTTGGACTGGATTGGCAGCATCAGCCAGGGTGTCGCCAATTTGGATAGCATCGAAACCACCAACAGCAACAATGTCACCGGCAGTTGCTTCTTCTACTTCTGTTGGCACTAAGCCTTGGTACATTTGCAAGCTGGAAACTTTGTCGGTGGTAATTTTGCCGTCGCGATCTATGCGAGCAATGGTTTGGCCTTTTTTAATTGAACCAGCCTTTATTTTACCAATGCCGATTTTGCCTTTGTAGTTGTCATAGCGTAACGCCAAGATAAGCATGCCGAGTGGATCGTTGGGTAAAACGTCTGGTGCCGGAATGTTTTTGATAATGGCATCGAATACAGGAATAATGTTATGCTCATCGTTAGGAAAAGTGCCGCCAGCTTTAAGTGAGGCCAATAATGCTTCGTAGTTTAGGTCAGCTACACCATTGACGCCACTGGCATAGATAATAGGGAAGTCGAGTTGTTCGTCAGTGGCATTGAGGGCTACGAATAAATCAAAGGTTCGCTTTACCACATCTTCAATTTGCGCTTCAGGCTTATCAATTTTGTTGACTACTACAATAGCTCGGTGACCCAGCTCTAACGCTTTCTTCAGTACGAACTTGGTTTGAGGCATAGGGCCTTCCTTAGCGTCTACTAACAGCAATACGCCATCGGCCATAAGCAAAGTCCGTTCTACTTCACCACCAAAGTCAGCGTGCCCGGGTGTATCTACTATATTAATGCGGACGCCCTTGTACTCCACGGAAGCATTCTTGGCAGTAATAGTAATGCCACGTTCGCGTTCCAAGTCGCCTGAATCCATAATTAAATCAGCTCCGATTTCGTCTTTAACGGTATGGGTCTGTTTGAGCATGGCGTCCACTAGAGTGGTTTTGCCGTGGTCAACGTGAGCAATAATGGCTACATTGCGAATGTTTTCTCTTTTCATAAAATCGATATTAGGTAAAAATAAAAAATCGCCAACTTCATGAACCACCGCCTAAGATCCTGTATGGTTCTCTCAGCTCACGATTTCTTATTTACTTATCAAATTATAAGGTAAAATATTGTTTTGGTCAAGTGGGGCTAGAATTTGTGCTTATGCTATACTGAAAAGACATTAAAGTAGCTTTTATGGCTTATCTATTGGGGATAATATTTCTGCTCACTCCGGCCTATGTCTGGCGCTTCGGTATTTTGGGTTTACCGCTAAATTTTTTAATTGTTGCTATCGCCATTTTTTGGGTGGTCTTTGCAATTTGGTTAATCAGACGGCACCATATTGATGCTTTTCTGAAAAGCATCATTGATGTCGATAAAAAGTTATTAATACCGGTAGCTCTGTTTGCTATTGCAGGACTCGTGGCTTTATTTGTTGGGGGGGTTGACCATGCTAAAATTGGGCAGTTCGTAGTATTGTTTGTTCAGCCTATTAGCATATTTTTCATTGCTCGATTTATTGTTAGTCAAGATAAATCCAGCGGCGACACATTTATATACGCAGTTTATGTGTTTTTAGCCATTGTAGGCGTTCTGGCACTGGTCCAATATTTTACTCGTGTTACTTTGCCGCCCGAGTGGTGGGGGAATACGGAGGAACCTAAACGAGCGATTGGATTTTTTGTTCATCCCAATGGACTGGGTCTATTTTTGGCACCGATATTGGCTTGGCTAATGCCAGACGTCGGCCAACGATTGAATGAGTGGCGGCAACTTAGAAGCACACTCTTATTATTAGCTTGGTTATTGGGAGTAGTGGCCTTGTTTTTGTCGTTATCCCGCGGGGCATGGTTTGGACTGGCCGCTGCCGGCATTGCTTTTGTGGTATTGTCCGCTAACAAGAAGTATTTGATTACTGCCGGAGTAGTCGGAATTATTGCTGCGTTAGTTATTGTTGCTACGCCAAACTTGCGCTACCGGTTAATCTTGCCATTTAAGGGGGAGAAGTCATCTGTAGCCAGACTAAGTTTATGGCACACTGGGGAAAAAATGTTGGCGGATAGTCCAATATTAGGAAAAGGGTTGAATGGGTTCGATAACAACTGGGACAAATACAATACAGATCCAAATTTACAACATTATAATTTTGCTCATAATATTTTGTTGAATTTTTGGATTGATACTGGCCTACTAGGGCTTCTTAGCATGGGTTTGGTTATGTTATACAGTCTAGTAGAGGGAATACGAGGACGCAATAATCGCTATAAATTGGCCATTGCCTTGTTTATGATCGCTATTATAGTGCACGGGCTTATTGACATCCCATACTTTAAAAATGACCTGGCATTGGTGTTTTGGCTAATACTGGGACTGACTTTTTAATATAGTTGTAATAATTCAATCATTTCAACGTCATAATATGTAGTTACAGAATTAATATAAAAATCATTATGGCACGCTATATTTTACAACAGTTGCTGGATGATATTAAAGATATAACGCAACCCAATAAGAAGGGGAAACCCCAGTTGCTGAAATATGAAGAGTATAATGATGCATCATATCAGCCTAGGTCTCCAAAAGAAACGAGTGATTAAAAAAAGTTCTAGTTGAACTTTTTTTAGATACCGCTTAACATAGATGATATGCCCATTAATGACATCATCAAAAAAATAACGGATGCACACACCGGTCTAACCACATACAACATGGGGTTAGTTCAGGCAAAAGCATATCGAATTTTACAGCAACGGACCAATGCCATTTTGGAACCTCACAATATAACTGCAATTGACTGGGCATTGTTAGGTTTGTTGCATGAAGCCGGTTCCAAGGGTTTACGGTTTGCAGAAGTAGCGGACAGCTTAGGAGTCGAACCCCCATTTGTTACATCTTTAGTCGATGGTTTGAAAAATAAGAAGCATATCGATTTAGTAGGCTTAGATGCCGACCGCCGAGTAAAAATTTTAGTCATAACTGCTGAGGGCAATAAATTCGTGAATAAAACTGAAAAAATGCTTAGAGTCAAAATGCGGTATCTAATGAAAGGTATTGATATCAAGGATATTTTGACCTATCGCCGAGTTTTGTTGGGCATCGCCAAAAACGATACAGAATAAATTAGCATTTTCATGCTCCTTTCATTTTGTCTTTGTATGATATACTCAAATAGTTAAGTTAATTAACTAAAAAGATAATTAAAGGAAATAAGTATGAATGAATCAAATATGAATAGTGATAAGAGCTATATGGCAGTAGGCGTCATAGTGGCGCTGATTGTTGGGGCCATTATTGGTGGGTTGTTTGGTAGAGCTTCCGCTCCAAAGTACCAACCAGACGGCAATGATGCAGCTATGATGGCTGAAAAGAACAAAACAGGTGATGTCATGGTTAAAACTAGTAGTAAAGCAGCTGATTTGCGGGTAGCCTTGAATAACTTATTTGAAGAGCATGTGAATTTAGCCTCCGCTGCTACTCGGGCCGGTTTTGATGGCCAGCCTCAGTTTGCTGAATCAGCTAAAGCTCTTGACGCAAACTCTGTAGCCATTAGCGAAGCTATCGGCAGTGTTTATGGATCCGATGCTCAAGCTCGGTTCTTAGAAATATGGCGTAGCCATATTGGCTTCTTTGTTGACTACACTGTAGCCGCAAAGAAAGGCGACAAGGCTGGCATGGATAAAGCTGTTCAAAACTTGAATGGCTACGTTGAAGCTATTTCCGACTTCTTGTCTAAAGCTAATCCTAACTTGCCGAAAGAGGCTGTTAAATCAAACGTTTCAGAACACGTTTTGCAGCTTAAAGGTATAGTTGATGCTTACGGAGCAGGGGATTATGCCAAGTCGTACTCCATGCAGCGTGAAGCTGCCAAGCATATGGGCATGGTTGGAGACATAATTTCCGGAGCAATCATTAAACAGTTTCCAGATAAATTCTAATGTCTAAAAATTATTTGAAAATATTTTTGGCGGCCACAGGTATTGTTTTAGTGGCAGCAGGTTGTCGTCAACAGGTTAGTCCTGCGGCTTCTTCTGTTCAGCAAACCGAGAACGAACCAAACCAGATTATTATCAAAGATTTTAATTTCCAGACGCCTAAACTAACAGTAAAAAAAGGCACCACGGTCACTTGGGTTAACCAAGATGATGCTCATCATAATGTAATTGCTGACAATGGCGTTGGCCCTAAAAGCGATTTGCTGGCTCAGGGCCAATCCTATTCGTATACGTTTAATGACGTAGGCTCGTTCAGTTATCATTGTGACCCTCATCCGTATATGAAAGCAACCGTTGAGGTAACAGAGTAGATAATTCCAAGTTCAGTTAATTTTCATTAGCTAGCCGTATACTTGATAAGTGATTAATTAACGAAAGGGACAAATATGATTAATGATGACCATTCCAACACAGGCGGTTCTATGGATGAAGAAAAGAAAGATGCTCCTGCTGAAGGCACCCACCCTTCTGCTTAAATAGGTGCTATCGAAATGCCTCCCACTTTGGGAGGCATTTTTTATTATTTTCTTTTAAGTTTAGATATATAAAAAAAAGACCTTGTGGGCAAGGTCTATGTTTATGAATAATCTTACGAACAAGCGCAAGATTTGTTTTGGAATTTGCAACCGTCGATGTTGCAGAGATGCCCGAAATGTTCTCGCTTGGGATCGTATGTCGGATCCAAGTACCGAAATAACCATCTTGGCACGATTTTTTTTATGTAACATTCGCATCCGGCAACTTCTAAGATGGAGTATATTACCCCGAAGCCGGTAATTTTGACCAAGCCTCGGCTAATGAATTGGCCGGTACTTAACCAAGCTTTGCGACTTAGTTGGTCGACCTTAGGTAGGTTTTGACCGACTTTGTATGTTATTCCACCAATCCCTTCGAGTAATGGCATTTTAACTGATTGTTCAGCTATCGGCAGAGGTTTTATTGCCACCGGTTTGACCCCAAGTTTAGGGACTTGCCGGTTGGCCTCATAACGTTCCCAAATGTCCGGATTTTCTCGTTTGCATAAAGAATGATGCATGCAAGAATTTTTGCATCCTTCCGTGGGAGTTGGTATAAACCGTCTTTGTTGAATGCTTTCGGCAAAGCTTGGGTCCATTTGTCCAAATGCTGACACTCCTTGCCAGACCAGTCGTTCCGCCGTAGTAAACTTATCAGGATGAACCACGCTAGTAATTACGTCGTGCACATCTTTTGCCAATAAGGTCACCTCTTTAAAATGCAAGTTTGCTCTTTGGGGTAAAGACTTGCGCAAACGGCTTAGGGCTTTTGAACCTTCTCGTTTGAGAAAGTCTGATGAGAAGTCCAACGGTTGAACAAACATGGCTTCGGGTTTAGATCCAATTTCTCGAGTCATTACCTCGGAATACATAGTGAACTGAATGTCTTCTACGCTGTGAACATAGTTGTCATAAAGCTTAGTCACAACCCCGCTTTTGTAATCGCCAATAGTGTATCCATCGGGCAGAAATTCTAAAATATCAATGCGACCTTCGGCTACCCACTGCCAATCACCCAATTGCAAAGGAATTGTGAATGATTTTTCAAATTCCAAATTTACGAATGGCAATGGCTCAGTAAATTGTAATCGCAATGCGTGCAAAGCATTATAGAGTCGGCCTTGATACGATTGAATTTTTTCCGCAATCGGTTTACCATCATCGAACCACTGGATTTCTTGAATTTGTCCTTTGATGGTCCGGGGACCTTGACTTTTGCCTAAAGTGCGCGCAATTTTGTTCACTGCGGTGTTAATGATACCCTGGAAGTCTGTTGATTTGATGGGCTTGTTAGTTTTCCTAATCTCAGCCCAGCAGGCTTTTCCCAAGGTGTCAATTTCAGAGTGGATAATAATCCCGTAAGCAACATTCTCCATCAATTTGACTGGAGGAAGTCCGCGGAATACCCGAGTCGCGGCGTACAAATAGAAACATCTCATTGCGTCACGCAGCGCGCTTACGCTGGTGTGGTTTGGTACAACTGCATTAATTCCAATACTCATATTTCCTCCAAACAAAATGTATATAAAATGTCAGTAAAATGCACTGACATTTCGAGTAAACGTATCAATTTGAGGACTGTTTGTCAAGGGTCCGATGATTGACAAAGTAGCAATGTTAAGATAGTATTTCAAGATTACTTCGGTAATTATTTGAAGTCAGTGCAGAAACGACAGGAGGATAAAAATGGAACAAGTGTCAGTTCAATCGGAGAAATTTTGGCATAAATTTAACAGATGGCTGTGGTTTTGGCCGGAGATTATAATGGTGTTGGCCGCACTGCCTATGGGAGTAATTTCAGGTTTAGGTCAATTGGAAATGGCCGAAATAACCTTGCTGTTGCTGTGTCAGAATGCCAGTTTTACCATAGTCAGTCGGGCAAGGCAGTCAGCTAACTTAAAGTTCCATGCTATCGCGGCCATTGGTAGTAATGGATTTTACATCTTTGTGCTCACTGCCGTAGTAGCGCATTATGACAATATCTGGCTCAAAGTGTGGTACATAGTGTGCACAGTTGTTGGTTCGGTGCATGCTCATCACATATCATTGAGCAGAATTGAACAGTCTAAACATTTCAAGAAGGACAGCTTGATCAGTCGATCTGATTTAGATGCAGCCATGGAAAATGTGCTAATCAAAGTGAGAAGCGAATTGGTTCCAAAATAAATTTAAACACGACCTAGTCGTGATAAAACGGACGCATACATTGTGCCCGTTTTCTTTTTATTGAGGTCGCATAGTGGAAGACGTGGCGACTGAGTGTCTAATATTAGGGTTTTACATTTAAGTAATCTGCCAGCGTTCGGAAGGTGATGCACCGCACATCAACCTGCCCGCACTTATTTTCGGCGAATTGTTTGAGTGCTTCCCAATATACTCCGTCGTTCCATTTTGAAAAATGATGGGCTATAAAAACCGGGGCTTTGGTTGTCGAATAGTTATTATCAAAATAGTTGGTGTAAGATTGGTAAACTTCATCCTTAGCTTTTTCCCAATCCGGAGTGCCGGCTTTCAGGATATCCTTGGCCTTAGTCTGCTTAATATAAAAGTTGTAATCCATAGAAAGAAGTCTAGAATTAGTATTTGCAAATTTGATTTGGGGAATCGCGAATTTCCATAACCCATCTTCTTTGGTTGGCCAAGCACCTAATGTTCCCACTGTGCTAGTATCGTAATCGTAACCAAAGCTCTTTAGGATTGGCCAAAGGTATTGATTTCTGCCTAAGTCCGGCGCGCGGAAACCGGTGATGGCGTGAATATCAATATTCAATTTTGCCTGGCTTTCCGGAATATTATTATTAGTATTAACATTCGAGTAGAGCTGGCTGAACTGGCTAAATTCTTGCTGCCAATCTTCGCTCGACCACGTGGTGCCATCGAAGTGACCATTAAGGTGCGAGCCAATTTCATGCCCTTCTGCCACTGCCCGGTTAATATAATTTATTCTTTTTACCAGGTCATCGTTATTATCGGCAAACCCGATAGGGGAGGTGCCTGCAGGTGCTTTTGGTGGATGATATAAAAGCCGGTTTTCATAAGTTAATAAATATACGCCACTGACAAAATAGGTGAAGTAGACCGGTTTATTTTGCGCAATCATTTGTTGGCTAAAGTCTAAGCTCTCCTGCCACATATTCAAAGACTTGGAACCGTCAAAACCGAACACAATAATTTGCTTTCCACTCAAATCTTCTACAGGCGGTTTAGGTTTGGGCAGAGGCAGGGTAACGGACGGTAATGATGTGGCTATAGGTCGAGGCTTAGTTATGGCTGTCACAGGAGGTTTGTGTTTTGCCATTACCAAAAGATAGGCACTCAGGTCGAGGATTATTAGTATGATAATAAGCAACAAGACTTTCTTCATATGTGTGTTTATTGTACTCTAAACAGTTAACAAAAAACACCTCGGATAGCGAGATGCTTTTTGTTGGGGTGCCCGACGGGGCTCGAACCCGCGACATTTCGCGCCACAGGCGAATGCTCTACCGACTGAGCTACGGGCACCATGTTAGAATGACTCAAACAAAAATTCCTACACAGAGCAAAGGTAGGAAAATATTGCATCTGCTGTGTCAGATGCGAATGTATTGTAGCCTTTATTGGGGTTTCGGTCAATTAGCCTTCACGGCCATAATCGTTGTTTAAGACGCTAAATCTGTTTGCCAAAAATTTGTGCAAGCCATTCTAAAGGATGGATAAAAATAGTTCGACCTCGCCATTTTGCTGAAGTAATCTCTTGGGCATGCTGTATGTCATTTTGAAATATCTGTTCATGTGTGGCTCCTAGTTGTGCATCCAGTATACCAAAAGCGTTTTCTTGGTCCAATCGCCGTGAACGGGTATTGAGATTGGGCGAGCCAATGATTGACCATTGGCTATCGATCACCATAAATTTTGTATGATTAAATGTTGGTTGATATTCGTATATCTTAACCCCAGCATCTAATAATTGTTGGTAGTAGTGATGGCTAGCCCAACGATCCAATTTGCTATCGTTATATTTATTAGGCAATATCATTCTTACATCAACTCCGTTCTTAGCTCTGTCAATAATAGCATCGAGTAGTTGAGCATTAGGAAGAAAGTAGGGAGTTTCGATATACAATTTTGTGCGAGCGGCTTTAATAGATACGGTAATGAAATCCGGTAGTATTTGTACATCGGGACTGGGGTTTTGAGAAACATGGACATACTGAAGAGAAGAGCTAGGAGCGCCAGATGCAATTGGTGGATAAAATTTATCACCGACAAGGAATTCTCCGGTCAGGCCGGCCCATAAGTCCATGAAATCACCTTGCAGGGTTGGCACAAGTGGCCCAGATAATTTATACATGTCGTCACGCCACTGCTTGATGTTCTCAGCATTGCCAAGCCATTTATCTGCAACGGCCATTCCTCCGGTATAGCCAACGACACCATCTATGACAATGGCGCGTCTATGATCACGGTGAAGGAATCGGGTGAGCTGTCCAAATTTAACGCTGCGGAATTTCTCAACTTTGCCTCCCGCGTCTTTAAGTGGTTGGAGCTCCTTTTCGTCAAAGGTTTTGCTGCCATACGCATCTAACAGGACCCGTACTTCTACGCCTTGGCGTTGTTTTTCGGTCAGTTTATCAATCACTCGTTTGCTAAATTCACCGTTTTCCCAAATGTAGACATCAAAATTTATAGAAGAATGGGCTTGGTCAAATGATTCTAATAAAGATTTTCTAAAAGCATCTCCATTAATTAGAGGTGTGACGGTACCGCCTTTGCCGGTTTGGAGATGGAGTCCGTAGGATATTGAGGATATAAATGTAGGATCGTTGACCGATGGAACAGGGCTTTTGTTATATTTTCCAGGAGGTTCCGATCCAACGGCTAAAAAGAGCGCACCGATAACGCTAAGTATGGCGATAAAGCCTATGCAGAAAAGTAGCCATTGCCACCAAGAGTATTTTTTCCATGCTTGCGATAATTCTTTCAAGATCTTGCTAGATTTCATTTGTGCTTATTTAATAGAGACGGTTATCTTCATAATTTTCGCCCGGTAACAATACACGAATTCTATCCGCAACTCCAGCCGCTTTTGCGGCTGCCATGAGCACTTTGGGTGGGGCATCGAAGGGCTCACGCGATAATTTAAATGTGCCCCAGTGGATGGGTATCAGTACTTCAGCATTTAAATCTATAAACGCTTGCACTGCTTGGTATGGATCGACGTGAGTAGGCTGCATTAACACCCGAGGTTCGTACGCCCCTATGGGCAGAATTGCTATATCTATTTTAGGAAACCGTTCGGTAATTTGTTTGAAATGATCTGTGTATGCGGTGTCGCCGCCAAAATAAATTGTTTTGCCGCCATGCTCAATCATGTAACTAGCTGGCAAGTATTTCCAAAAATCGAGCAACCAACGACCGCTTAAATGCTTTACTGGTAAACAAGTAATTGTTAGATCATCGTGCTTTTGACTTTCCCATAATTCCATAGCGTGAGTGGTAAAGTTTAGAGAGCGAGGAATGTCAGCAATTTTCCCGCGTACAACAAACTCTGCCGACTTAGGCAGGCGTCGCATGGTTGCTTTGTCCATGTGGTCTAAGTGAGCATGAGATACTACAACTTTAGTAACGCCAGATATATCATGGTCTGTCAGCCCAGGTAGACTGTGTCGTTTTAAGAAAAATAACCGAGTCGCTAAATTCGGATCGGTTAATATTTTGTGGTCACCAATTTGTATTAGTGTGGTAGAGTGACCACCCCAAGTGATTTTCACGCGAAGTCCTTGCGGGAAGCGTATCCGATAAAACCACCAAATAGCATTAAGGCAGTAACGTAAGCTCCCTCGTTTATTGCGCCGGTGTTATAAAAAACGTCACTAATAGACATTATAGTAGCGTGGGCGTGGCCGCCGAGAAAAGTGTATTCGTATAAGAAATGGCCAATTATCCCAGCGGCACTTATTTCTAAAATCATTTTCCATATATTTCGTTGGGCTAAGACTCTGCCGAACAGAAAACCCACAGCCAGTATTACAATAGATGAAATAATAATTAATGCGCTAGTCCTTATAGACCCAGCCGGAATGTATGAAGCCAGGGTTTGATAAGCTGTGAACAGTACCAATATAATAATAAAACGGACCCAACGGTTATTCTTTTTAGTCTCTTTTGTGTCCCCATTGTCCATGTATAAGTCCTTTCTAGTTGATTATAACAAAAAAATCATCCACATGGTATATACTATACAGAGTATTAAATTTTCTTCATGTTGAAACAGAAACGGCCAAAATCGTTGTATCTTATTATATTGTTCAGCTTAATTCTGTCGTTAATTTCCAGTCCGCATGTGGCCCAAGCTCAGTTATCCATTTTGCGCACAATAACTTTCCCAGTCATTGGAGCAGTTAGTTACAGTGATGACTTTGGTGCCCCCCGTGTCGGCCATACCCACGAAGGGAATGATTTGATGGGTAAAAAACTAATGCCTCTTGTTGCAACGGTCGACGGTACTGTTGCTTATGTTAACTATCCGGAAGGAATATGGGGTTATAGTATTGGTTTGCGCGATGCTGAAGGGTACAGATATAACTATTTACATATAAATAATGATAACCCGGGAACTGATGATGGTAAGGGTGATGGCTTTTTCGCATACGCCCCTGATATGATTTCCGGTGCCCCAGTAATAAAAGGACAATTAATTGGTTGGATGGGGGACAGTGGAGATGCCGAAAGCACTGCCCCACACTTGCATTTTGAAATTCGCGCTCCGGACAATACAGCCATGGATCCTTTTATGAGTTTGAAGGAAGCCCCACACATTGTGGCTCCGGCTAGTGTTCGTCCGGCATTACCAAAAGAAATTTTGCCTTACGGTGATTTTCGTGGCGGCATGACAGTAGCTGTGGGAAGTATTGATGGAAGTGTCGCAGACCAGTTAGTTACCGGCGCTGGGCCGGGAGGTGGCCCACTTGTGCGGACATTCAAAAAAGATGGTACGGCTCTATCTTCGTTTTACGCTTACGATAGCAATTTCCCCGGTGGGGTAGATGTAGCGTTGGGAGATGTAGATGGTGACGGCAAAGCAGAAATCATTACCGCAGCTGGTGCGGGCGGCGGACCGCACATTCGCATATTCAAAGTAGACGGCACTTTAGTGAAAGAGTTCATGGCTTATGCCCCAAATTTTCATGGCGGCGTGAATGTCACTAGCGCTGACATAGATGGTGACGGCAAAGCGGAAATTATTACTTCACCTATGGCAGGCGGCGGTCCTGACATTCGCATATTCAAAGTAGACGGCACTTTAGCGAAAGAGTTCATGGCTTATGATCCAGGATTCCATGGTGGTGTGGACGTAGCCGCCACTTCACAAAAGGGGACTCTCGTAGCGGCAATTGTTACTGCCCCGGCAAAAGGCGGCGGTCCTGACATGAGAGTATTTAATTCCAGTGGCGTTAAGACTGCAGAATTTTCTGCCTATGAAGGCAATTATAATTTAGGGGTGCGCGTCAGTGTTGGCAATGTTCAAAGCAGTAGCCCAGAGCCAGAAATAATCGTTGTGCCCGCTACTGGCGGCGGTCCAAATTTAAAAACTTTCAAACTCGATGGCACTATGCTGACTAATACTTTTGTTGGATTTGAGCAATGGTGGCGAGGAGGCTATGACTTAGCCGCTGGCAATGGAGAATCGTATATTGCCTCGGGGGTCGCAGCCATGGGCGGAAGGCGGAGTAGCTTAAGGGCAGCCTCTAATTTCATAAATATTTCAGAAAAATAAGCGATAATTAAGGTGTAAAATAATTAAACTCAATTGTATGGATTCAAGCATATCGCCACGTACCAAGCCTTTGTATCGAGGTACCCAAATAGTTTGGTATATTTTAGGAATTATTGAAGTCTTACTGGCTTTAAGATTTATTCTGAAGTTATTGGGGGCTAATCCAAACGCAGGCTTTAGTAGTTTTATATATGCGTTGAGCGATTTATTTGCTCGTCCTTTCCTGGCGGTGTTTAATATGACAAAAGTCGATGGTAGTATATTTGAATGGACGACTTTGTTGGCAATGTTGTTTTATTGGCTCGTCGCTTACGGGATTATAAAATTATTCGTGATGAGTAAAGCAGTTTCTACTCCAGAAGCCGCAGTGAAGTTGGACAACCAAGATCGTTCCTAGTAGTTGCCGTAAGGCGCTCCACTGTGAATAACAAATACTGAGATGAGTGCTATGATTAATATTACTAGCAACCATCCCATCGTATATATTAAAAATTGAATTGCTGCTTTTTTGTGGCCGTTCATAAATAAAAAAGTGGGGCGGCCAAACACCAGTACGCCCATAATAGCAGCAGAAAATACTAGCAATAATAGCATGGGTATGATTACTATAATACCCGATGCTCTCGGTATGGCGTTGTTGGCATAGTTCATGACGAAAGCCACTAATGCTATATACCCTAGAACCCCTAGGGCATGGAGCAAACTGTGAGGTATAAGTTTAGATTTATTCATAGAATATTTACTACTTAGTTACATTATACCACGCCTTGAATTGACAAAAAAGCTCAATCATAGTATAATCACGTTATTGATTGAGTTTTATATTTTTGTGTCATAAGTTCTGGCCGGAAAAAAACCGGTCAGAATTTTTAATTAGAAATTAGAATTGATTTATGCAATCACAGACAGATAGCTTCCAAGGATTGGGCATTGCCCCGAAGCTCTTTGAAATCCTTACAAAACTGGGCTTTACCGTGCCCACACCCATTCAATTGCAGTCTATTCCGTCTGCCATTGAAGGGAAAGATATTATTGGCATCGCCCAAACTGGCACAGGGAAAACCCTGGCTTTTGGTATTCCAATGCTTCAGCGGTTGGTTCAGCTCAAAGGCAGCAAAGGCCTAATTGTTGTACCAACTCGCGAACTGGCCATTCAAGTGGATGAGTCTTTGCAAAAGGTTGGCAAGGGACTTGGTTTAAAAACTGTAGTTTTAATTGGTGGGGAAGATATTCGCCGGCAGATAAGAAGCTTGCGGTTTGATCCCCATGTTATTATTGCCACCCCCGGGCGTTTGATTGATCATCTAGAACAAAAGACTGCGCGCTTAGATAAAGTTCAAGTGTTGGTTTTGGATGAAGCTGATCGAATGCTCGACATGGGATTTGCCCCACAGATAAAAAAGGTGTTGGAGCATGTTCCTTCTGAGCGCCAGACCATGCTATTTTCTGCTACCATGCCTGCTGAAATTGCGGGCTTAGCTAACAAGTACATGAAATTACCGTTGCGTGTAGAGGTCGCTCAGGCTGGTACTACCGCCAAAGACGTTAGCCAAGAACTGTTTTTTGTTGATAAGAACAATAAAGTTGGTGTATTGGAAACTGTATTGAAACAGTACCGTGGCAGTGTGTTGGTATTTACTCGGACTAAGTATGGCGCAAAGAAAATTGCTAAAGTCATTCGTGACATGGGCAACACCGCGGCTGAACTACATTCCAATCGGTCATTGGCTCAGCGCAAGGAAGCGATGCAAGGGTTTAAGCTAGGCAAGTACCGAGTTTTGGTAGCCACTGACATTGCCGCTCGCGGTATTGATGTTACCGGCATTGAGCTTGTAGTGAACTATGATTTACCGGCAAATGCTGAAGATTATGTTCACCGCATTGGCCGTACTGGTCGAGCTGGTTCTGTTGGTCACGCTATTTCTTTTGCGGGCCCACATGAACGCTCCGATATTAAAGCAATTGAACGGATGATTCGCATGGTGCTGCCCGTCTCATCTACGCCAGAACCGGCTCCTCGCCGGGCTATGGAGTATTCACCTCGCATGGAAGATTCTCGTCGGGCTAGCTCAGGCTTCTCTCGCGAAAGCACTGGCTCTCGGCCAAGTTCTGGCTATGCCGGACGACACAGTTCTACCGGTTCCTCTCGCCCGAGCTATGGAGCAGCTAAACCGTCTTACGGTGCAAAGGCTAGTTACGTTTCCAGGGCTAATTCTGCTGTTAAGCCTACTCACAATACCCCATACAAAGCGCCTTACAAACCAGTAGAGCGTCATAATAACCCACCAAGTTCTCGTTCTTATACTAATATCCATATGTCCGACGATATTTCAGACTCATCCGCTGCTCCAGCCGGAGCCAGCCGCATGCCGGCAGATCGCCCGTTTAGCAATAACCGGGGGAAGCAACCGTTTAAACCGTTCCGTGCTTTTAAAGCTAAATCTCGGACTCAAACTGGTCGCCGTGATTCTTCACATCACCGAACTACTTCGTATAGCAAGTAACGTTTGTTTTTTGCCACGATCTTATAGGTTTTAAACCGTTTTTCTAAAAGCGGTTTGTAGCGCAAGAAAGCATTGGCCACAATTAACATGTGCCCATGCTTATTTAAGTGACTATAAGAGTCCATGATAAATCTTTCCACCATTGTGTAATCGGTTTCTACTCCCCCATGAAATGGGGGATTGGCTACGATAATATCGTAGGTATCGGGCACATCGGAAAATATATCAGAAGGATTTACGAGCACGTTAACTAACTTGTTAGCGGCTATAGTTCTGCGAGCGGATTCAACCGCTAAAGCATTGCTATCAACCATTTCAACAGCGCCCACTGTAGCAGCCCAGCGTTGTTTAATATACGCCCCAATTACTCCTGAGCCGGTGCCCCAATCTAGAACGCGCGCATTTTCTGGAATGTCTAAGTTTTCTAGTAACAGGCGAGTGCCTTCGTCCAGTCGACCGTGACTAAATACACCGGGTAGACTAATGACTTTTATTGTGATGTCATTTATGGTTTCCGTATATTCTTGTTCCCATTCGTCTAAGCCTTTATCTACAATTACCGGTTTGGTTAACTGAGCGCCGTAAATACCGGAGTGTCGAGCGACATCCCAGTAGGTAGTGTCCCCGATGTATTGAGCAATTTCTTTTTTGGATGATTTAATGCCAGAATTTTTCTCGCCAATGACGTATATTGTGCCTCCCGGTGTTAGCGCATTATTAACGATGCGTAACATCATTTCAATAAGGATATCACTTTTGGGTAAATAGAGAATCACAGCGTCATGCTTTTTACCTGTGCTATACCAAGGGCCATAATGGGAATCCGGGTGGAGTGATTTAATCCGCCGAAAAGCGGCGTAGTCATATTCGTAAATTGTCAGATCTACCTTAGGAAGCAAGTCTTGAAGGTGAAGCAACGTTTCGGTCTCAGGTAGGCCGATAATTAAAATCCGTTTGCCAATGATTTCTGCAATATTCCGAATGAGTAATTGACTAGGCAGGCTGATGGGGTTTTTGGTCCGAGACATAGGCGAATGTTTTAAAGTGGTATACTGATTATACTATGAATAAAAGCTATGCACAGAAAATAATAATTGCGATAGGCGTTTTCATTATATTAAGCATTGTAGTAGCAATTGTCCACCGCTCTAGCAATTCTGTTACTAGTTATACTAAAAATAATACTGCGGTTCATACCGATACACTAGCGACTGAGACACCGGCGACATCACCAGTCGTCAGCGCTAGTATTGTGGCCCCGATTGATAGATTTGCTGAACGGGCTACATTAAAACTTTTTGGTAACTTTGTGACTCCCAAAAATTCACCAGTTCAACCGGAGCATTTCACAGGATTTCATACCGGTGTAGATTTTGAAACATTTCCGGAAGAAGCTAGTCGCGATGTTTCTATTTCGGCGATTTGCGACGGGCCATTGTTAATTAAACGCATAGCGCAAGGGTATGGTGGTGTGGCTGTCCAGCGTTGCGAAATTGATAAACAACTAGTGACGGTAATATATGGTCATCTGCGCTTGTCTAGCATTGAAATAAATGTCGGTGACAGCTTAAAGGCTGGTCAGCAATTAGGTCTGTTAGGCACTGGATTCAGTATCGAAACAGATGGCGAACGAAAACACTTACATCTGGGCATTCACAAAGGGTCGACTATAAACATCGCTGGGTATGTAAAGAGTAAAAGTCAGACGGGAGACTGGTTAAATGCAATACAATACCTCCGCTAAGGGAGGGTTTGGTTATTTGACCCCGGAATTGGTGTGTGATATAACAAGAATAAAAGGGGGTCTTTATATATGCTAACTCAAGTATTGCACAACAAGGCGCATTTATGTTTGGACAAGCAATCCGTTAATGAACTAGTCGAGCAAGCCAAAGCTTTTCGCAATAGCGATTCTGTATTGGATAAGATGTTCAATGCCAAATTCATTACTACCGGCTTCCTATTGCTGGAATACACCGATCAGTATACCGACGGAGATACATTGAAGGGGGCAACTTTTATGTTCTCGCTGATGAATAAGTTTGTTCAGAATAATCAAGAGGAGTTTGACTGGCTTTTCTGGCTATTGAATGAAATAGAGCAATTGGACGATGCGGGGGATGAATTTCTCAAGCATTTGTTTAACTCGAATATCGATGCAAATGCCCGAGTCCGCGAACGGATTAAGCACGATTGCCATGCTTGGTATGTTCTCATTGACACGTGTTATCTTAGAGTGGGTCAAGCTTTTGCCCGGGGGATGTGGGTTACACTACATTTCATTTACGAAGCAGAGTTTTGGGCTCTAGCCGACCACTGGCCAGAAGTGATTGAACACAAGGATCTTATATCTGCGTAGTATTTATTTTAGCGATCAGTAGCGATTGTCAGCGATTGGTTCTAAGGCTGTTGGTTTAACTACCGATAGCTTTTTTCTTTACTTTTTTCAGGAAATACGGTATAATAAATTATTCAAATATATGGCTCCAAAGAACAGAGTAAAATTTAGTGAAGAAAATGGGTTAGCCGAACGGTTTACCAATTGGGTTGGATCAACCTCGTCTTTAGTAGTGCACACTATTTTATTTATTACTGCGTTTGCATTAGCCGTTCTCGGTATTAATTTAAACACAATATTATTGGTGCTGACTACTGCTGTTTCTTTGGAAGCAATTTATCTCGCAATTTTTATTCAGATGACTGTTAATCGCAACACAAAAAGTTTAGAAGAGGTAGAAGAAGACATCGACGAAATTCAAGAAGATGTTGAAGGCATTGAAAAAGACATCGACGAAATTCAAGAAGATGTTGAAGGCATTGAAAAAGATGTTGATGAAATCCAAGAGGATGTCGACAAGTTAGAAGAAGAAGATGCCAAGGATGATTTGCATGATGTCACTACCGTAGCGACGCTTGGCACTATCCAAAAGGATTTGCAAAAATTGATGCAGGACCTGGAAGACTTGAAGGTGCAGAAGAAAGAGTAGCGTTTCCTTTTTACAAACCTATTTTAGTCTTTGCTATGTTCTGTCACTAGCAATTTGCTGGCGCCAAAGGGCAGCGTACAAACCTTTTTGATCCAGCAAGCTTTGATGATTGCCCGATTCTGCAATTGCCCCTTTTTCTAACACAAAAATGTTATCGGCATGAACAATGGTAGAGAGGCGATGAGCAATTAGTACAGTAATTAGACCAGGTCGCGATTTCGCGATCTGTTTTATTGTCAGAGTAATTTCTTCTTCAGTGAGAGAGTCAAGAGAACTCGTGGCTTCATCAAAAATAATAAGTTGAGGATTGCGGAGCAGAGCCCGGGCTATGGCCAGACGTTGCTTTTCACCACCCGATAGTTTTAAGCCGCCTTCGCCAATTTTGGTATCAAGACCTTGATCGCCTTTGTCGACAATAGTGTTAGCGGCAGCTTGCTCCAATGCTTTCAGACATTCTTCGTCCGTAGCTTCGGGAGCGGCGAATAAAAGATTCTCTCGAATGGTGCCGGCAAACAATTGCGTGTCTTGTGATACCAGACCAATTCGCTTGCGGAAAGTTTCCCAGTCAACGCTGGAGGTATCATTTCCGTTAAAGAGCAGTTTTCCGGTGCTTGGTTTGTATAACCCTACTAGGAGTTTGATTAATGTTGTTTTGCCCGAGCCAGATGGTCCGGCAAAAGCCACAGTCTCGCCGTATTTGATATTTAATTCAATGTCTTTGACAGCCGGCTTATTAGCTGAGCTGTATTGAAATGTGAGGTTATGAAATTCAATGTTTTGGATATCTTCCACTTCTTGCGGATGCTCTGGTTTTTCTTCTGGTGGGGTTTGTAAAATCTCATTCAAGCGTTCCATACTGGCTTGGGTCTCGTAATACTTTGTGGCTACATTACCGAGTTCGCCGAGTGGTTGGAAAATGAAGAATGAGTAAAACAGTAAACTAAAGAACTGGCCAAGAGACACCTGATGCTGGTATATCAACCATAGCATTAATAACATTAAAGCTGACCTAAGCGCGTTAATGAGTGTCCCTTGAATGAAACTTAGACTGCGCACTAAGCGCACTTTTTTTAATTCAAGCCGCAGGATTGCCTCATTAACGTCGTTCAGTCGTTTGATTTCCTGATTTTCCAAGCCCAAGCTTTTGACCAATTCTACGTTGCGCAAAGTTTCAGTGGTGGACCCTGCTAGCTCTTGAGTTTGTTTGACGATCGTATCCTGAGCTCGTTTGATTCCTTTGGAAATAAAGAATGTAGCGCTGCCCAAAACCGGAATAATAAGAGCATAAACGGTCCCAATGAGCCAGTGGACATAAAAGGCGTATGTGAGGACAAACAGAATACCAATGACCGAGATGAACAAGACATTAATAGACTGTTGAATGAGGAGCTGGCTATCCGTCCGGGCATTTTGCAATTTTTGTAAAAATTCACCAGACCGTTGATCTTCAAATACTGCATAGGGCAGAGAGAAAGAATGAGCGACAGAGTCGGAGTACATTCGAGTGCCTAGCCGTTGAGTGATAACATTTACGTAGTAGTCTTGAAAGCTTTTGGCCACGCGCGAAACGAAAGCCACACCGATGGTTGCTAGTAAGAGTAGCCCCACTCCGTGAAAGAATTGGTTACCGGTGAGCTGACCGATTTTGGTAGCATAATTGTCTACTATGAGACGAAAGATTTGTGGATCCAACAACGAGAATACCTGATTGATGGTGCCAAGAATTAAAGCGAAGGCGAGCAGCTTTTTATAGGTCCGAAGATAACGCCAAAGTAATTTCATAAGGTAGATTGGTTATTAGTTAGATTTACTGATGATGAGCGCAATTTTTTGGTCTGCGTGAGTAGTTTTGTCCTCTTGGCTCCATTCGGCAGCGGCAGTGTGCAAAATGTCATATGTATAATGGTAATTCTGACCTTTTTTTGTGCCGGGGTCATTGGCAATAAACCCTTTGGAATCGTACCCTGTGATAACCATCATATGATGGACTGGTCCAGGTGCTTTGTAGTTTGGGTTGCCAAGTAGGCGACCGTTGAATGAGATAATAATTAAATTGCCGTCATTGAGAGCTTGCTTAATTTGGGGCTCATCAAAATTTGGTGCGATGTCAACTTTCAAATTGTAGACAGACTGCACCATTTTCGCTACTTCAGGGCTAGTTTGATCTAGATTGTAACCTTGGTTTTTGGTTTGCCAATTGGTTAGTTTGGATATTTCAGTTTCAACATCCTTGGCGGGCAATACACTTTGTTTATTCCCGATAAAATATTCATAAGCCATTATAGCAGAAGCCTCTTCGCAAGCTTCATTATGTAATTCATCCCAGTTGGATGTTGGCGCTTGGGCAGTGAACGGAACTTTTAGAGTGACTGTTGATTTTAGTTCAGCTGGTTTGACGACTGTATGGTTATCCAAATTTGTGTTAGGGGTCGAAGTCGACGACTCTGTGGACGGACTAATTTTGGGCGGGGAAGTAAACTTAGGTTTAATCAGCATGAACAGACCTAGTGCTATCGCGATAGCAATAACAATAATACTGGCTCTGTCTACTCGTGGTAGGGCAGAGAATTTAGATAATGTCTTCTTTTTTGAATGTGACATATTCACCCGGAGCAATATCCGGTAGTTTTAATTTATTCATGCGCACGCGTTTGAGGTTATGCACACCTAAGCCGACAGCATTAAACATCCGACGAACTTGGCGCTTTTTACCTTCGTGCACAATAATGTAAACTTTACCACTGCGCATTTTTATTTTTGATGGAGCGGTGGGGCCAGTGGCAATTTTTACGCCCATACGGAGCTTGTCGAGTTGAGTATCTGTTGGCATTGCATCGGTAATAACTTCGTACTCTTTGTCGTGTTCGTATTTTGGATGAGCTAGTTGTTGGGTTAATTCGCCGTCATTGGTCATAACTAACAGTCCTTCGGTGTCGAAGTCGAGACGGCCAACATTCCATACTTTAGTGCGAAGTTCGGCGGGAAGAAGCTGAAATACAGTTTTGCGGCCGCGAGGGTCGGTTTTGCTGACAACGTACCCTTTCGGTTTATTAATGGCAATGTAAATTTTGCTACCAGTGGCTTCGACTAATTTGCCGTAGACTTTCACGATGTCATTTTCGGCATCTATTTTATCGCCCAGCTGAGCTTTGCGCCCATTTATCTGGACTTGCCCAGATTTAACAAACTCCTCAGCCTTGCGGCGAGAAGCTACTCCCTGCTCACTTAAGAATTTTTGGATTCGCGTAGGTTCGGACATATGGAGGTATTATAAGGGGTTTTATGAGTATTGACAAGTGTGGTATAAATGTGATATAATAATAATATAAATTTTACTCAGTAATATGATTAAAACCACCCTGGATTCAAGGGGCTAATATCGAACATGTTTTCACAATCAAAAAGGAGGTGTGCCAATGAAAAAAACATCATTGACCGCATCAAACAATCAAGGAGACAAGCTCAGAGAGCGTGTCGGTATTGCGTTAGAAAAGTCGGGCGTCACAATGGACAAGGTGCAAATTGCCCTTGGATATCCTGGAACAGGTTTGGAAGATGATATAGTCTCTTCGATCATCAAGTACTCCAATAAGGCTTCCGGAATTGTCACGCCGATAAGTGCACTCGAAACTGGGCTCGTACCTAGTGGGTGGGTGGTTGTCAGCGATGATCTTGAAGGTGATATTGATATCGCCAATCTCGATTTCGGTTACTCGCCGTGTGAAGCAAGCGAAAGCTATATCAGCGGTGACAATATGCTGAAACGTGCGACAGCCACCAAGGCTATCGGTAGTCTCGGTTTTGCCAAGTACGTCCTCGATGAACAAGCAGCCGGGCGCCAAGTTATACCGGAAGAATTGCAGGGGCAGAAATATATTATCTGTTTTCGCACTATTCTGGAGGGCTCTAGTGGTCGCCGTCACGTTGCGTACTTGCGCTGGGTCGGCGAGCAGTGGGTGGTGGGCTTCCGTTGGATCGACAGCGGCTTCGATTCCAGCGACGTTGTGCCTCGCCTTCGCAAGTAAGCACTTGAGCTCTTGGATGCTAGGCTCTTGTGTGATTTTAGGAAATGTTTTCTTGGACCCTTGGTCCAGTGAGCATCCCCCGCAAAATTTTATATTTTGCGGGTTTTCTTTTTGTCCAAATTTTGATAGGATTTTAGTAGATAAGCCCGTTCCCATGGCTACGGTTCTGGGGAGCTATCTCGCGTTACTAGAAAACCAGAGTGCCGGCGGGGACGCTTTCCGGCAGACGTGTTTTTTAGTAATCTTCAACAAGAAGATACTCGGTGCAAGGTATTAGCGGGCTAAAGGCCCCGAATAAAATACAACCCCCAGAATATTCTGTAAAGTATTCAAAGGGTGGTGGACTAGACGATACTTTGTACAATTCTGAAGGACTCTAATGGTAACCGTCACGTTGCGTACTTGAACTGGAACGACAAGCAGTGGGTGATGAACTTCAATTGGATCGACAACAACTTCAATTCCAACGACGTTGTGCCTCGCCTTCGCGACTGTCTCTTTGTGACTCCTCCCTATACGGGAGGAGTTTCTGTGCTTAATTGCTTTTTCCAACCGCCTAGCATCTTGCCGACTTCGGCTAAAGGTGGGGAGAGCTGACTAAATTGTTTATTGTCGATTGCTTTTAATTCCCAGGCGAGTTGTAAGAAGTACTTAAGCATATCCAGTTTTACACTGGCCCTATGTATTAGCCCAGTTTTTTGTTCTTTGCTCGAATATATCGCAATAAGGACAAGTTCCATAACCTCAATAAACAGGACATTGATTTTTTCGCCTAGAGAATACCGAGTTAATCTAGGTAAGTGTGGAAGTAAGCCGTACCAGATTTTGTAAGCATCAGTAGTCTTTTGTAAGACTGGTAGATTGAGTTTGTCAAATTCGTTGGGGGGGGGATAGCATTTTTAAAAGATTAGAATTATGAAAGCGCAATTGTTGCAGAATTATTCGGATATTACCTCGCTAGATAATTTGTTTGCTGCTTGGCAGGAATTTATTTGTGGGAAGAGAGCAAGAAAAGATGTACAAAATTATGAGCTGCACCTTGCTGACAACATTGTACAGCTTCAGAGCTCTCTTGCAAAGTTTAATTATACCCATGGTCGATACGAAGCATTTAATATCTCAGACCCCAAGTCTCGTAGTATTCATAAAGCTACGGTGAAAGATAGGTTATTACACCACGCTGTTTACAGACAGCTTTATCCGTTTTTTGACCAAGTCTTTGTTGCTGATTCGTTTTCATGCCGTGAAGGTAAGGGAGTTCATAAAGCGTTGGATAGGTTTAAGTTGTTTGTTGGGCAAGTTAGTAAAAACAACACGAGAACAGCTTGGGTGCTGAAGTGTGATATTAAAAAGTTTTTCGCTAGCATTAATCATGAGGTGTTGTTAGATATACTGAATAGTAACATTCCTGATCAAAATATAGTGTGGCTACTGAAAGAAGTGATTTCAAGTTTCTCATCAAGACCTGGAGTTGGTTTGCCTTTGGGCAATCTCACATCCCAACTGTTTTGCAATGTTTATATGAATGAGTTGGATCAGTTTATAAAACATAAGCTTAGGGCAAAGCACTACATTCGTTACGCTGACGATTTTGTTTTAATGTCTGACGATAAACAATGGTTGATTAGTCAGATTGTGGAAATTGGAGGATTTCTGAAATGGAATTTAAAATTACAGTTGCATCCAAATAAGTTATATATAAAAACTTATGCATCTGGTGTAGATTTTTTGGGCTGGACTCATTTTCCTACTCATAGGGTTATTCGCACAACCAGCAAGAAAAGAATGTTTCGGAGAATAGACGAGCACCCGACCGAACCAACATTTCAGTCTTATTTGGGTCTACTTAGTCACGGCGATACTTATCAGCTTAGTCAGGAAGTTATAAATTTACATGGATTATTGGAGAATGTAGAGTAAGAGATTATATGTAAGGTTAGAATTAAATGTTATAATCCTGAAATGCCCTACAAATATCGAGAGGATTTATATGCAGCTCAGAAAAGACACAGGCAAAGAATACGAAGCCAATTGTTTGCTTTTCTTTCTACTCAATCATGTTTGGATTGTGGAGAAACTGATCCGATTGTATTAGATTTCGATCATGCTGATAGGGGAAATAAATTTAAAGAAGTGGGCAAACTACTTTCTGGACATTATTCATGGAAAACTATTAAGAGTGAAATAAAAAAATGTGATGTGAGATGCGCAAATTGCCATAGACGGAGAACCTATATTCAGTTAAAATATTGGGGTAGAAGCAAGCCCCTGTAGTTAAATGGATATAACCGCGGGCTTCTAATCCGCTGTTCGAGGTTCGATTCCTCGCGGGGGCACCACTAAGATTGCTTTAATTGATTCAGGATTACTTGCACAGGATAGAAATTGAAAATGTTTTATTACAATAGAAAAATTTTCTTTATGGGTCGTTTGACCCTTTTATAATTAACAAAAATTTAGAGTATTCGCTTTTCTCATCCAGAACTGTTATTTTGGTAGTAAGTTGGTAGTCAGATTGACGGAGGACAAATTCATGGATGAACTACGAGAGAAATGCGGAGTATTTGGTGTCTATGGCCCCGGGTCAAACGTAAGTCAGGTGACGTACGATGGTTTGCTCGGTTTGCAGCACCGCGGTCAAGAGGCCAGCGGCATGGCTGTTTCGGACGGGGAAGCAATTTCCCATTTCACAGGAGAAGGTTTGGTTTTGAGTGTCTATAACGAGTGGGTAATTCGCGGCATGAGGGGTGACATTGCTGTTGGTCATAACCGTTATTCTACCTCCAAGGGAGGGGGACTACATCATGCCCAGCCTGTTTTGGTGAAAGGGGAGTTTGCGTTGGCTCATAACGGTAATTTGCCGTCAGTGGTGGCTCTGGAAGATTTTCTTCGCCAAAAAGGCCAAGATATTATCGGTCAGTCAGACTCTGAACTGATGGCCTATGCCATACAATGGTACAAGGACTTTGGCATGTCTTATGAACAAGCCATTATTAATGCATACCCATTGTTTACTGGAGCATTCTCAGTGGTAGCGATGACCAAGACCCAGTTGTTTGCTTTTCGTGATCAATGCGGCATTCGGCCGCTAGTTATGGGATCGCTTAATGGTGCTACAGTATTTGCTTCTGAGACTTGTGCTTTGAATGTCATCGGTGCCAAATTCGTGCGGGAAATTAACCCGGGCGAACTGGTCACTGTAGACGCGAAAGGTGTTCGATCTTTTCAGGTGATGCCTAGTAATCCCAAGCTCGATATTTTCGAGTTCGTCTATTTCGCCCGACCGGATAGTGTTATGTACGGGAAGGTTGTGGAAGATGTCCGCTATAATTGCGGTCGTATCTTAGCGCAAGAATGTCCGGTTGAAGCTGATGTAGTCGTGCCTGTTCCTTTAACCGCCACTCACGCCGCCGCCGCTTATGGTTGGACACTGCGTATTCCTACGCGAGAGGGGTTTATAAAGAATCGGTATGTTCATCGAACATTTATTCAACCGGATCAGAATGCTCGCAGGTTAGGGGTCAAGCGGAAGCTAGTGGCGTTGCCGCACATCGTAAATGACAAACGAGTGGTCTTAATTGATGACTCCATTGTCAGGGGTACCACTTCCAAGGAATTGGTTCAGTTGGTGCGTAATGCGGGAGCACGAGAGATCCACATGTTGGTTTGCTCGCCTCCCATAATGTACCCGGACTATTACGGTATTGATACTCCCAACAAGGAGCACTTGATTGCCGCTAACATGTCGGTGGAACAGGTGAGGAATTACATTGGGACGACCTCGTTGCACTATCTATCCCTGAACGGATTGATGGAGGCTACAGGTTTGCCGGAGGGTATGTTCTCCACCTCCTGTTTTACAGGGGTCTATCCAATTGACCTACATGAACGGGCAGAATCGGTAAGGGCTTAACCCGCAGTTGGTCTAAAATAATAGCCGCTAATAGTATGTATAGTTACATTTTCTATTAGCGGCATTTTTATTTATCAGCCCAGCTTTAATGCGCGATTATAACCTGCCATTAATGCATCGCCGATAATTCCACGAGTTCCTGCTTTATCCAGCACGCTAAGGATTTCGGCCGAAGTGCCCCCAGCCGAAGTCACCCTGTTCCTTAGAGCTGCCAAATGAGAACCAGTATTTTTCTTGGCAAATAAAATAGTAGCCAAGAAAGTTTCCTCCGTGATTATTTTGGCTTCATTTCTCGGATGTCCGAGACGCACACAAGCATCCTCGTAAGCTTCCAAAATGTAGAGGACAGTACTAATGCCGCTGGCAATAGAAATAGTAGCCTTGGTAATGTCCTGCTCATTGACGGTGTTAATCGTTTTACCCAACGTCTTCAGGATTTTTACCGCGTCAGCTTTTTGCATTGAGGGTAAATCCCTTGAGTTGGTCCAATACGTGAGACTGGCTCCTATTATACCCAAAATAGTGGGCATAGCGCGGACTACATTGGGACAACCACTTAGTTCGGTTATGGTTTCGAGAGTTTTCCCTGCGGCAATTGATATGATCATTGCGTCTTTTCTAATATGATCACGTAGCGTAGGCAATACCACTGGCACAACGTCAGGCTTAATTGCCAGAATAACGATGTTTCCTTGGGAAACAGCTTTTATATTGTCACGGAATACCTCTATTCCATAGTTGGCTTTCATGCGATTTTGGGTTGGTTTGGTTCGGGTTGAGCCAATGATTTGTTCCGAGGGGTATCCGCTTGCCAAAAGGCGGTTAACAAATATTTCTCCCATGTTTCCACCACTACCAATAATCACAATTCTTTGTTCTTTCATAATATCCTCCGATTCTGATTTAGATATAAGGTCCGGCCTTATTTACTACCGCCCTGTTATTTTCGTGAGAATCTAATAGGGCGAAGACAAACAAAAAACCGCCTCATATGAGACGGGTAAATTTGTTTGCGCACAACTTTAATTAACCACGTCTCATTGAGTCGGGGTGGGTACGGGTAAAATTGAGTTGTAAAGTTTTATAGTGAACATAATAATTTTTTTGATGGTGACCCCGGCACGATTCGAACGTGCGACCTTCAGCTCCGCAAGCTGACGCTCTATCCATCTGAGCTACGGGGCCATATGTATTTCAGAAATAACTCACAAACTATACCACATGACTGGACTTTAAGCAAGGTAAAATCTATTGTCACAGAGCTGCGAGTAACGCAAATTAGTAAGCCTCTCGTTGCAGGAGAAACTATTGGAGCCGTTAGGAGCCAACTCACGGAAGTGAGTGCAGCTCCTAGGCGACCTAGTTTCGTTGCAATGAGAGGCTTATTTTCTTTGATGCTACTCCGCAGCGCTATGGAATTTTTTATGTATATCCCTGAGACCCTGATTAGTTATGTGAGTGTATATCTGCGTAGTGGTAATAGAGGCGTGGCCGAGTAGGGATTGCACGCTGCGAATGTCGGCGCCATTTTGGAGTAAGTCTGTGGCGAAGGAATGCCTGAAAGTATGAGGGCTAACTTGGTGCATAATACCCGCTATCTTACAGTATTTTTTTACGAGTCTCTGAATGCTCCGCGGTGTTAGCCCGATCACTTTACCCTTAGAGCCCTGCGCCTCCATTTGTTTAGTGACAGATTCGCCAACTTTACTATGGCTTATGAATAATGACGGATGATTATCAACCCGTTTTTTTAAATACGCATTGATGGCGACTATGGCATCGGGAGACAAAAAAGACAAGCGCAATTTGTCACCTTTACCGCGAACAGTAAATTCACCGAGCTTTAAGTTCAGCCCATCCTTTTTTAAGCTGACTAATTCAGAAATACGCAGACCGCTGGAAAACAAAGTTATCAGAATAGCCCGGTCTCGTAGTTGGAGCATTTCTGAGGGCTCCTGTGCAATTGCTTGGAGCAATCGTTTAATCTCGTCGTTGGTCAGCACACTGACTTCACGCGACGGGTTTTTAGCTAACTCAATTTTTTCTGGAGCAAAAGTTTTTACGTCACGCTTAATTAAATATTTCAGAAATGCCCGGATCGCAATAATGTGGTATTGCTGAGTGACTAATTTCAAATTTCGTCCATCTCTGGCGGGGAGACGATTTAAATACAGCCGAAAGGCCCGAATAGTATCGAGCGTAATATTTTCTGGGGTATTAATTCCTTGCTCGCGGGCAAACTCTGCAAACCGTCGTAAGTAATGGTCATAAGCTTGAATAGTTAGCTGGCTCCGGTTCCGCTCAATTTCACAGTATTCTAAGAAATCGGTGATGTAGTCATTTAAAGGGGAGTTAGCTCGGACTTTGGTTTTGGTTTCTGATTGGATCATATAAATTCATTATACCGCTTCTAGTGGAATTTAGTATAATAGATATATATGAACCCAGAACAACAAAACCCTGAATTTTTGGATAATATGCATGCGGGCGAGAATAAGCTCGACGTTAAGGCGGCCTTTTTAGAGCCGTTTGACCCTAAAGAAGTGGAAGATAATTGGACCGCTTCCAGGTTTACTATTAAACAAGATGATAAATCGCTGATAAAACGGGCTTACAAGAAACAGTGGGGTGATTATGCATATTATATAGATCGTGATATTCGGTCTTCCGGAGATGAATTTGTTAGTTTTAGCCTACAGGCTAAAGACGGGGATCCCAAGATGGGGGAGATTATTGTAGCCCGTCACTTAAATTCATATTTACATCGATGGGATATGGAGCATCGATTAATTAACACTAAGGGGTTAGGTATTACGGGGACAGAGTTTTGGGAAAAAACTGAACAATATCTACAATTAATTCATCAGTTGGGTCTAGTGAATGAGGACGCTATAATAGCGGCTAGTTCCCAGCCACCAGTATCTGAGTGGCTACTTAAGAACGGTTTTGATTTTGCGACTGAGCGATCACGAGAGGAATATAAACATTATCAGTTACACCCTGGTCAGTATTCTGAAGTTAGTATGGTGAACGCTGATCAGCCCGGTACGATTAATGACCATTATGTTATCAAGAAGTCGGCTTTAAATAATATGGATGTAAACCCGTTGATTAAAAAAATGCCAGGTGGTGGAATAGGGATAGTGATTAGCTCGTTCAATCAAATGAAAAATTTACCCGGTTTACTACGCTGTCGATTCGAAAAAAAGCTCTAGTTTGCCAAAAAACAGTTTTTTCTTTATAATGTGGACAGTTATTAATTAGTTACCACGGGCAGGATTTCTTTTACTGCCTGCCACGTGCAGACGAAAGGCAGAGACCTTATGTTAAGTAAAAAAGAGAAAGATGCTCTGATAAAGAAATTTCAGACGCATAAAGACGATACCGGTAGCCCGGAAGTGCAAATTGCTATTCTAACCAAAGAGATTGATCAGGTTAGCGAGCATTTGAAAATTCATCGCAAGGATAATCATTCCCGCCGCGGTTTGTTGAAGATGGTAGGCAATCGCCGCCGTTTGCTTCGATACCTCAAAGGTGAGGACCAAAAGCGCTACGAAAAAATTGCTGACAAGTTGAAATTGAAAAAAGATACTAGTAGCTAATGAATGTTGATCTTGATCAGTTTGAGCGTGAGTGGATAGGATTAGCCGAGGAAGTGGTTAATCGAATTTTTGCTGACCCGAAAATTCAAGAGATTAAAGTTGCCGTGCGCACTGTGGGCGGAGTCGGCTGGGATGAGAAAAGCCAGTTTATTGTAATCGCAGATAAGATTAAGTCGGAGCTAATTGAAGCCCGATACGGTGCCCCGGGAACAGACTCTTATAGAGAGTTTATGAAGAGGTGGGAAGTGTGGCAAGAGCAGCGTGGTCGCTTGCGAGCAAAGCCAGCGAACTTGTTTGAAGAAAATGTTAGCCATTTTCTTTATGGCAGTACCCCAGATCCGGAATTGTTTTTAAGAGATTTCGATCTGAACGACAGTTAAATTAATTTGGTGTAAATTGTAGAGGCAGATTCCAAGCATTATAGCTTAAACATTGGTATTAAACTCTGATGTTTGGAATTTCTTTCCGCTCCTGCATAGATACACCGGAAGGAATAAGACTATGGAAGAAAAAAAGATCTCCGTACCGATTGGTGACGGGAACATTAGCTTTGAGACAGGTAAACTGGCTCAGCAAGCTAATGGCGCAGTGGTAGCTCGGTTAGGCGACACAGTCGTTCTGGCCACTGTTGTGTTGAAGAAAACACCGCGAGATAATATCGATTATTTCCCACTGCTAGTAGATTACGAAGAACGTTTGTACGCTGCGGGTAAAATTAAGGGTAGTCGTTGGGTCAAGCGTGAAGGTCGCGCTACGGATGATGCTATTTTAACCGGCCGTGTTATTGATCGTACTCTGCGCCCAATGTTCCCTTATGGAATGCGCAATGACGTGCAAGTGGTTGTCACTGTATTGTCTTTCGATGGCGAAAATGATCCTGATATGTTAGCAGTGAATGCTGCTGCCATGGCTTTACATATTTCCAACATTCCATTTGACGGTCCTGTTGGTGGCGTGCGCGTGGGTAAGGTAGACGGTCAGTATGTTGTTAATCCTACTCATGAACAGCGCGATCAAAGCCCGTTAGATTTAATTGTTTGTGGTACTGCCGAACATATTATTATGGTAGAAGCTGGGGCTAGCTTGGTATCGGAAGAAGAAATAGTAGAGGGCATTAAATTCGCCCAGATTCACTTGAAAGCGTTGGCTGAAACACAGGTTAAGTTCCAAACTGAAGTCGGTCATGACAAAGTGACACCATCAATTCATGAATTAAACCCGCAGGTAGTCGAGCAAGTTAAAGCTTTATTGACTGACGCGAAGATAGAAGCGGCCGTTTATGTGTCAGATAAAGCCCAGCGAGAAATAAATATGAACGCTTTAATTTTAGAAGTTATTGAAGGGACTCAGTCCGCTCTGGGTGAAATTGAAGGAGTGAAAGTTTCTCAGGACGCTAATGATGCCATTGATAAGGTGCTTAAAAAGTACCAGCAACATCAGATTCTTGAAAAAGATCGACGGGTTGATGGCCGTGCTTTAACTGAAACTCGGAAAATTTCAGCAGAAGTTGGTATTTTACCGCGCACTCATGGTTCGGCTTTGTTTACTCGTGGTGAAACTCAGGTTTTAACCATTGTGACATTAGGGAGCAAAGGCGATGAACAGTTGCTCGACGGCATGCAGGATCCAACCGAAGGGCGTTCCAAGCGCTATATTCATCATTATAACTTCCCTGGATACAGTGTCGGTGAAGTCCAGCCTTTACGCGGTGCTGGTCGTCGAGAAATTGGCCATGGGGCATTAGCAGAACGGGCTGTTGAAATTGTTTTACCAAAGCAAGAAGATTTTCCATACACTATGCGCCTTGTTTCTGAAACCATGTCCTCTAACGGCTCTACTTCTATGGCCAGTACTTGTGGTTCAACTTTAGCACTAATGGATGCTGGTGTACCGATTACAGATATTATTGGTGGCGTAGCTATGGGCCTGGTTATGGATGAATCGAATACAAACCATTTCAAAGTTTTAACTGACATTGCCGGGATTGAAGATTTTAACGGTCACATGGACTTTAAAGTTACTGGTAGCGAAAAAGGTGTTAGTGCACTTCAGTTGGACATTAAGGTAAAGGGGCTAACCGCAGAAATTTTGGCTCAAGCCTTGGAACAAGCAAAGCCTGCTCGCATGCATATTATTAGTAAGATGAAAGAAGCGTTGGATGCACCTCGTGCCGATCTTTCCAAGTATGCTCCACGCATTACCTCTTTCATGATTGATCCAGAAAAGATTCGCGAAGTTATTGGGGCTGGTGGTAAAGTTATCAACGGAATTATTGCTGAATGCCCAGGCGTAAAAATTGATATTGAAGACAGTGGTTTAGTCATGGTGACCTCTGTCGATGCCGCCGCTTCTGATAAAGCTTTGCAAATGATAAAAGATATTGTGCGTGAAGTTGAACCGGGTGAAGTGTTCGACGGCAAAGTTGTAAAACTTATGGACTTCGGTGCATTCGTTGAAATTCTTCCTGGCAAAGACGGAATGGTTCATATTTCTCAATTAGCAAATTACCGGGTGACTAAAGTTGAGGACGTGGTGAAGGTTGGTGATATCTTGAAAGTAAAAGTTCAAGAAATTGATGACCAAGGCCGGATTAACTTAACTCACAAACCATTTGCGCCGGAAGCCACCCCAGAACAGTTAGCCGCAAGTGCTGCAAGTGCAGGGAGTTTTGAGCGGCGACCATCTTCTGGCGGCAGTGGCGGCGGCGGGTTCCGTCGCAGCGGTGGGAATGACCGCGGTCGGTCTTCACGTTAAAATTACTATTGCAATACTTTGATACTGGGAGTTGCCGTTAGAGAAACTATTGGCGCCGTCAGGAGCTAGCTCACTTAGTGAGCGCAGCTCCTAGGCAACCTAGTTTCGATACGGTAACCCCCAGTATTTAATATATACATATGGACTACTTCGAAATACTGAAAAAAGATGGTAAGTCGTTGGCCCGCAACGGCATAATTCATACTGAACATGGCGATGTTTTAACACCGCAGTTTTTGCCTATAGGTACCAAAGGTACTGTTAAAACAGTGACCAGTGAGGAAATTAAATTTTGGGGTGCGACCATGGTCTTGGCTAATACCTATCATTTGTGGCAGCGACCCGGCGATGGGTTAATTTATAAAGCTGGGGGACTGCACAAGTTCATGAACTGGAAAGGGCCGATTTTCACTGACTCGGGTGGGTTCCAAGTTTTTTCATTGGCCAAGTTCCGTAAAGTTATGGAAGCCGGCGTGCTGTTTCAGTTTGATTTAGACGGTAAGCAAGAAATTTTATCACCAGAAAAATCTGTAGATATTCAGGCTAATCTGGGCAGTGATGTAGCCTTAATTTTGGATGATTTTCCTGGCTATCCATTTGAACATGCTCGCAGTAAAGAATCTATTGAATTAACTGAGCGATGGGCTGAACGAGCTATTCGTGAGTACGATAGAATTATGGCATCTGCTGACCCTATTAACCCAGGACAAAAGCTGTGGGGGATTGTGCAAGGTGCAAGCTTCTCAGATTTGCGTGAGCAAAGCGCTAAAGGAATGGCTAAGCTTGGTTTTCCTGGGTTCGCCATTGGTGGTGTAGCGGTGGGTGAGCCACATGAAGAAATGATGCGCGCTGTTGAGTATTCAATTCCATATTTACCGGAGAATGCGCCGAAGCATTTACTTGGCGTTGGTACTCCTTATGACATAGTCCAAGGCGTGTCTCGGGGCTGTGATACTTTTGATTGTGTAATTCCAACTCGCGAAGCTCGCCATGGGCGCCTATATATTGCGGCCCGTGATGATGAGGGTAAAGAGGGCTACGAAACCATGGATGTACGACTAGAAAAGTACAAAGAAGATTTTACGCCAGTCGATACGAGCTGTAACTGTTATTTATGCTTAAACCATACCCGCGCTTACTTGCGGCACTTATTGGCTAGTGGAGAAATATTGGGCACGCGGTTAGCCACTATGCACAATTTGCGATTTTACTTAAATTTGATGGAAAAAATTCGCACCGCCATTCAATATGACTATTTTGATGAAATTTTGTTTAATTATCGAGAGATTTCTGATAATCCTCGTTCTGCTTCCCGATATTTGCGACATCAAACATCAAACACACCTTAGATTAAAAGTCAGTAGTGTGTTTATTTTAGCAAGACTTTAGAATTTCTTTAACTTATCTTGAACACTGCTCTGTTATAGTGCAAATACGATTAAAATCAAAGCACTATGGAACTAACAAAAGAATACTTCGAACAGCATCTTGATAAAACACTAGACAACTTTGCCGTTAAATATGACTTGGCAAATATGGCAACTAAGCAGGATGTTCAGAACGCCATTGACGAGCTAGCAAGCATTATTGCCGAAACAATTGCCAATCCCATGGAAGAGCGCTTCCAGAAAATGGATCTCAAATTTGAGCAGATTGACGAGCGTTTCGATAAGATGGATGAACGTTTCGAACAGATTGACGAACGTTTCATTCAAATAGATAAGCGTTTCGAGCAGATTGACGCTAGGTTTATTCAAATTGATAAGCGATTTGATAAAATTGAAATTCGGTTCCAACAAGTGGATGTACGTTTCCAAGAGATTGGCATTCGATTGGACTCCATGAATGGTCGAATTGGAAAGTTGGAGGCGGGCGGTAATGCAGCCGTGCGCATCGTCAAACTAGAGAAGGATATGGGGAAAATAAAGGGCGCTTTGATGTTGAGCGAATGAAATAGGCTCGTTGTCGCTCAGGCTGGCTTTTGCTATACTTAGGGCATGAAAAACCCAGATATGATGGATAAAATTGTAGCGCTGTGCAAGCGACGTGGTTTTGTTTTTCCTGGTAGTGAAATCTATGGCGGCCTAGCAAATAGCTATGAGTATGGGCCAACCGGTGTGGAATTAAAAAAGAATATTATAGATGCATGGTGGCAGTTTTTTGTTCGTTCCAGGCCCGACATGGTGGGACTGGACTCATCTATCATATTGCATCCCAAAGTCTGGGAAGCCAGTGGTCACGTGGCCGGTTTTGCTGACGCGTTGATTGATTGCAAAAATTGCCAACACCGCACCCGCGCAGATCATTTGATTGAAGATTTTTTTACAGCGAAAGGGGAAAGTATCTTAGTGGAAGGCAAGACCGACTCTGAGCTCGATGCAGTTATTCAGGAAAATAAAATTGCTTGCCCTAGTTGCAAAAAGTTTGATTGGACCCCCGTTCGTCGGTTTAATTTACTGTTTGAAACCAATATTGGGATTGTACCGGAAGCCCAATCTAAAGCCTATTTGCGCGGTGAAACTGCACAAGGGATTTTTGTATCGTTTAAAAATATATTGGACTCAACACGGGTGCGCTTGCCATTCGGGGTCGGCCAAGTCGGTAAGAGTTTCCGCAACGAAATCACTAAAGGCAATTTTATTTTCCGCACTCTAGAATTTGAACTAGCTGAGATTGAATACTTCTTTGACCCAGAAGCAGCTAAGTGGGAAGAATTATTTGAACAATGGAAAAAAGACATGTGGCAATTTGTTACTGAAATTTTGAATATTACCCCAGAAGATTTGCGTTGGCGTGAGCATGATGATCAGGAGCGTAGTTTTTACAGCAAGCGAACAGAAGATATGGAATACAACTTTCCGTTCGGTTTCAAAGAGCTGTGGGGCTTGGCCTACCGAACTGACTATGATTTGCAGCAACACATGAAGCACTCGGGTGTTGATTTGCAATACGCCGATCCACATACCAATCGAAAATTTGTCCCACATGTGATAGAGCCGGCCGTGGGCATTAATCGACTAATGGCCATGGTGCTTTTGAATTCTTATCGGGAAGAAGGAGAGAATGACAACAAGCGGATTTATTTGCAGTTGCCGCCAGCCCTCGCTCCTTATAAAGTGGCAGTATTTCCGTTACTGGCGAACAAGCCGGAGCTGGTAGAAAAAGCACGCGGCATTTTTGACGCATTGAAAATGAAATTCACTACGGCCTGGGATGAACGGGGTAACGTAGGGAAACGCTATTACAGTCAGGATGAAATTGGAACACCGTTTTGTGTGACCGTTGATTTTCAATCGCTAGAAGATGATACAGTAACGATTCGGAACCGGGACACTACTGATCAGGAGCGAATTAGTATTGCTGATGTTGAGAAATATATAGCAGAGAAACTTTAATTATGTTGCAACATCGGATTGACCTGTTAGCCACAATGCTAACAGCCCCTCTATTGGTAACCAAAAAGGAGCATTTAATATATTTAACCGGCCACAGCTTTATTGATGGCAGTCTTTTAGTTTACCCAAAGTCTAGTAGAAAACCACCAATATTTTTGGGTTTTGCTTTGGAATCGCCAAGAGGTTTAAAGTTTGGTGCATTCCACGAAATGGCTAAGTACGTTAAGCCGTTTAAATCGTTAGGGATAGAGTCGTTCACTTCCGTAAAAGAGTTTGAACACATCAAGAAAATGTTGAAAGGGGTTACCTGTAAAGCAGTTATAAGCCCAGTAAGCATGATGCGAGAAATTAAGTCAGCTGAAGAAATTGCTAATCTACAAGAGGTAGCGCAACTGACTGCCGCCGTTTTTGATATTATGAAACGCAAATTGAAATCTCAGCGATGGACGGAAATTGGGTTGGCCCGCTATATTCGTGTTTGGGGATTAGAACTGGGCGCCGACGATGTCAGCTTTGATCCAATTGTCGCGACAGGAAAAAATTCGGCAGTGCCGCATCATCATCCAACAGAGCAAATAATAAAATCGGGTGAACCGATTGTATTAGACTTCGGGTTTAAGTTAAATGGATATTGCAGTGATTTTACGCGAACAGTGTTTTTAAAATCTGCGTCTTCAAAAATGAGGCAAGTTTATAATCATGTGGAAGCGGCCTATTTGGAATCACTCCAGACTGCTCAAAGTGGCATGACCGGGGGAGAGCTAGATGCAATTGCTCGCGCTTACTTAAAGCACGTTAAATTGGAAAAATATTTCATTCACTCGCTTGGACATGGTACGGGGTTGGAAGTACATGAATTGCCTTTTGTTGGCCCTCAAGCAGACAATGTATTATCTGACGGAATGGTATTTAGCATTGAACCTGGTGTCTATCAACCAAAAACGGGCGGCGTGCGCATTGAGGATTTAGTGTATTTAGATAATGGTAGAGCGCATAGATTGGCCATGGTAGACACAGCCTTAAAAAGTAATATTATTTTATGAAATACAAGCGCACAGTATTGCCCAACGGATTAACTATTATTACTGTTCCTAGCGCCGACGCGCAGAGCGTTGTGGTAGATCTATTTGTAAAAACCGGATCACGCTCCGAAGTGGCTCAGGAAAGTGGCATCTCTCATTTCTTGGAACACTTTTTATTTAAAGGGACAAAAAAATATCCTTCGTCGTTGATGATTACTGAAATGATAGATTCCATTGGCGGAGAGATGAACGCTAACACTGGTCGTGAGCACACGCAGTATTACATTAAAGCCCACAATGATCACTTGCCAATGATATTTGAAGTGTTAACAGATATGTTGCAACAACCGCTCCTAGACAAAGACGAGCTAGAACGAGAAAAGGGCGTGATCATTGAAGAGCTAAATATGTATAAGGATTCGCCGCGATATGAAATTGATAACGTGGTGGAACAATTGATGTGGCCAGACCAACCTTTAGGCCGTGATATCATTGGCACCAAGCAGACTATTATGGGTTTGACGCAAAAAATGTTTTTGGATTATTTGAAAAAGCATTATAAAACCACCAATATTATTATTGGAATTTCTGGTAAGTTTAAACAAACTGATGTAGACAAAATGATTAAACGGTATTGGGCACCTCTGGAAAAACAACCAATGTCAAAGTGGAAGCGGGCGACAAGCACGCAAAAACGCCCGGGCTTAGCTGTTAGGTATAAAGTCACAGAGCAAGCCCATATGTCTTTGGCCTTTCGAGGTCTGCATGTGAATGATAAGCGTAATGCCGCCGGTTCGGTGTTAAGCGCTGTTTTAGGTGGAGGAATGAGTTCGCGGTTGTTTTATGAAATTCGGGAGCGACGGGGTTTGGCTTACTATATATATAGCAGCTCTAGTAATTATCAAGATACCGGAGCTTTTCACGTTAATGCTGGGGTGCAAATCGATAAAGCGGAAGAAGCCATTAAAGTTATATTAGAAGAATTGCAAAAAATAAAAACTATACCGCTGGAGCCACGGGAGTTAAAAAAAGCGAAAGCTTATTTAAAAGGCCGTACAACTTTGGCACTAGAAGACAGTCAGACAAGGCTTGATTGGTTTTTAGAGCAAGAAGCGTTTCATGATAAAATTCAACAACCTGCTCAGTTGTTTGCTGAAATAGATAAGGTCACGGCCGCTGACGTGATGAAGCTGGCTAAGTTTTTATTTAGCTCAAATAAAATGAACCTAGCAATTATTGGGCCGTACAAACAGGACAAGAAATTTAAAAAGCTATTAAAGATTTAATGATGCCGAAAAAACTTAATGTAAAAACAACCCCAAAAAGCATGGCCAAAATTGGATGTCACGTATCTATTGCTGGCGGGCTTTGGAACGCGCCGCAAAACGCGGCAGATTTAGGATGCGAAACGTTCCAGATATTTTCGCGCAGTCCCCATGGTGGCCCAGTTGCGCCAATTACCGAAGAGACTATCGAAAAATTCCGAGCCGCCATGGATGAGCATGGGTTTACCGACTTTGTTATTCACGCGCCGTACATCATCAACTTTGGGTCCATTAATCCTAAAACTTATAATGGTTCCGTGTCTATTATTCGCACAGAGCTGGAGCGAGGAACTATGCTGGGGGCCAAGTACCTCATGTTCCACCCTGGTAGCCTGAAAGACAACGAGCAGAATGGACTGAAGCAAGTACGAGACGGATTAGCAGAAGTGCTCGATGGCTATAAAGGGACAACAAAGTTGTTAATTGAAATCTCCGCTGGTGCAGGTAGTGTAGTAGGAGACACATTCGAAGAAATTGCCTTCATAATGAGCAAGATAAAAAAGCACAAAGGGTTTGGTGGAATTTGTTTTGACACTCAACATGCGTTCGGTTCTGGTTATGACCTGCGCACGTCGAAAGCAGCTGCCGATACTTTCGCTCAGTTTGAAAAAGTTGTCGGACTCGATAAGCTTTGCATGATGCACGCCAATGATTCTAAAGTTGAACTAGGTTCGCACCGAGATCGCCATGAGCATATTGGTGACGGAGAAATTGGAGTTAAAGGGTTTGAGGCTATTCTCGGATTCCTCAAGTCTCGCAGTCTTGACATCCCCTTGATTTTGGAAACTGAGCATGATAAAGTAGTGGCAGACATCAAAAAGCTTAAGGCTTTGCGAAATAAAGCTTGGAAATAAAATTAATTTACATACGCCAATGGGAGTAGAAACTGGGTTTAACCCGCAGGAGCAAGAAATGAACCGTTTTCCAGAGATGAAGCTTGTAGGCGGCGACCATTTTATTGACCCTGAAGAGGGTAAAGCGACGTTTCAGGAATTGGAACAAAAACTTTCCGCAGCAAATTAATATAGTTTATGACAGATCAAATTCAAGATATTATCCATTTAATTCAAAAATCTGAACTCGACCAGACCATTAAAGACATCCTGATTCGCGATTTGCAAGCAGAAGGTCTTACCGATTTCCTGCGAGAACAAATCAGGGCTTACTGTCTTGAAGGTATAAAAATTGCTGATGATCAGATTGCGCGAGCGCAGCAAACATTAGAGAATTCGTAAATTATTACGATCGATTAAAAATCCGGCTAAGTCGCCGGATTTTTTGTTTTCCGCTATAATAAACGCATATGCCCTGGTATATTGAACCATCTACAAAAACCATATTTAAGGTAGTGCTAATCGTTTTGGCGTTAGTGTTTTTGTGGTTGATCCGCGACATTATCATGATTTTGCTATTGGCAATTATCCTGGCGTCGGCCATGGAGCCATTGGTAGGGTATTTAAATATTCGCAAAGTCCCCAGAGTAGTGACTGTTTTAGCTGTCTATATAATTTTATTAGGATTAGCTGGATTGGTCATATCCCTGATTGTGCCAATTGTGGCCAGCCAATTTACTGTACTGGCTCAAAACCTGCCATTTTACACACAGCAGTTATTTGATCGATTCCCGAATTTGCATCTAGTATTAGGAAATGCGAATTTGGGTGATACTTTTAATAGCGTATTTAATGAAGCCACTGGTGGCCACGCGTTGATTACCAGAACGATTGGTATTTTCAATGGGTTGTTTGCTCTGATTACGGTGTTAGTAGTGTCCTTCTATTTAGTAGCTCAGCAGCAAGCAATGATAGACTTCATTAATTCCGTAGTGCCGCCAAAGCAACAAGCGTTCACTATGAGCTTGGTGCGCAAAATTCAGCGACGAATGGGATTATGGGTCATAGGGCAGCTCATTCTTAGCCTGACCATTTTTGCTATGTCATACATTGGATTAACATTGTTAGGCGTTAAGTACGCTTTATTTTTGGCGTTGCTAGCCGGACTGCTAGAGGTGGTACCGTATATTGGGCCTTTTGTTTCTGCTATTCCGGCAATTTTCTTTGCCTTAATTCAGAGTCCCGCATTAGCCGTGGCCGTTGCTGTGCTTTATGTGTTAGTGCAAAAGACAGAAGGATATTTCTTGGTTCCAAAGATTATGCAGAAGACTGTCGGCACCTCCCCTTTATTGGTGTTATTGGCTTTGCTGGTTGGGTTTAAGCTAGCAGGGATATTTGGGTTGCTCTTGGCCGTGCCATTGGTTGGTGCCATCACTCTTGTCGTTACTGAATTAACAGCTAATCAGGCCATGCAAAAATCATTAGATACTCAGACTGAGTCCATTATGTAGCTATGGAAAAATTTTATTTAACTACAACCTTGCCTTACGTAAACGCAAGCCCACATATTGGGTTTGCTTTGGAAATGGTCCAAGCCGATATTATTTGTCGCTATGAGGGGCTGTTAGGGAAAGAAGTAATATTTAACACCGGAACGGATGAGCATGGTTTGAAAATTCATCGCTCTGCTGAAACGGCTGGAAAGACTACGCAGGCTTATGTGGATGAGTACGCCGCCAAATTTGACCAGCTCAAGTTAGCGCTCAATTTGAGTTACAACAGGTTTGTTCGCACAACAGACGCGCATCATAAGTTAGCAGCTCAAGCGTTTTGGGAAAAATGTTTAGCTGCCGGCGATATTTACAAAAAAACATATCAGGTGAAATATTGTGTCGGTTGTGAGTTAGAGAAAACAGATTCGGAGTTAGAAAACGGTCATTGCATTTTGCACCCCAATTTAGTAATAGAATTGATAGATGAAGAGAATTATTTTTTCCGTTGGTCTAAGTACCAACAACCGTTGTTAGACTTTTACGCAGCAAATCCAGATTTCGTAGTGCCTGACTTCCGTTTTAATGAAATTAAACAATTCGTGAAAGATGGGCTGCAAGATTTTAGTGTTTCGCGACTGAAAACGAAAATGCCTTGGGGGGTTCCTGTACCTAATGACGATAACCAAGTTATGTATGTTTGGTTTGATGCTCTGGTTAATTACGTGTCAACGCTAGGGTGGCCGGAGGACGAAAAAACTTTTGTTGATTTTTGGGGTACTGACGACAAACGCAACGCAATTCAAGTTGCTGGGAAAGATAATTTGCGTCAACAAAGTGCGATGTGGCAAGCAATGCTTATGTCCGCCGGTCTGCCCAATTCCAAGCAAATCATGATCCATGGATTCATAAATAGTGGTGGTCAAAAGATGAGCAAATCTTTGGGCAATGTGGTGGATCCGTATGAATTGCTAGCGAGGTTGCAAGAGCTCGGTCTGACGCCAGAACAGGCCACTGATTCGTTACGCTACTATTTGGCGCGTGAAATTTCTACTTTCGAAGACAGTGATTTTACTTGGGAGCGGTTTAAGGACAGTTACAATGCTAATTTAGCCAACGGTATTGGGAATCTAACTAGCCGGATTTTGAAGATGGCGACTAGTAATAATGTTGTACCATTAAAATGGAATGATGACAACGGAGATGAATCGTATAAGACTTTAATGGCAGGATATAAATTACATCAAGCCAGTGATGTAATTTGGGAAATTATTTCTGATTGCGATTCTTATATTCAGAAACACGAACCATTTAAATTAATTAAAGTGGATCACGAAGCAGCTGAAAAACAAATTCAGCATTTGTTGGGTGAACTGCATCATATTGGGCTACTGCTTAATCCTTTTATGACCCATACAAGCGATGAAATATTGAAAGCTTTGGAAAATTTATCATCTGGAAATATTCCGCATTTATTCCCGCGGATTGAATGATTATGAAATTAATAGACACCCATTGCCATATTAATTTGCGGGCGTTTAGCGAGGATGGCGCAGACACTATTAAGCGAGCGCATCAAGCCGGTGTAGCTGTGGTTAATGTCGGCACGCAAATAGACACCAGTCGCCAGGCGGTCGCTTTGCTTGATCAATTTCCAGAACACGTTTTCGCTGTGGTCGGTTTGCACCCGGTGCATACATTTATGCACGATTATTACGACGACGAGGAAGTAAAATTTAAAACTCGCGAGGAGGGATTTGATTACGAGATTTACAAAGAATTAGCGGACAGACCTAGAGTGGTGGGAATTGGGGAGTGCGGGTTAGATTATTATCGCTTGCCTGAAACTCGAGATCATAATGAAATCAAACAACTTCAACGCACCGCATTTTTGAAGCAATTAAAGTTGGCCCAAGAATTGGATAAAGCGTTATGTATTCATTGCCGGCCCAGCGTGGGCACTATGGATGCCTATGAAGATATTTTGGGAATTTTAAAAGAGGCCAAACAGCTAACACCGAATTTGCGATTTGAAATTCATTGTTATACTGGCGATTTAGTGACGGCTTTAAAGTTTGTGGATATTGGCGCGTTTATAGGTATGAATGGGATTATTACTTTTGATAAAACTGGGCGTAGTGAGGAAGTAGTAAAAGGTGTTCCCCTGAGTAGCATTGTCTTAGAAACTGACGCGCCATATTTAACCCCAACCCCACATCGTGGTAAGCGCAATGAACCGGCGTATGTTGGGCTGGTGGCCGAGAAGATTGCTGAACGGAAACAAGTACCATTAGAAGAGGTAGAGACTGTCACCACAGCTAACGCAAAGAAATTATTTAATATATGAAACTCAAAAAAATAATTTTAGCATCAACTTCGCCACGGCGGAGAGAGCTAATGGCTAAAACAGGCTTAAAGTTTAAAGCTTTATCACCTGACTACGAAGAGGATATGACTATGAAAATGTCACCAAAAAAATTGGTGATGACTTTAGCCATGGGTAAAGCACAGTCAATTGCTAAGCAACATCCAGGCGCGATAATTATTTCTGCTGATACAATCGTTGTGTTAGGTAAGGAAGTTATGGGCAAACCGAAAAGTAAACAACAGGGCGCGACCATGTTACGCAAACTCAGTGGAACCAAGCATTCCATTTTGACTGGACTGGCGATAATTCAAAGCGGCGGCCGTAAGCAATTTTTGGCACTCTCAGAAACGCTGGTTTATTTCAAAAAGCTTTCACTTGCCGACATTAATGGCTACATTGCTACGGGTGAGCCTATGGATAAAGCCGGTGCCTATGCAATTCATGAACTGGGCGGGATACTGATTTCCAAAGTAGAAGGCAATTACTCTGGCGCCATTGGGTTACCTATAGCTGAGTTGGCGCAGGGATTGAAAAAATTCGGCATTAACATTTTTAAAAAAAGTTAATATGGATACTCTGGGTTCTATTTTAAAGTTTGTTAAGCTGACTAATGATTTTCAGGCGGTGGCCCGGCGGGTTTTAGTGAGGAATGAAGACCGGTATGAAAATGATGTTGAGCATAGTTATCAGCTCGCATTGTTGTCGTGGTATCTTATCGACTCACAGAAACTGGAGTTAGATAGTACTTTGGCCGCAAAATATGCATTGCTCCACGATTTAGTGGAAGTATACGCTGGCGATACTTATATTTATGAGAAGGACAAATCGTTTTTGAACAGTAAAGGGGATAGGGAAGCCAAAACAGCAACGCAATTGCAAAGAGAATTTGAAGAATTCCCAGAGCTCCATAGGCTCATTCACAATTATGAACAGCGATTGGACGGAGAGAGTAAATTTGTATACGCTTTGGATAATGGCAGAACGTGGCAGAAGGAAGGGGTTACCTTGCAAATGTTGATTGATCAAAAAACTTCGAAGGTGAAAACATCGCCAGAAGTTGAAAGTTATTTCGATGACTTGGTCATTTTGATTCGTAGTAAAGAGCAGGAATTATTTGGGAATTAATATGCAAAAGTATAATCCGGCAAAAATTGAAAAGAAGTGGCAAGCTTACTGGGAAGAGCACGGTACTTTCAAGACGTCTGAGAAACCGACCAAGAAGCAATACATTTTAGATATGTTCCCGTATCCATCCGGAGCTGGTCTGCATGTTGGCCACCCAGAAGGTTATACAGCTACCGATATTTTAACTCGCTTTCTGCGAATGAATGGCTATAGCGTTTTGCACCCCATGGGTTGGGATGCATTTGGTTTGCCGGCTGAAAATTATGCGATTAAAATGGGCGTGCCACCAGACGAGACTACGGCCAAGAATATTACGCGATTCCGCGAGCAAATTAAAGCCATTGGTTTGTCGTATGATTGGAGTCGCGAGGTCAACACATCTGACCCCAACTATTATAAATGGACGCACTGGTTGTTTTTACTGATGTACAAAAACGGGCTGGCTTACAAAAAAGAAGCTAAAGTAAACTGGTGCCCCAAAGACAATACTGTTTTAGCCAACGAACAAGTAGTAAATGGGCATTGTGAACGATGCGGCACCCAAGTCGAACAAAAATTATTATCGCAATGGTTTTTAAAAATTACTGATTACACAGAAAGGTTGCTGAATGACTTAGACGCTTTAGATTGGCCAAACCCAATTAAAGCTATGCAACGAAATTGGATTGGCCGCAAAGAGGGTGTGATCATTGAACACAGGGTAAAAGATTTAGGTCTCAAACTGGAAACATTTAGTGCCTTCCCGGCTTGGTTATTCGCTGATACTTTTATTGTCATTGCACCTGAACATCCTTTAGTCACACAATTAGTAGAGGGCACTGGTAATGAACCAGCAGTTCAAGCGTTTATTGAAGAGACCAAATTAATTACGGCTGACGAACGAAACCAAGATAAGTTTGAGAAGAAAGGCGTATTCACTGGACGCTACGCGATTGATCCTTTTTCTGGGTTAGAAATGCCAATCTGGGTTGCCAACTTTGCATTGATGGATTTTGGTACGGGTATTATCCGCTGTAGTGCTCATGATCCTCGTGACTTTGAGTTTGCCCAGAAGTACGGCATTGAATTGCATGAAGTGGTTGATCGAACCAATGAATCAGAGCCGGTTAATGCCCACGATAATAGCGGCGTACTAAAAGACTCCGGCTCGTTCACTGGGCGTAATATAGACAAAGCTTTAATCGAAGAAATGCTCGATTGGATGGAGCAGGAAGGGTTTGCTAAACGGCATGTTACTTATAAGTTGCGTGATTGGTTGATCTCCCGTCAGCGGTATTGGGGTGCGCCTATCCCAATAATTTATTGCGACGCTTGCGGTATGCAACCTGTGGCAGAACCTGATCTCCCAGTGAATTTGCCGACTGATGTAGATTTTGTGCCAACGGGGGAGTCGCCGTTAACTCGCTCCAAAACATTTCATGAAGTCAATTGTCCAAAGTGCGCTGGCCCAGCTCGCCGCGACTCCGACACTATGGATACGTTTGTAGATTCATCTTGGTATTATTTCCGCTATACTGACTCAAACAATGACAAGGAGTTTGCAGGTAAAGATAAAATTAACACTTGGTTACCGGTAGATACATATGTCGGTGGTGCGGAGCATGCAGTGCTGCATTTGCTGTATTCTCGTTTTTTTACCAAAGTATTGTTTGACTTGAAGCTGATTGATTTTGAAGAGCCTTTTGTAAAATTGCGCAACCAAGGATTAATTTTAGGGCCCGATGGCGAAAAAATGAGCAAGAGTAGAGGGAATGTCATTAATCCTGATGATATTATAAAAGAGTTCGGGGCAGACTCTTTGCGCATGTACGAAATGTTTATGGGTCCGTTAGAGGATTCCAAACCGTGGAACACCAATGGTTTAATTGGCCTGAAGCGGTTTTTGGAGCGAGTTTGGGTCTGGGTAAATGATAATAAACAGAGCACTGCGGTTGACTCTGAACTTGTTAGCCGAGAATTGCATAAGCTCACAAAAAAGATTACCAATGACATCCAGTCGTTTAATTTCAACACAGCCATATCAGCGTTTATGAAATTTTATAACAATGTTAAAGGGGAATCTGTTAGCAAGCAGACCCTGCAAACTTTTATAATCTTACTTTACCCTTTCGCTCCCCATATTACTGAAGAACTGAATGAAATATTAGGTGGCGTTCAATCAGTGCAACATTCGGATTGGCCGCAGTATAATGCTGAGTTAGCATCAGAAAGTCAGGCCGATATTGTTGTGCAGATTAATGGCAAGACTAAAGACAAACTACAAGCACCGCTCGATGCGACAGAAGATGATATTAAAACTATAGCACTCAGTCTAGATAAAGTGCAGGCGGCCTTGCAAGGAGTCGAACCCAAGCGTGTTATTGTTGTTCCGGGAAGATTAGTCAATATAGTAATTTGATAGATGGTATAATAACTGCATAATGTCAAAATCTCATTTACCTCACTATTTCAGCAATGCTATTCAAAAACAGATGGGAGAGCTATTTCTTTCCACTGGCATAGCCGACCTCGGCATTGCCATTATTTTGCTGTACGAACCAATTTTTTTGTACACCGTTATTCGTTATAGCGTCCCAGAAGTATTGTTGTTTTTTGCCAGTGTCTATGGGCTTTATATTTTAATTTTACCGTTTGGGGCCAAAATTGTCAGTCGGTATGGATATGATCGGGGAATATTTTTTAGTATTCCGTTTATGATTGCGTATTGGTTTTTGTTGTTTGGTTCGGCTGATGTGCGCTGGTTTATTTATTTTGCGCCATTGGCCTATGCTATAGAGAAATCTTTGTATTGGCCGTCATTTCATTCAATCGTCGCCCGCTTTGCCAGGCCTGGTCAAACCGGACGAGAGTTTTCGGCCCTTTATGCGATAATCAATTTAGTGCATATCGCTGGGCCATTGGCCGGTGGTTTATTAGTTCAGCGGTATGGTTTTAATGTAGCGTTTACAGTCGCCGCCGCCATTTACTTCTGTTCCTTTATTCCTTTGTTGTGGAGTCACAGTTCTTTTACAACTAAGGATTATCATTTTCATGATACATGGGAGTTGTATAAACAATACCCGATGAAATTTTTAGGCTACTTTGGATTTGGCGAAGAACTATTAGTACTAACTATTTGGCCGATATTTATTTATTTAGTAGTGAGTAACTACGCGGGTACTGGTGTTGTGGTAACGGTAGCGACCTTAGTCTCCACTGCTTTAGCGTTATATATTGGCAAGATTACCGACAGGAATAACAAAATAGCGTTGTTGCGGTCAGGCTCATTTATTTATGCCTTGGTTTGGTTGGCTCGATTAGTCGTGAGCACCTCTTATGGCGCCTTTATTGTCGATGCACTTTCGCGCACCAGCAAAGATTTAATATTTATTCCACTAGCGACCGTAACCTATGAACGGGCGGAAAGCACAGACATTTTGTCATATGTAGTGGGGTTTGAGCAGGCGTTAGCGTTTGGTAAATTTATGGCGTGTGTAATTGGGATTATCGTATTCACTATGACCGGTAGTTTTGCCGCCTTATTTATTACAGCGGGAGTGTTCTCGTTGTTGTATATGTTAATTTAAATTTGCGTCTATGATAAAGGCAATTCTATTTGATGCAGTTGGTGTGCTCATTCATTCCGTGATGTTTAGTGATAGATTAGCAGTAGAGCATGGCATTTCGAAAGAGCAAACAAATCGCTTTTTTGATGGGCCATTTAAGGAATGTCGCCTCGGTAACGCAGATTTGAAAGAAGTCATTCAACCGTACCTAATCGAATGGGGTTGGGATAAGGGAGTGGACGCGTTTTTAGATTATTGGTTTAAGTCAGAGCATATTATAGACGAAAAACTTATTCAGTTTGTTCAGGAGTTAAGAGCTAAAGGGATTATTTGCGTAGTGGCAACGAATCAGGAAAAGCATCGAGCTGAATATATGTTAGAAAAAATGAACTTTGCTAAAAGTTTTGATAAATTATATGCATCTGCCCATATCGGCTATAAAAAACCAAACGCAGAATTTTATACCAAAGTAATTGAAGATCTGGGCATTGAAAAAACCGAGGCCTTGTTCTTTGATGACTCAGAAGAGAATGTCTACAGTGCCGAACAATTTGGCATGAATGCCGAAATATATACCACTTTTGAGAGGTTTAAGGATACTCTAAAGCAATACTCTTTATAAATAAGGCAGCGTTTATTCCCGTCCTCTTGACAATACACCTTTTTTATTGTACAGTCATTTCATAGTGAAGTCGGACAGTATAAAAACAAATTGGGAGGAATTGCAAAGATGCATAATAAACGATCAGGTCGTAATGACTCCATCCTAAGAGGGATCGCTGCCGTGAAGGATGAAGCAAAGGTAAAGAAGACTAAACGAACTTTGGATGATATCAGAAGGGGGGAAAAAGGTATCTCCCGCCAGACTAGAAGCTTTAGAGAGGTTTCTCATTGACCTGCTGGAAGAGCTTAATTCAAAACTACAGTAGAGGCCGCTCATTTGTGGCGGTGAACATCTATAGACGTAACGTTTCCCTCAGGAGAATAGACAGGATTAAGGTACGCACATACCTAGCCTGTCTCTTTTTTATTTGTCCGAAGTCGCATAATGCGATAGAATTAATCCATGAACTACCAATATTTACCCGAAGATCAAGAAGTTTACGACCTGTTAAAGCGGGAAGAAAAACGCCAGAAAGAGGGGATTGAGTTAATCGCTTCCGAGAATTACGTTACCCCCGCGGTTATGGAGGCCATGGGTAGCGTTTTTACTAATAAATATTCAGAAGGTTATAGCGGCAAACGGTATTATGGCGGCAACGAGGTGGTGGATGATATGGAAACACTGGCTATCAATCGAGCGAAACAATTATTTGGAGCCGAGCACGTTAATGTCCAGCCGCTGTCTGGTAGCCCAGCTAACATGGCCGTATACATGGGCTTGCTACAGCCAGGGGACAAAGTGCTAGGTTTTTCTTTAGATCAAGGCGGGCATTTATCCCATGGGCACCCTTTAAATTTTTCCGGTAAGCTCTACACTATTATTCCGTACTTTACTAAGAAGGACACAGAAATTATTGACATGGATGAAGTGGAAGAGATTGCTATGCGTGAAAAACCAAAAATGATTATTGCTGGGTTCAGCGCTTACAGCCGTAATTTAGATTGGAAACGGTTTCGAGAAATCGCCGATAAGTGCGGTGCATATTTGTTTGCAGATATTGCTCATATTGCCGGCTTGATTGCGGGCAAGCAGTTAGAAAATCCAATTCCATACTGTGATGTTGTTACCACCACCACTCATAAAACTTTACGTGGTCCACGCGGAGCGATTATCATGTGTAAACAAGAGTTCGCCGCAGCCATAGACAAGGCGGTGTTTCCGGGTCTTCAAGGCGGACCACACGATCATATTAACGCAGCTAAGGCGGTATCTTTCCTGGAAGCCCTGCGGCCGGAATTCCAAACCTATAGCGCCCAAGTTATTGCTAATGCTCGAGCTTTGGCAACGGCATTGCAAGATAAAGGTCTGCGTATTGTGTCTGGAGGTACCGATAACCACTTAATGTTAGTCGATGTATTTGGCAGCATGGGTGCGACGGGGAAAGAAGCCGAGCATGCTTTGGAAAGCGTCGGGATATCGGTCAACAAAAACATGATTCCCTATGACCCTCGGAAACCAATGGATCCGTCGGGTATTCGTTTAGGCACACCCGCAGTTACAACTCGCGGCATGACAGAAACTGACATGGGGACTTTGGCTGATTTGTTTGTGCGCACTATTACCGAGCGGGAAAATATACAAGCGTTGGCTAAAATTAAGGATGAAGTTATTTCTTTAGCGTTGCGTTTCCCTGTTCCGGGCATTGAATAAATAAAGCATGAAAGAACAGTACTATCGTCATCAACAACAGAAGCTAGCCCAGTCTGGCCTGTTTCGACAGTTTTGGCTGTTTTGGTCGATTTATTCTATTTTTCTTTTAATGCCAATGGCATTACTACTTTACACCCGCAACGGACGGGCCGAGTTGTTGTTATGTGTGGCCGCATTTGGATTTAGCCGCGGCATACTCTGTAATATTGTTGCTCAACTATATCATCGTCAACGACCTTATCAGCGGTATAATTTTGAACCCAGAACTAGCAGATGGTTTAGCCGGCGCACTGAGAAGCTCAACTCATTTCCGTCAAAGCACGTGGCGAGCCTAACGAGCATTGGTGTAATGCTTATGTTCTTTCATCCAATATCGGGAGCTGTTATTTTAGGAGTCAGTGTAATGGCTGGTTGGGCTCGAGTGGTGGTAGGGTATCACTATGCCACTGATGTGGCCGCTGGGGTAGCCATTGGTATTATTGGAGCGATATTTATCTACTATTTTGGGTATTCACTTCTCTTTACGGTGGGTCGATAAACTGATAAAATAGGTACAGTTTGTTGACAGATTCATGCCGGTGTGACGGAATGGCATACGTGATGGTTTCAAAAACCATTGTCCGTAAGGGCATGTGGGTTCGACTCCCACCACCGGCACCATTTCAAATTTAAAAAATTTTCTTGGACCAGTTAGCTCCACAAATAAATATTAGTCACGAACCCGCACCGGGTTCAAATTCGACTCCGTCTCCTGTGCCTATACAGCCTGAAAAGATGCCTGAGCAGTCGGTAGAACAATATCAGCCTGAGGCTTCTTTGATTGTGGCTGATGCACCGCAGGCATCTGCTCCCGTACCTGCGCAACTGCCCCCGCAACCGTCGGCACAACCAGCAGCGCAACTGCCCCCGCAACCGTCGGCACAAACATTACAGACTCCGCCAGCAGAATCATCACGACTGTCTTATACTGATGCCCAAATCCAAGAAATAGAACTCGGCCGTGTTGTGCCCAATCCGTACCAGCCCCGCAAAATTTTTAATCAAGAAGCATTACAAGAGTTAGCTAATTCTATTCGGGAGCACGGAGTTATCCAGCCGCTAGTCGTTACTGAAACCGCAAACGGCTATGAGTTGGTGGTGGGAGAACGTCGTTTTCGGGCATCGCAGTTAGCAGGAATGCTAACCGTGCCAGCCATTGTCAAAAAGACGATGGAAGACCAAACTAAATTAGAGGTCGCCTTAATTGAAAATATTCAGCGCCAAGAGTTAAATGCTATTGAGGAAGCTCAAGCCTATGACAGGTTAATCAAAGCATTTCATTTGACTCAGGAACAAGTGGCTCAGAAAGTGGGCAAGAGTCGACCGACTGTGACCAACACTTTGCGGTTATTAAATTTGCCTGCTGAAATTCAACGAGGTGTTATTGAAGGAAAGATTAGCGAAGGGCATGCGAGAGCAATTCTGGGACTGGCCGATATAGAAAAACAGTTAGCAATGTATCAATTGGTACAAGACCAAGGCTTAAATGTCCGTCAGGTGGAAGCAAGGGTTCGCGAATTGTCAGCTAAGCGCACAATGGATGCCGCCGCTCCCGACCCAAAACTGATGGCTTTGGAAACCGAATTGCGCAGTAAATTGGGGACACAAGTGAAAATTCAGCGCCAAGGCCGAGGCGGGCGCATTACAATAGATTTTTTCAGTGATGAAGAGCTGGACGAACTAGTGCACAAAATGGCTGAAGAAGCCGGTTCGGGTAAATCTGACTTCTTCGTCGTCTAGGTAATGCGATGCCGGGCTGTAGTATAGTGGTAGTACGCGTCCATGGGGTGGATGTAGTCCGGGTTCGATTCCCGGCAGCCCGACCACAAAAATTTATTTATTATTACCGAACCCCGCAGGGGTTTTAATCATATGGATCGTATTGCCGGGTTGCGTAAAAATTTTAGCCACATGTTTTGGGTGCAGGCGTTGCTTAATGTTAAGCTGATTAACGTCGTAAGTACTTTGTTTTATTTGCGACGCGGGTTAACTTTGTCCCAAGTTTTATATACCGGTATTGTATTTGCTGTGGTCAACTTGGTTTTGGAAGTACCGTCAAGTTATCTTGCAGACCGCTGGGGGCGCAAGCCGACTCTCGTGTTGGGGTTGCTGATTTATCTGGCCGGATTGGTCGTTTGGATTATCGGACATGGGTTTTGGCCCATAATCGTCGGGTTTATCTGCATTGCTGCGTCCTATGCCTGCTTCACTGGTACGGATGATGCGTTAGTTTATGATACAGCCAAGGAATTAGGCGAAGAAAAAACGACTTTACGAGAGTTATCACGTTACTATGCGGCAGATCGTCTGTTTAAAATTGCCACCCCTTTGATTGGTGCCCTGATTGCCCACAGTTTGTCTGAGTCACAGTTCGTGTTGTTGCTGAGCTTGGATTCGGTGGCAGTAATAGCTGCCATAATAATCTGCCTACGTATTATTGAACCGCATCACTACATGGATGTGGAACAACAAGAGCGGGGAGCATTACATGATGCATGGCATCTTATTCGGTCAGAGCGACGAATTATTTATGCAATTTTGAGTCGGACAGTGATATTTACTTCGGCCTTAATCCTGTGGCGATATCACCAGGTATCATTCATTAACATGGGTATTTCTATTGTGAAGTTAGGGTTGTTTTGGGCAGTGTATAATACGGCTAGCTTTCTGCTTATTCGCAATATCCAGTGGTTCCTTCCTGAAAAATCAGTATCGGTTCGAATTAACGTGCTGAATGGATTATATACGGGCTTTGTTGGCCTGTTTATAGTTGCTTGGTTTTGGTTGCCAAGCCCTTACGTACTGTTGTTAATTTATGGCTTACTGGTCTTGGCTGAAATGACGCGCTGGCCACTATATTCAGAATTATTTAATAAGAGAAGCTTGTCTTACAATAGGGCGACTACGCTGTCGTTGACGAACTTACTAAAAAGCATACTGGATATCCCACTCATTTTTACCGCTGCGATAATTTTAAAATATAATGTCATCTATCCGTATGGCTTTGCTTTCTTGCTGGGAGTTGTAGTTCTATTATTCTTTCGGGTAAAAACATTTCCAAGTCGTCAAAGCGAAGCAATGGCTAAGTAGGTATGAAGCGTAATAAAAAATTTATTATAATCGTTGGACTGCTGTCATCACTCGCCGTTGCGAGCGGCTATTTTTTTGGCACCGGACATAAGCCGCATGCCACACAGGTGCACGCGCCTTTGCTGACAAATAATATTCCTGGGACCGGACCGCGCCATGGACTGCATTATTCTATTTTTTCACAAAGCCAATTTTTTGATAAAGCATTTGTCGATGCCTCTGCTACTCCTATCGCGCCAACAGGAGATGTGTCTGCGGTGGTAGTCAACCATCATTTATTGGCCCCAGCTTTTATAGCGGAAACCTTAGGTGTGGTGGCATCAGAACAGCCGACTACTGTTATTTTGGTTAGTCCCAATCATTTCAACGCTGGCTCGGCAAATCTTATTTCGTCTTTATATGATTGGCAAACACCATATGGGGTACTGCCAGCGAACCAATCCGTAATCAAACACTTGCAGGCTGAACATGTTAGTGTAGAGGAAAAACCTTTTGAAACTGAACACGGCATTTCTGGTATAGTGGCTTTCATAAAGAAGGTCATGCCTAATGCATCTGTGATCCCGATAATCTTAAAAGATAAGACAACTAAAGCAGAGATTGATGATTTAAATAATGCTATCGGTGTTTTCACTTCTGGCAGAGTCATTATGGTGTCTTCAGTCGACTTTTCCCATTATCTGCCCGGGGCGGTGGCAGATTTTCATGACTTATTGAGCAAGCAAGTGCTCAATAGTTTAGATGATACTGCGATCCCACGGTTAGAAGTCGATTCGCAGCCTGCAATTCGTTTGTTACTAAATTATGTAAAGTCACGACATACAGAAAAATTTACTATTTCTAATCATTCTAACTCCTCAATTGTTTCCGGCGATCTCCAACAAACCAGAGGTACTAGTTATATCACAGGATATTACGGGCCCGGGGATAGAGTAATGGATAATCGCCGCAGTTTATTTATCCCGGGCGACATTCGCAGTTCCAAGAAGCTCCTTCTCTTATTAGATCACTCTAAGCAAAATTATATTTTTGGTTCCAGTTTGCGAATGTTTCGAGGCAGTACTCAAACTTTGACAAGAGTATTAGGAACTGTGGTGGACCAGGAAGTAATTGATGATCTTCTGCGTAACGGTGTGACTGATATAGAGAGAACTAACTCCACCACTATTACTGTCGTCCCAGGTGAGCATAATCAAGATTTTAATATTGTTAAAATGCAAGCCATCCACGATTCATTACCGGGTATGATAGAGCAAATAAAAGCATTGAGGCCAGGCTCGTTAATTATTTCCATGGATTGGCAAACTGTAGCAGCGAATGAAAAAAAACGAATTGCCCACGCTCTCATCGATGCTGGAGCGATAGCAGTTGTTGGACGTTCTCAAGAGATTCAGCCTCTAGAAAAATACAATAACCGACTAATTGCCTATGGGTTGGGGCAAATGATTCCCGCTCAACTAGGGCAAGAGCAAATTTCAGTGGCTTTGGGAATTAGTGTTACTCCTGCAATGATTACGTATGACTTATTTCCTATGCGATACCATGCTCAATCTGTATCATTTCTAAAATTAGCAGACAGTGATATAGTAAAAGCGAAGCTAAACTTTCAAGAGCTACATATTGAAACAAGTAATTAACCCTTATTTCCATGGAAAATGATGAAAATAATCCGCAGCGTTTAATGCCCGAGCCTCAGTCTAATCGGGCTCGATGGATTGCCGGTGGCATTATTGCCCTAATCATCGTTATTGCAGCCGCCGCCGGAGGATATTACTGGGCTCAGAAACAGAATGGGACACTCAATCCCACTATTCCTTTGAATGCCAATACTAAGCCAGTATCAATTGACCAGACTGCACCGCCAGCAGAAAATACCCCTCAACCTGTAACTCCTTCTTTGCCCACAGTGCCAACTATCGCTGATTATAAGATTTCGGGAGACGTAAAAGCTCAAACTCCAGCGAAGATTGGGGCAGTGAAAATTTTTGATGCTCCAGATGCTACTGCCGCTGATAAGAAATTCAGCACTGCTTATAAAGTAGGTACTTTCATCGGGGGTAAATACAAGGGTGCCGACTTTCTCGTTATAATGCCAGGATGTGATTGTCCTGGTGATACATCGAACATGGCTCGAGTAGCCAAGTTGGGAAATGTCTATACCGTCTTAGGAAAATATTCAGATCCGGCTTACACTAATCCTGACCAACCGATTTGGCCTAACGCTAAGTTTGCAATAGATAAGGACTATCGATTGACAGACTTGGAATTTCCCTTGATGTTCAGTGGCCCCCAGCCCAATCAAAAACTATTATTGCAATTGACCTATCCGTCGTATGACCCATTTATTTTGGATGCAAATGTCATACCAGCATTTATGGATCCCAAACTCGGGCAAGTCTATACCAATGTGGCCGAGCCCAATACCAAGTTGGATGACGCGTACATGGTCCGCAACGGATTCTACATAAAAGGGGTCGATGGTAGTATATTCACCTATGCTATTAGTGTTAATTTCGTCGGAGTCGATAATGTGCCAGCAATTGCTTGGACTAGCGGCGGCAAAAATACGCAAGAGTACACTTACAAAACAGTAGGGGGTTGTGGTGCCTCTAATCTCACCGCTACGGTTCCTGCAACCAAATTATCCATGGCCGATTTATTAGCTTCCGGTAAAACTTCACAAGGTGATATCGTCTACCTCTTGAAAGATCCCAATAATCCGTTACTAAAAGATTTATATGACAACAACTATTATGTGCCGGATGGCCAACAGAAATTAGCATACAGTGATTTTGTGAAAGCTCGTCCTTATTTTTTCTGGATTGACCCATTTGGTCGGACAGTTGAATTTCAAAGCAATCAGTTTATTCCGCAAGCAGAGTGCGGCAAACCAGTAATCTACTTATACCCACAAACAAAGGAACAAGTTAATGTTCAGTTGGCTCCGCAAGGTGGATTTACTTACACTGAACCAACATATAATAATGGCTGGAATGTTATTGCCGATCCTAGTGGTAATTTGACCGAAGTTGGGACAAACCGACAATACCCGTATTTGTTTTGGGAAGGCCGAGGCGGTATTTACGAAACTCCTAAAACGGGATTCGCCGTGGCAAAGTCAGAAATTGCTGGTTTTTTCGATAAGAAACTGGCATTGCTAGGGTTGAATGAAAAAGAGACAGCTGATTTTAAGGAATTTTGGACCCCAAAAATGCAAGGCGCCCCGTATTACTTTGTAACGTTTATGGGTAATCGGACGATGGATCAAATCGCACCAATGGCCGTAACTCCAAGACCTGATACTATTATTCGGGTATTGATGGATTTCCAGCCCTTGCAACATCCCATTGCAGTGCAAGGATATAACATTCATACCCCTGAAAGACGCGGTTTTGTGGTAGTTGAGTGGGGCGGAGTACTGCGTTAGACTTTTGTAATCCTCCCCTCTATTATCCGTCATATATTATGAAAGCATCAGCGGAAAAGCAATTTTTAGACGCTTATGACCAGTATTCAGAGGCAATATATCGGCACTGCTTTTTTCGCGTTTATTCTGCTGCTAAGGCTGAGGACCTAGTCCAAGAGACATACACTAAGACTTGGGACTACTTACGCCAGGGCAAACAGATAGATAACATTCGGGCATTCCTGTACCGAGTGGCTAACAATTTGGTTATTGATAACTCGCGCAAGAAAACCGAAGAGAGCCTAGAGCAGATTTTAGAGAACAACCCCCAAGCTGAACCAATGGGCGATGATGGCACAGAAGTAGAGAATCGGATTATGGCCGAGGAAATACTGAAATCTATGGACCAGCTAGACGATGATATTAAGCAGTTATTAATTTACCGCTTTGTAGATGACTTGGAACCGCGAGAGATCGCAATAATTTTAGAGATTACTCCTAACCACGTATCCGTTAAATTGACACGCGCTGTAGTTGCGCTAAAAGAATTGAATAAAGACTAATTGCAATGAACAATTTACCAGAACATCTTAATAAAGCTAAAGCATCCGTGCAATTCGGTTATTCTCGAAAAGCTTTTGTGCGTGACCAATTGGTGAGCTACATGGAGCAACACCCAACCGTAGCGCTACCTGCCAAAGATAATTTCATGGGTAGCTTGCGTTATGCGTTCAGTACTTTTGCTTTGCGCCCTATGCCGGTCGTCTTAGCTGCTATTGCTTTGGTTATAGTTGGGGGAGCGGGCACTGCATTGGCGGCAGAAAAATCGTTACCGGGTCAACGATTGTACGGCTGGAAAGTAAACGTCAATGAACCTGTGCAGTTAGCTTTAATTCATGATCAAAACCAGAAAGCCGAATTTGAGATGACGCTAGCAGCTCGGAGCTTAAACGAGGCTCAGGAATTGGCTAGAGCCAATCAGCTAGATGCCATTGCCCAAGCGGAAGTACAAACTAATTTTCAAAAACATGCTACTCACATTCAAGCAAGAGTAGATAGCCTGGAAGCGGATAATCGAAAAGAGGATGCCGCGAGTTTGCGTGAAAAGTTCCGCTCTACTATATCCGCCCAACAAAAACACTTACTCAACCTGTCCACTAATGGTAAAGATAGTGACAAAGATAAAGATAAACACCACTCTGACCAAAATGACGAGACTACTGTAAACAGCCAGATTAATGCTACAGATAATGCGATTCTATCATCCCAAGTATTGCTTCATTTAAACGATAAAGATAACAAGTCAAAAAAACGTGGGGATATTGATCAAGCCCGTAAGTTATTAGATCAGGCGCGCGTTCAATTAAAATCTGGCAACCATGAAGATGCGTGGAAACTGAATCAGGAAGCGATTCAGGCAAATGAAAAAATTAACCAAGACGAGTTGAATGAACATTACTAAATACGGACATTCATGTATTTTGGTGGAGGAGGGAGAAGCGAGGATTTTGTTTGACCCAGGGAGTTACTCTAAACTACCGGAAGGTTTGGCTGACATTGACGCAGTCCTAATTACTCATAGTCATCCGGATCACATTGTTCCGGAAAACTTGCAGAATCTTTTAAAACACAATTCGAAAGCATTAGTCTATACGAACACCGAAGTAGGCCAGCTTTTGTTAGACAATGGAATCCCTTTTCAGTTGTTGGAACAGGGGGCTCAAATTGAAGTCAGAGGGATTACAGTAGAAGCGTTTGGCAATGACCATGCAATGATTCACCCCGATATTCCACTGGCTCAGAACACCTGTTATTTCATTGCTGACCGATTATTCCATCCGGGCGATAGTCTAACAATACCACCGAAGCAAGTGGAAATTTTGGCGTTACCAGTAGTAGCACCATGGGAGAAGATATCTGAGACATTGGATTATATTGCAGCTGTTAAACCACAAGTGTGCCTGCCGATTCATGATGGATTTTTAACTGACGGCGGGCCATATTACTATATGTCCGAGATGTGGTGTAAGAAGTTCAACGTGGAGTTTGCGGCGTTGCCGTACGGTGAATCGCGAAGCTTTTAAAATAGAAAAACTCCCGGGAATCCCGAGAGTTTTTTGTACATTTATTTTTGGGTTTTTATTTTTGCTTCCTGCGAGATTCCACTGGTCCCACGTGAATTGCCTCGCTGACATTTTTCCTGCTGTTGAGGGAGAAGGAAAAGATAATAGAACATAACCCCTACCAGGATAAGCGATAGTTCTATGACCGCGACCAGTTCAATAATTCGATCCTTTGCGTAATCTGAAAACATAAAACCTCCCTATGGAGGTTCGTACTTTGGGCGGGCAAACATAAAGCCCCCCGCCAGAAGTAGGAAACCTACCCATGACCCTTTCGAGCCATGACCTTTCAGAGCTCTGGACGGAGAGCCGCATGTTCTGAAAGGTTTTTGTGCCATGCCCACGGGTTTGAAACCATGAGTTTAGGCTGAATGGTAAAAACAGTATAACGGTTTTGTCAGTCCTTGTCACTCCAGACAACTCTCCGCCATGTATACATTATACAGAAGGATAGATAAAATTTCCTTAAAGAAAAGATAAAATTTACCTAAAATCTTTTCATTTATCCCTCATTGTACAGATTTAAACTTAAAGTATGCGTAAATTAATGGTTAGAATTATTGGTGGGTTGTGCATAGTTATCGCTTTGGTTAGTTTTGCCAAAGGCTCTTTGTTTGGGCTGTTCATCCCTAGCGCTGGTTACAATGGATTCCTTTTATCTATGGGGATATTAGCTTTTATGGCCGGAGAGTTAGGGCCTCGAACGCGTCGGTGGTTTGATTTTGCTTTTGGCATAATATTAGTTTTGTTATTTTTGGCTAGCGTAGGCTCGTGGTTTTATGGGGCGTCCGATATTTATGTTGGCAACGTAATCTTTACGGGTGTCGCATCAATTTTTGTCTTATTTGCGGGATATCAAGTCCCAGATCAAATGGATCCGCCATTGCCAGGCGAGCACGTTGAACTTTTATAATAACTTTTTCACGGAGATATCATACTGAGATGGTAATTTAGTAGTGAGTCCGGAACTCAAGTAGGGATAAGTAGAAGTTAAAGTGAGGGAAAGGAGAAAAAAATGCGTGTGAATGATTACACCGCACAGAAAATTCAAGAATTAGAGAAAGAAAATTTTGATGACGCTTAGTGATAATTCAGTACTACGGACCAAAAAATGAATAGTAGAAACAAAATTGCCTTAGGCAACATTGGGAACACACCACGTTCCTATTAGAAAGACACTCGTTATGGGTGTCTTTCGGTTTTTAAAGGGAAAAAAAGTCACCTATTACTTTGTGCCGTAGGTGACTTTTGATTGATTTTGCGGAAGCAGAGGCGAGTTCTAAGCGCTGGCCTTAGCCATGCGAGCAGTCTTGGTCTGGGTCTTCATGCACTGGGTGCAAGCTTTAACGCGCTGGTTGCCAACCATAGTCCACTGGAGGTTCGGTAGAAGGCGGCGAATTGAAGAGCGCATACTATGAGAGCGCTTAATAGTTCGAGAGTAAGTTTTTCCGCAGATCGTGCACATTCGGGGCATAGTTTTTGGCAAGTTAAATACTGCGTAACTTTAACATAATCTGCTATAATTAGCAAGTATGAACATAATAATCACTTTAGCAATCCTTTTATTTTCTGCGATTATCCACGAAGTTTGTCATGGATTAATGGCCGAACGACTGGGTGATGATACCGCCCGAGAACAGGGCCGCATTACTTTAAACCCAATTTCTCACATTGACCCATTCGGCTCGATTCTTTTGCCAGCCGCTTTATTATTGCTGGGCAGTCCTATAATCTTCGGTGCGGCCAAGCCGGTGCCCGTTAATTTTAATCGACTTCAGCCCCGTAAACTCGGTATGGCTTTGGTTAGCCTCGCTGGACCCTTGAGCAATTTTGCTTTGGCTATTATCTTCGCTATTCCAATTAAGCTGGGTTTGACTAACTATATTTCCTTACCAATTTTGACTCAGATAGTACTACTTAACATTGTTTTGGGCACTTTCAATCTTATCCCAATCCCACCGCTCGATGGTAGCAAAGTGGTAGCCTCATTCCTGCCCGATGCACTAACTTACAAAATTTTAGAGTGGGAACGGTTCGGATTTATTCTGGTGTTTATAATGTTGTATTTGGGGTTACTAGAACGTATTTTGTTGCCGGTGGTATCGGTGTTCTCAAGGGTTATTGGGGTACAGTTGTTATAGGTCCACGATTTACTCGAGTTATAATATTTGTAATAATATAGTTATGGAAACAGGTCATACACCAGAAACCGTATATATACCGGAACGCTTGGAAGAAAAGCCGGGCTTGGTTATGAATGAGGAGCAAAAAGATAGCGTCCGCGCTATCACACAAGGCATTACTGAAGTGGATGAGGCTATTCGGTCTATGGCAGTAGAGGATGTCATCCGCACACTTGAAAATGGCCATCCTCTCAACAAATTGATTACTGGCGATAAAGGTGAAATAACTGGCTATATTGCCTGCGAAGAATTTATTCCGCATGAAGCTTACATAAAGTATTTCGGCACTACCCGTCAGACTGGTCGCAGCGCTTTACGGGAGATACCAGCTTTCATAGAATACGCAAAACAACAAGGTTATATGCGGCTCAATTTTCATGGCTGGAATGATAGGTTGAATCATGTCCTAGAACGATTCGGCTTTGAACGCATTCGTACAGACAATATGGCAGGATACGCAGTCGATTATTACGAGAAACCACTGACAGAAGATAAATCGCCAGAGCAAGTTGATGAAGAACGTAAAAAAGCTTTTGAAGCCAAGTATTTAACTGAACTCAACCAACGATACCAACAAACCTTGGGTTCATTTTCTCCTGACAACAAGCCGCAAAAAGAAAGTGCCATCAATGGTGCGTACCAAACTTTAAGTGGCAGGCTTTCCGGTCAGCAAGACTTTGCTTTTGATCAGCGCCAGCAGAGCGTGCTGAGACTCAAATTGGCGCGTCATTTCACGGCCAATGAAAGTATAGATTTGAATGACTTATTTGACGCTATTATCGAAAGCCCTAAATTTATCGATACGGATAAAGGTAGCTTGCACCGGCTACTGGAAGTTCACCAAGAAAAAACTTTGCAAAAAATTGCAGAGATGCGCAAAAAGCGGGCGGAAATGGGAGACAGCGCAGCGGTGAATCCGTGGGAAAATCTAGTTCAAACTGAGTCAGGTAAATATTATGTCGCTCGCATGCTGAACATGCCGCACTTAGAGGAAGAATCAGAATACATGAGACACTGCGTTGGCACAAGCGATTCGTATATCAACCAGATGAAGCGTGGTGAAATTGAAATTTTGTCATTCAGGGTAACTCCTAAGTTTGATAACGGTAGCCAAAAGGTATATCGAGATACGCCCATTATTACAATGGAATATAATCTTAAAACCAAAACTATTGAGCAAATGAAGAAGCAGGACGATGAATACCTAAGTCCGGAGGATCCTTACTTTGCAGATGTAATCGATGCTTTGAAACAGCTTCGCACTACCCAAACGGACACCGGCCAACTGCGGGACTTTAGGAAAATTTCTGACAGCGAACTGGGAAATATTAAAGTCAAAGACTACCATATTTTAACCGAGCATGGTGAAGTTGATTTTCACGATTTTAACCCGGATGACAATGTCTTTGTCCTCAAAATGGGTGAGATGGAAATTACGCCTGATATGACTAGGACCGACGTCGCTAAGATTATTCGCATTGTGGCCAATATAGACTGCAAGCCTGAAGAAATCGCTCTGGGGCAGCAGGAAATAAAGGAATCTACAAAGTTATATATTGGCCAGTGGTCTCCGGACATAATGCGAACAATGCCTGAACATATTCAGCATTTATATGAGTCTTTCCCAGAGAAAAAGATATTCAGAAAAACTATTGAGCTGTCTACTAAAACTCCTATGCAATACGAGCAGGAGCTAGTGAAAACAGGAAATAGAATATCTGACTACGCTAAAAGCATGTTGGTAAAAATACGGGCATTGTCCGAGTCTGAACGCGTTGATTTGGTTAAATTTACGGTCGAGCAATTAGGATTTCCTAACGGTGCTAACCTAGAAGCTATTTTCAACAGGGTTAAAGAATTAAATTTAGAACTGTGTCCGCCGCAAACAGGGCCAGAATTGAGATTGGCATATGCTGACCAGCCGAATGGTGAATACTTAAGAATAGCCATGGACCCCATAACTGGCTCGGGTGGCGGTCCGCGTCTGTTCGACGTCTATCGGCACGACGACGGGCCGTGGTTGCTCAGCAGCAGTGGCAAGCTAGGCGATCGTTGGGATGGCAGCGACGGGTTTGTGTTTCGCGTCCGCAAATAGTCCTTGGTGCTTGACTAGCTTGCTCTAGTCTTGGCACTTTGTATCTTTGTCCTTTGCAGCCTAAATTTTTGCTATAATACCATTGGTAATAGGTGCATACGCAAACGATTATGGTTGTTTGCTACCGAATCCAGTATCCATGCCTCGGGAATATTTTTGATTACGGTTAAAAATAGAGTGGTGCATGCAGACACTTCAAAAAAATGAAGAAACTTGGTGTAGTATGCTAGGGCATATTTAAATGCCGAATACGATTCAATCCCCAGAATGCTAACAGAGCACTCAAAGGATGGTGTAGCAGACGGCATATTATACAAAACTGACCCGAACGGCAATCCGAATCTGTTCAACGTCAATCGGAACGACGACGAACCGTGGTTGAACAACAACAATGGCAAGCTAGACAATCATTGGAATGGCAACAACGAGTTTGTGTTTCGCGTCCGCAATTCTCTTTCATTTCTCTCCTCCTATTTTCGAGGAGAGTTTTGTTTTGTGATTTGACCATTCCAACCACCGAGCATTCTTCCGATTTCGTCGATTTTTACAGACAGCGCAATATATTGTTTGCCATCCAGGGAGTGGGTTTCCCATAGCATCATCAACAGGATTTTGACTGTGTCGTTTTTCTTAATGGCTAGCCTAATATAAGGTAGTTTTTCGTGCGGGGACAAGAAACTGGCAGAAACTATCGCTTCTATGAGTTCGACAAACAAATTATCGACTTTATGGCCTAATGAATGCCTATGTAACTTGGGCAGAATTTGGTAATAATCAAACCATAGCAAATAGGCAATTTTTACTTTTTGCAATACTGGTAAAATCCGTTGGGGGGGGGTACTATTATTACTATGAGCAAGGTTCAATTCAGACATGATTATAAAGATATTATTTCACTAGAAAATTTACTGGAAGCATGGACTGAGTTTGTTCGGGGCAAAAGACAGCGTAAAGATGTGCAAGAATTTGAACATAATTTAATGGGCAATCTCATTGAGTTGCATAGGGATTTGGCCAGCGGCACATACCAGCACTCATATTATAGCGCATTTAGCATTACTGATCCCAAACCGCGACAGATTCACAAGGCTTCTGTGCGAGACAGGATTTTGCATCACGCTTTGTACCGGACATTGTATCCGTTTTTTGATAGGACTTTTATTGCTAATTCCTATTCATGCCGGATTGATAAGGGAACGTACAAGGCGATAAAGAGGTTCCGTGCGTTTGCCTATAAAGTGAGTAGAAACCATAGACGGACATGTTGGGTCTTAAAGTGTGATATAAAAAAGTTTTTTGCCAGCATTAATCATGGAGTACTCATAGGTATACTGTCTCAATATATTTCGGACTTACCTCTAATGCAATTACTGGAGCAAATTATTGATAGTTTTTCTACCTTGCCGGGAGTTGGGTTACCATTAGGTAATTTAACATCACAGCTGTTCTGTAATATTTATATGAATGAGTTTGATCAGTTTGTGAAACACAAATTGCACGCAAAATACTACATAAGATACGCTGATGATTTTGTATTTTTGTCCGACGATAGAGAAGCGTTAATTTCTCAAATTGCCCAAATTTCAGAATTCTTGAAAAGTAGGCTAAATTTGACATTGCACCCGGATAAGCTGTATCTGAAAACTTTTGTTTCGGGAGTAGATTTTCTTGGCTGGGTGCATTTTCCTGATCACACTGTTATACGCACTACTACCAAGCGCAGAATGATGAAGCAATTACGCAATAGTCCCATGGACGAGACTTTGCAGTCATATTTGGGCTTGATGAATCATGGCAATACCTATGGTATTAAAGAAAGTGTGCTAGAGGAAATGTTAACAAGAGAGGATGCTTAGTCCTTGGGCTGCATGTAAATGAAAGTTTTGGGATGGACTATGGCAATGCCGCGAAATTGTTTTAGCACCAATAAATCTTTATCCATAGTGACGATAACATCGGCTTGAGCCGACACAGCGCATTCCAGAATTCTATTGTCGTCGGGATCACGTGAGACATTAGTGATTCGTTCACGGGAAGGAAATGAAATATGAGCGCTCGATTCAATTGTTTGCAGAATTCTGTCAATATCATATTGAGACGCGAGCTTTTTTAGAGCAAACACTGCAGCTTTTTTCTTGGTTTCTTGAATGATAAATTCAGAAACCCACAATTCATGAGTATTGTCAGTGCTTAATATCAATTCCAGTACAGTATTACAAAAACCACCTCGACGAAGTGCTGCCAGATATATGTTTGTATCACATACAAATCGCATTATTATCCGAAGTATTCCTCAACTGCTTCATCTGAATCAATACCAAGTTTTAACAGTGCCGGTCCAAAAATGTCTTGCAAATCCCGCCATTCCTTGAGAATTAAATGTTTTTTGAGAGCCTCAGCTACTACTTGACTAACGGCAACGTTGTCATTTTGAGCCCGTTTCAATAAATCCCGCTTTAATTGGGCAGGCAGGGAAATACTTAGAGCTTCATTTTTTTGCTTGGTAATTGAGGTAGACATATAGAATACTATTAATTTATACTAATGATATAATAATAATTAATAATTGTCAAATTCGTGGAAAAACCCTGAATTTGACCAACCCTGCATCAATCTGGTATAATCTGTTTACAACTTAGAAGAAGCCACCTTAATTAGGTAATTACTGCATACACTCGCTTAATGGGAATTAACTCGTATGGCTTCACGAGAGTACCATATGTGCGAAACGATAGAGCTGACGCTATATTGTCAGTTTTTTATATGCATAAGTAAAGAAAGGTTTAGTAAGATATGCCTACAATCAACCAGATTGTGAGAAAGGGACGCCATCCGTTGAAGTCGAAGAGCAAATCTCCGGCCCTGCAACGTCGCGTGAACCTTATCAAGAACAAGGTTATCAACCTGCCAACTGGCGCTCCGTTTATTCGCGGCGTTTGTCTAAAGGTTTATACCACCACCCCAAAGAAGCCGAACTCGGCTTTGCGTAAGGTTGCTAAGGTCAAATTGACCAACGGTATGGAAGTACTCGCATATATCCCGGGAGTTGGCCACAACTTGCAGGAACACAGTGTGGTTATGATTCGCGGTGGTCGTGTGAAAGATTTGCCAGGTGTGCGCTATCACATTGTCCGCGGTAAGTTAGATACTCTAGGCGTTGAAGGTCGTCGACGCTCTCGCAGCAAATATGGCGCTAAGCGCCCAGCCCCGGCTGCTTAACAGTAATTACAAAGAATTTTACTTGGGCTCCCTATAGGGAGTTAAGCAAAATTCTTAGAGGAGAAATTTAGTGAAAGGTTGAGAAGTTGAATTTATTCGACTACGAAACCGGGAACTAAATTTACGACGACATGCCACGCAGAGCAAGAAGTTACGATAAACACACTCCACTGCCGGATCCAAAGTTCAGCAGTGTGAAGTACGCCAAGTTCATCAACTATATGATGGAACGCGGCAAGAAGACCGTATCTCAGAAAATCTTTTACACAGCTTTAGATATTGTTGCTGAAAAGTCCAAGAATATTCCGGACGCTGCTGACAAAGACAATCGCGAAATATTTGAAACTGCTTTGAAAAACATCAGCCCAATTATGGAAATTAAGGGTCGCCGTATTGGTGGCTCAAACTACCAGGTGCCGATGGAAGTACCAGAACCTCGTCGTACCGCATTAGGTATGAAATGGATGATCAATGCTGCTCGCAGCAAAAAAGGCGCCCCAATGGCTCAGAAGCTGGCCGGTGAAATCTTAGATGGTTTTCAGAAGCAGGGAACTGCTTTCAAGAAGCGCGAAGATACTCACCGTATGGCTGAAGCAAACAAAGCGTTTGCTCACTTTGCAAGGTTCGGTAACAAGCGGAAATAGTAGGGAATAAAAAAAGACGGTTCACTCGTGAAAGCAAACCGTCAACATGCAACCCATCGAATTCTACATCATTAGTCTGATACCAAAACTGATGATTGCGCCGACAAGAGCGTATCCTAATCCGGCTTGCACAGTTCCTCTATTGTAGAGGCCAAAAGCAAAACCGAATATTGCAGATAAAATGATCGGGAATACATAATCCCTCGCTGTCTTGTTTCTCATAAAATCTATATCCTCCAACTGCACTATAGCATAAAAAAATAGATTTGTCAAGTAATGACAATAAAACCTATAAAACCCCCAATAAATAACCATTAAACTATGCCTCGAGATTACGCAATTGAAGACACCCGCAATATCGGGATTATCGCTCACATCGACGCGGGTAAAACCACGACGACTGAGGGTATTCTCTTTCACACGGGGATGATCCACAAAATTGGTGCGGTGCACGAAGGTGAAACCGTGACTGACTGGATGGAGCAGGAACGCGAGCGCGGTATTACCATTACCTCCGCTGCGGTTACCTGTTACTGGAATCCGCAATACATCAGCATTGATGGAAAAGACAAGAAGTACAAGATTAACATTATCGATACCCCAGGCCACGTAGACTTTACCGTTGAAGTGGAACGGTCTTTGCGTGTGCTCGATGGGGCCATTACCGTATTCGACGGGAAGATGGGTGTTGAGCCGCAAAGCGAAACTGTGTGGCGCCAAGCTGACAAATATGGTGTGCCTCGCATGTGTTTCATCAACAAAATAAACCAAACTGGCGGTGACTTCTACAAGTCGCTTGAATCTATTCACACTCGTTTAACCAAGAACGCTTTTCCGGTCCAATTGCCGTTAGGTTTCGAAAAAGAAATCAATGGTGTAATTGATTTGGTGCAGATGAAAACCTACACGTACACTGATTTTACTGATAAAGAATTCGTCGTGGGTGAAGTACCGGCTGACATGAAAGAGAAGGCGGAAAAGTATCGACATGAATTAATAGAGAAGGTCGTCGAGTTCGATGACCAGTTAATGGAAAAGTATCTTGGTGGTACTGAATTGACTGAAGAAGAATTAATGATTGCTATCCGCAAAGCGACTCGTTCCGGTGAGTTCTACCCAGTATTCGGCGGCGATGGTCGCGGTATCATTGTTCGAACATTGCTTGATGGTGTTACTAACTTCTTGCCAAGCCCGTTAGACAAGGGTCCGGTAAAGGGGCATAACCCGCGCAATGGGGAAGAGCTAATTCGTAACCCAAGTGACGACGAACCGTTTACTGCTTTGGCTTTCAAAATCGCTACCGACCCATTCGTTGGTCGTCTGGTGTTCTTCCGCGTGTATTCCGGAAAATTGGAAGCTGGTTCGTATGTACTAAATGCTCGCAGTGGCAACCGTGAACGCGTTGGCCGTATGGTGCGCATGCGCGCTGATCAGCGCGATGAAGTGAAAGAAGTCTACGCCGGTGATATTTGTGCTTTAGTAGGTCCGAAAGACACTATTACTGCCGACACCCTTTGCGCGGAATCTGACCCCATTGAATTAGAAAAGATTAAATTTGCTGACCCAGTTATTTCTATGTCGATTGAGCCGAAGACAAAGGCTGACCAAGAAAAAATGGGTATTGCTATGCAGAAATTGGCGGAAGAAGATCCGACTTTCAAAGTTACTTCCGACGAAGAAACTCAGCAAACTATTATTGCTGGTATGGGCGAATTGCATTTGGAAATTTTGGTAGATCGCATGAAGCGTGAATTTAAAGTAGAAGCCAATGTTGGTAAGCCTGAAGTAGCTTTCAAGGAGTCTTTCAAAAAGGAAGCTCAGGCTGAAACGAAATACATCCGCCAAACTGGTGGTCGGGGTCAATATGGCCACGTATATTTGCGCGTTACCCCACTTGAGCGCGGTGCCGGTTATGAGTTCGTCGACGAAATCGTCGGTGGTGCTATTCCAAAAGAATACATCAAGCCGGTAGACAAAGGTGTTCAGGAATCTGCCGCTAACGGTGTTATCGCCGGTTATCCCGTAGTCGACTTTAAAGTCACTTTGTACGATGGTTCATATCATGAAGTTGATTCCTCTGAAATGGCGTTCAAGATTGCCGGTTCGAAGGCTTTCCAAGAAGCAGTGAAGAAGGGTGAACCAATCTTGCTTGAACCAATCATGAAAGTGGTTGTCACTACCCCTGAAGCAAACATGGGCGATGTTATTGGTGATCTTAATTCCAAGCGTGCTCGGATTAATGAAATGGAAGACATTACTAATCGCAAAATTATTACTGCTGAAGTGCCGTTGGCTGAAATGTTTGGTTACGCCACAACTTTGCGGTCTATGACCCAAGGCCAAGCCTCTTCCATTATGGAATTTGACCACTATGGTGAAGTCCCTCGCAACGTGACTGAAAAGATCGTTGAATCTCGTGCTGGTATTAATGTCCGTAAGGGACAGTAATATTAACATTAGTATCTTTCAGTATTACTACGAAAACCAGTCGCGTTGCTCCAATGGTTTTCTTAAGTAATACTGAGAGATATATAGATAAAATTACAACCTTCACCAAGATATTATAAAAAAAGATGCCGCTCGGATTTTGGTCCGGGCGGCGTTTTTGGTAATCAACAAGCAAATAGCTATGTCTTAAAGAGGACATTGCAGGTTTTAATCCACAGAAGATCCTTGCTTGTATCGAGGTCAAGCTTATCGACAACCTGGTCTCGAATATGAGTCTGGTAGTCCGATTGGGATCTTATTATTGGTCCTTCAATGATTATCTCGAAGTGAGAAGGGTTTGGTGTGTTGCCAAATCCAGGAATTGATTTAACGTGTTGTCCACTAACAAAATATGTTGCCATTGCGATATCTCCTTCGTTTTTTCTGCATTGAACCTTCTGAGGTTATAGGATATAATAGGGGACACTAATTCATTTGTCAATATATGACCTCTCTACAAGATATTATAAAACTAGTTCAGAACGACACTGGCAAAACATTCATTATGGACGAGTCTGGCGATATTAAGTTAGTCATTTTGGGTGTTGATGAGTATGAGCGTTTATTGTTGGGTAAATTAAAACATCAGATAGAAGACATTGAGAGTATAAATCGGCAAATTACTGAAGCTCAGTTGGCTGAAGCGCCGATCATGCCCAACACATACACTAGTAGCCCAAAACCACAGAGGGTAGATTTGCGCGCCGAAGTCATGGATCCTAATTTTGATTACGGTAGCGGTGATGACGAAGCCATTCAAACTGAGTTTGAAGATATCTAGAAAGATAATAAGGGATACAAAAACAGCTCTCATTTCTGAGAGCTGTTTTTTTTGGGTGCAAGTTTCTATACCCATGATCCTTGTCAAAGTACTATTATTCTAGCACGACTTGCTACCATGTCAAGTCAATGGTGGACCAGCCGGGTCTTGCACCCGGGTTTGATCTTTGACAAGGACCTGTCCTAACTAGTTAGACGACTGGCCCACGCAAATTTATGGTACACAAACGCCTATCAAATTCCCCTAAATAAAAAGTAAAGTTTAGTTTATATCTTATTTATATTTGCAATAACAGTTTTGCCCCACTGAGCGAGTTCGGCTAGTAATGTATCAATTGGGTAGCCGTCAATTGTATGGACATCGGCAAAAACATGTGCGCCATATTTCTCAAATTGTTTCTTCACTTCATAGATAGAGGCGCAGAAGAATGGTTCGTAAGATTTATCACCCAAGCCAAATAGGGCAAATTTTTGACCGGACAAATCTGGCTTTGTTGCCTCGAGGTTTTGGAGTAGAGCTTCGGTGTCGCCAGTCGGACCATCGTCCCAGGTGGGCGAACCAAAAATAACCAAGTCGTAATTGGCGAATTGGGCAATAGTTATATCGATTATATTAAGTAGCTCAAAAATTCGCGCCGGAAAGTCTGTTCGCAAGGACTCATGAAGAGCCGTGGCGGCATCGGCCGTATTATTGGTTAGAGTGCTGTAGGCGATAAGAATTTTGGTCGTTGGTTCATTATTCATACTATGGTAATTTACCATGGCGCGGGGGATTGGGCGAATCATCCTAAAACTTGACGGCTGGTGGGTATCTCATTATAATAACTCTTGACTGGCAATGTATTTTGCCGTCATATTTTTGTCTATCAATAATTAATTATTCACTCTGGATTCCAGCAGGAAAAAAAGAGATACCCTCTCTTTACCTCCTCGATGCCACTCGACACTATAATGTGTTAAGGTGGCCGGCAGAGGGGATGGAGAGAGGGACATCTCGGGTGAATCGCTGCGCTACTTTGTAGTCAGCAAGAAAGGTACGAACACATGGCAGAAAAGTTTGACCGTTCCAAGACGCACGTTAACGTCGGTACCATTGGTCACGTTGACCACGGTAAGACCACTTTGACTGCGGCTATCACAACGGTATTGGCCAAGACCGGTGGCGCCAAAGCTCGCGATTACTCGAGCATTGACAACGCCCCTGAAGAAAAGGCCCGTGGTATTACGATTAATACCTCACACGCAGAATACGAAACAGCCAAGCGTCACTACGCTCACGTTGACTGTCCTGGTCACGCCGACTACATTAAGAATATGATTACCGGTGCGGCTCAAATGGATGGCGCTATCCTCGTAGTCTCCGCTACTGATGGTCCTATGCCTCAGACCCGTGAACACATCTTGCTTGCTAAGCAAGTTGGTGTGCCTCACATCGTTGTTTACATGAACAAGTGTGATATGGTGCAAGACGCAGAACTTCTTGATTTAGTTGAAGAAGAAATTCGTGATCTTTTGACCAAGTATGAATTCCCAGGTAAGGATACTCCGGTTATCCGTGGTTCCGCTTTGAAAGCTTTGGAAGGCGACACATCTGACTTGGGCGAACCATCTATTCATAAGTTAATGGATGCTTTGGACACATTTATTCCAGATCCAGTTCGTGCTACAGATCTTCCTTTCCTCATGCCTATCGAAGACATCTTCACTATTGAAGGTCGTGGTACTGTAGTTACTGGTCGTATTGAACGTGGTGAAATTAACATCAACAATGATGTTGAAATCGTCGGTATTCGCCCAACTACTAAGACTGTTGTGACTGGTATTGAAATGTTTAACAAGCAGTTGGATTCCGGTATGGCCGGTGACAACGCTGGTTTGTTGCTCCGTGGTATCAAGAAAGAAGAAGTAGAACGTGGTCAGGTTTTGGCCAAGCCAGGTTCTATTACTCCTCATACTGAATTCGATGCTGAAATTTATGTTTTGACCAAAGAAGAAGGTGGACGTCACACTCCATTCTTCAAAGGTTACAAACCTCAGTTCTACGTTCGTACAACCGACGTGACTGGTGAAGTCATCCTTCCTGATGGTCAGGAAATGGTTATGCCTGGCGATACAGTTACTGTTACCGTCAAGTTGATCACTCCGATCGCTTTGGAAGAAAAAGGTAAGTTTGCTATTCGCGAAGGTGGCCGCACAGTTGGTGCCGGCGTGGTAGTCAAAATTACTAAGTAATTCTTTTCGCAGTTACTAGGTAAATCTTATATTTAAAAGGCCTCCGTAAGGGGGTCTTTTTTTATTGCTAGGCTTGATTAATTTCGGGTTTTGAGGTAGGATGACTGGTGGTTTAAATTTTGGTAAAAAATTTTCGGGAGGAAAAGATGAAAGATCCAATTATAATTTTCGCCAGCGAGGCGACAAATTTGTTATTTTGCTTGGTGGTTAAGCTGTTGAGCTATAATCGCCAAGTCGTTGTTTGTATGGCCAGTGAGCTTGCCAAGACTCAGTTGGACGGCTTGTTCTACGAAAACAAGGAGTCCTATGGGGGTAATCTGGATATCCAATTTGCCCACATTATTGACAGAGAAAGAATCAAGGAGTTGTTCCGTTACATGGGTAATCCGGTTTCGCTGGGCGGCATAATAGGTGTGGTTGGTCGGGGTGGCTATTCGGAATTGGCTTTGGTGGATAATGTCAATTTTAACAGAGGCATGCTTCCTAAAACCGTGTCCGAAATTGCTGTTGTCTGTGTTATTGCTTTGATGGGCGAAAAAATTATTGGCGAGATAAGGGCGCACCAGCAATTTTTGAACCCAAAAATGAAAGCCATATGGCATGGTCTTGCCAAGAACTCTCCCGGCATTGCTTACATTGGTAGCGCTGACTCGGTTGATAGCATTGCAAGTTTGGTCGATGTGGCAATAACAAGAAAAAACGCCGAAACGGTCGGTGCTGTATAATCTTGGATCTGTATTAAGTTCTAAATTTGGATGACAATTCTGTGGAGGTGCATCAATGAACAATCCAGTTGTAATCTTTGGATACGAGGCTGACATGTTCTTGTATCTATTAGTTAGAAAGCTGTTGGTTTTAAACTTAAATGTGGTTGCATGTTTGGGTAATGAAACAGCCCCTAAAGAGATGATTAAATTGCTCGAGCAAGAGGGAGTCAAATACAAAAACAATCTTCGGACCTGTAATGTCATGATTTATGAAACTGGTAGAGTGGCCAATATTTTTAGCAATATCGCTCAGGCTCACATAGGCGGCATCGTGGCAATTTCTGGTGACGTGGGTCCATATATGGGCGAGGCATTAGCCAGAAATCTAAACATGCTTAAATCTTCAATGCCGCGTACTATCAATCGAGTGCATTCCGTATCGCTGCTTTATAAAACGGATAAAAAGCAGTGTTTGACCTGTGCGATGAATTGAGGCCTTACAATAATTTGTTGCGCATGATGTGGAGGCCACTTGCACAAGAGAATTCAGGCATTAATGTTTGGGCGGGCAATGACGTCATTGACCTGACAACGAATGCGTTGTCGTATCAGATCCGTAAAGCTATTGATTTTAACAATAGTCCCGTAGCAACAATGCGATTTAACTAGCAGGTAATCAAAAATTTTTGCAGTTTTGTGGGGTGAACAATTTTGTTTGCCCCATTTTTTTATTTCCCAGCCAGAATTTTATGTGCTGCTAGTAAGCGTCGGATAACTGTTATGCTCGAAAGTACAATGAGAATGACAAAATCATAGTATAAAATTGTGTGGCCTGCTTCTCGGTTGGTGAATAGTGCCAATAAAATTAAGCCCAGAGCAAGTAATGCCAACCGTTCGGCCCGTTCAATGGGTCCGACGGATAATGCTTTGGCTCTCGGCGCGTAAACTTCGCCCCGCGCTTTGATGTAGCTAATAGTGACGGACGCTGTAAGCAATGCCACGCATAACCACCAACTAACTAACCCAGCAAACCCAAAAGCAGTGATAATAATTGCATCAGATATTCGGTCGAGACTGGCGTCCAATACTGCTCCAAATTTTGTGTCCTGATGGGTCATGCGAGCATAAGCCCCATCTATTAAATCGAGCAAAGCGCCAAAGAAAAACAGTATGGCCCAGCCGTATCGACCCTGAATTAAAAAGTACATAAAAAAGATAGGTGGTAATAAGCCCGCTATCGTGATAATATTCGGATTGATGCGAGGCGCATGCCTTAACAATTTCTGCAAAGCAGATTCGGTATATGGTTTTAAATATTTTAACATGTCATTTAAAGTAGATTTTCATACCCACTCAATTGTATCACAGGATGGGGGAGTGCAAGCTTTTGAGTATTCCAGTATATTGGCGGCTGGCCAGTTGAATTACATTGCTATTACAGATCATGAGGAGATTCGTAATGCTGTGAGCCTACGCAATAAAATTGGGGATCAGATTATTATTGGTGAAGAAATTTTGAGTTTAGGTGGAGAAATTATTGGACTCTACTTATCGGAACGAATTCCCGCGGGTTTGTCGGTGGGGGAGACAATTAGCTCTATTAAAGAACAAGATGGGTTGGTGTACATTCCCCATCCATTTGAGCTGGGGCGGCACAGCTTAAACAAGGCTGACTTGGAACAGCATCACTCCGGCATAGATATTGTCGAAGCGTTTAATAGTCGTGGGTGGGGTCGAGGCAAATATAATATGGCAGTGGAGTTTGCACGAGTGTACAATATTGTTGTTGCCAGTTCGAGTGATGCTCATGGGCAAAGTGGTTTGGGTACTGCGTATACAGAGTTGGCGGAGCCGCCGACTCGAACTAATTTGTTAGGGCAGTTGGCGCAGGCCCACTTAGTGATGGAGTATTCACCCTTGTCTGCTTATTTGTACCCTACTATTAATAGATGGAAAAAAAGATTGGGTTTAATCTCATATGAATAATTTTCTAAAAGAATTTGCATTTCTATGCTGGTTATTTTTGCCAGCCATTGTTGCTAATATGGCGCCGGTATTAGTAGCGAAAATGCCTGTGTTGTCCAGATGGTCGCACCCACTAGATTTTCATGCGAAAATTCGTGGCCGCCGTGTATTAGGTGATCATAAAACCATTCGCGGGCTTATAGCTGGAGTGATTGTCGGGGTTATTATTACTGTGTTGCAATTTTCTTTGGTTACCGGGTGGCCGGCATTAGCCGACAAATTACCGCAGTTTTATAAATCTGCCAACCCTTTAATATTAGGGTTTCTGCTCGGCTTTGGCGCCTTAGCTGGGGATGCAATTAAAAGTTTTTTTAAGCGGGCTATAGATATTCCATCGGGACAGACTTGGTTTCCTTACGACCAACTGGACTCGACGCTAGGTGCATTAATTGCAGTGGCTTTTTATATAACGTTTTCAATAGGTGATTGGGCAATTGTTATCGTGGGTGGCGTGGTAGTCCATTTGGTTGTAGTCTCGGTCGGTTATGCGGTCGGAGTCCGCGATCATATTCTTTAGCACTTTCAAAAGTAATCTCGTTAAGAGTTTTGCGCCAAAAACGTTCATTCTTCTTTTCACGTTGGTAGGAGTGTATTCTACCGTTACTTTTTTCCGAGGTGGCAATTTCTTACCGTTTCCGGATAATGGCGGCGGTGCCATATTAGCAACTTCGACTAAGGAAGCGCAGCTTGCTGTACTGACTGTTTTAAATAATCATGGCGGCGGCAATGTGCCGGTCATGAAAGATAACAGTTCTCAAGTGGACCGTGCATTTTTACGGAACGATACCATTGTGAACTTTACTCGTCTCGAACTATCGACAAGGTTGGGTAACCCTGTTGCCGGTTATCAAATCGTTACATCAAATCCTCTGGATGATGCGCAAAACGATGCGTCAATATTACAAGCCAAAGGATTTACGGCTGAATGGTTGGCGGACCCAGAAGGGGACGCGGCGCCTGAAACGTTGGTATTTCTAAAGTCTAATGCGTTTGGCGACGGACGATGGATTTTGGTTTACCGTCGTACAAAGGTCAAAATGAATATGCCGAAGAATTGGACGCCTGAGGACTGGACCGTTCCAGACCATGGACTTGAAAACAGTCTGGCGTTCTAAATCCTCGTTGAATCGTGAAGATGCGTGAAGTTCTATGGGGTGGTTATTGCTCTCAAGCAAAAACCACCCCTCTTTTTCATAAATAGTTGACATTTAATTCATAATGATTTAAAATACCGCTAATGGCTATATACATTTGTATTAGTCGTATTTTCTGAGCGTTGCTCAGGGAACAAATTTATAATTCCAGTCTAACGAATCTCATGGAAAAGGAAGCTGCAAAGCCGAAAATCCGCATCAAAATCCGTGCCTACGACCATAAACTGATTGACCAGAGCGCCAAACAGATCGTAGAAACGGCCAAGCGCACTGGAGCCACCATTTCTGGTCCAGTCCCTTTGCCGACGGAGAAGACCAAGTACACCGTACTCAAAGCGACCTTCAAGTTCAAGGATAGCCGAGAACAGTTTGAAATGCGGGTACACAAACGGATGATCGACATCTTCGACGCTACTCCGAAAACCGTAGATTCACTGACCAACCTCAATTTACCGGCTGGTGTGGACGTGGAAATTAAGATGAGCTAATTGAGTTAAACACAATTTAAAGTATAAGTGAGTTCTTAACGGATGCCAGCCTAACCAGCTAATCCCACCAGATAACCATTTATCCGAAGTAAAGCTTAAAAAGCTTTTATTATGGGTAAGTGGACAGGTTCCACTTTTTTTAATACTCCAAACACAACCAAACGTAACAAAATAACGCAAGAATAACCCAAAATAATCTAGATGAACTTTATTGTCGGCACCAAAATGAATATGTCTACCCACTTCACTGAATTAGGTGAAGTTATTCCAGTTACTATGGTCAAAGTGCCTCCAATGTTTATTACTCAGATTAAGACTGCCGACGGCAAAGATGGCTATACTGCTGTTCAGGTCGGGGTGTCCGCATCCGTTTCTGGGAAGCGCTCTCATAACAAGCCAATGGTTGGCCATTTGAAGAAGTCCAATGAATCAGCTACTGCTAAGGGTAGCGGTATTGGTGCCACAACAGAATTTCGTGTTTCCGATGTAGCGGACTATGAACTGGGTAAAAAGATTGATGCCTCAATCTTCCAAGTCGGTGAAGTAGTCAATTGCGTTGGTATCATGAAAGGCCGCGGCTTTGCCGGGGCTATGAAGCGCCATGGTTTTCACGGTTTTCCTGCCAGCCATGGTCACGACAAACCTCGTAGCGTTGGTTCCATTGGACAACGTTTCCCTCAGCACGTCCGTAAGGGCATGCGCATGGCCGGTCACATGGGCACTCAAGCCGTTACTGTAAAGAATCTCCAGATTGTAGAGATCGATGAAGCCCGTCATCTATTAGCTGTCCGTGGTGCTATTCCTGGTACTCGTGGCGGTATGATTAAGATTATGTCCACTGGTATTATCAAACCATTATTTGTTGCTCCAATAGTAGACGATAAAAAGAAGAAATAATCTCCTATGAAAGTTCCTGTCTACAATCAGAAAGCTGAAACAATTGGCGAGATCGAACTGAACTCGAGGATTTTTGAAGTAAAGCCGTCCATTCATTTAATGGCTGAGTCTGTTCGCGTACAAGCTTCCAATGCTCGTAAAGGTTTGGCCAATACAAAGAACCGTGGTGAAGTATCTGGTGGTGGTAAAAAGCCTCACAAGCAAAAGGGGACTGGCCGAGCTCGTGCTGGTTCTATCCGTAGCCCACTGTGGCGTGGCGGCGGTGTGACTTTTGGTCCAACATCCGATCGTAACTGGGAACTAAAGATCAACAAGAAAGCGAAGACTAAAGCTTTGTTTATGTCTTTATCTGATAAGGCTAAAGATGGTAAGTTGATTATTATAGATGGGATTAAATTAGAGACCCCAAAGACTAAAGAATTTATCAAGATTATTGCTGGCTTTGACAAAGCTTTGAAAGGCCTTGGTAAGAAACAGATGTTCTTGTTGCCGAAGAAAGACGAATCATTAGTCCGTGCTTCCCGTAACCTCCAGGCGATTAATTCCGCTTTTGCTACAAGTCTTAATATTACTGATGTGCTGAAAGCCGATACTATGTTGGTATTGAAAGAAAGCTTGCCAGTAATTGAGAAGACGTATTTAAAATAATCTATGGCCATTTTCTCCCCAAAAACTGAAGACCAGACCAAAGACAAGCCTAAGGATAAGGCAAAAGAAATTGTCGATGCACCAAAGATTGTCGCCGCCGATGGCCCCGACAACACTGTTATGATTGGCCAAAGAGGCGTATTGATTGTTCCTCGTCTCTCTGAAAAGAGCGTCAACATGAACAAGCTCAACAAGTACGTGTTCAAGATAGAAGGCAAAGTGAATAAAGTGGAGTTGAAGAAAGCAATTGAAAAAGCATATGGCGCTAAGGTAGCGGGCATCAATATGATTACCGTGCTTGGCAAGTCTCGCCGCTATGGTAAAACCATGGGCAAGCGTTCTGGCTTCAAGAAAGCAATTGTTACTTTGACCAAAGACAGCAAGAAGATTGATACTATCCAAGCTTAACCTAAGACTATGGCTGTAAAACTCTACAAACCAACTTCTCCAGGACGGCGCATTTCCAGCGTTACAGATTATTCTGTCCTCCACAAACCGGCTAAGTCCCCGAAGGCTCTTATTACATCCAAGCGCAAGCAAGCTGGTCGTAACAACACTGGGACCATTACTGTTCGTCATCGTGGCGGCGGAGCTCGTAAGAAAATTCGTTTGGTAGACTTCTCCCGGGCTGATCGTGAAAATGTTCCTGGTAAAATTGTGTCCATTGAATACGATCCAACTCGCACTTCCTTTATTTCCTTGGTGAATTACAAAGATGGCGCAAAGCGTTATATTTTGACTGCTCAAGGTATGAAAGTGGGCGATATGGTAATGTTTGCGGAGAACGCCGAAATTACTGCTGGTAACAGATTAGCATTGAAGAATATTCCAGTTGGCTCTGTTATTAGTGATGTTGAATTAATTCCTGGTCAAGGTGGCAAGATTGCTCGCAGTGCCGGTGCTTCCGTGACATTGCAGAACATGGAAGGTGGTTACGCGTTATTGAAAATGCCATCGGGGGAAATTCGCCGAATTCGCGATACTGCTACTGCTACTATCGGTACTATTTCAAACGGTGACTGGATGAACGTCCGTATTGGTAAAGCTGGTCGCAGTCGTCATATGGGTTGGCGTCCGAGTGTCCGTGGTAAAGCTATGAACCCGGTGGATCACCCTCATGGTGGTGGTGAAGGCCAAAACTCCATTGGTATGAAATACCCGAAGACCCCGTGGGGCAAACATGCCCTCGGTGTTAGAACCCGTTTGAAGAAAAAGTACAGCAACCGGAGTATCGTCCGTCGTAGAGTAAAGAAATAATCCTTATTATATGTCTAGAAGTTTAAAAAAAGGTCCATTCATAGCTCCGCATCTGTTAAAAAAGGTGCAAGCGGGCAAGGCCGGCGATCAGATTAAAACCTGGTCTCGTGACTCTGCAATCTCTCCTGAGATGGTCGGTATGACTTTCCTGGTGCACAATGGTCGTCAACATACGCCAGTATATGTTACTGAAAATATGGTTGGCCATAAGCTCGGTGAATTTTCCCCGACTCGCAAGTTTTACCGCCATGGTGGTAAGATGGCTAAGGAACAGGAAGCCGCTGCCGCCTCTGCTGATAAAGCTAAGATGGTCGCTGCTAAGGCTCCGGCCCCAAAGAAAAAGTAAGCATAATTATTATTTCCATATCGGTCCCAGATTGCTGGCTCGAAACTAGTCGCCTAGAAGCTTCGCTTAACAGCTCCCTTCTCACGGCTCCAATAGTTTCTTAGCAGCAATCTGGCACCGACAGGAACAGCAACAATAACAACCATTCCGCATTATGGCCGACAAAACTGAACAACAGAATACTCCCCAGCTCATAAAGGCATCTGCCCGCAGTCTTCGAATTTCCCCACGCAAAATGCGCTTGGTCACTAATTTAGTAAAAGACATGCGCGTCGCCGATGCTTTGACTCAACTTCGTTTTACCAACAAGAAAGGGGCTAAACTTCTGACAACTTTACTGAATTCGGCTGTTGCCAATGCTGAGAATAACTTTTCTCTCAAAGCTGACGGGTTGTTTATTAAAACTATTACTTGTGATATGGGTCAGACCATGAAGCGTTTCTTCCCACGGGCTCGTGGCAGCGCTTTCGTTATCCGCCGTAAGAATTCCCATGTTAATGTTGTATTGGAAGAACGAGCAGTAAAGGCTCTTAAGAAATCCCGTTTCGCCCTATCCACTCTGACTAACCGCAGCAGTAAGAAAGACAAGCCAGTGATTACCAAAGAAGGTAGCGTTGGCGTGCCAGAGTCTGGACCATCTGCTAAATTTGATACAGAACAGGCTAGCGAACATAAAGCTACTCATATGGAAAATGCTGAGGCCGTAGTTGAGCAAAAAACTGGTGACCATGTCACCGGTGGTGATCATCAATCTAAATAACTTTTATGGGACATAAGGTCAATCCAACTTCATTTCGTTTAAAGATAACTGACACCTGGAAATCCAAGTGGTTTTCGAAGTCCAATTACGTGGATATGTTGCGCGAAGACGTGCGCATCCGCGAATACTTGGAGACCCACTTGAAGAGAGCAGGTTTGAGTCGTGTTGATATTGAACGATTGAATGACGGCACCATTACTGTTATCATCCGTACCACCAAGCCAGGGTTAATTATTGGTAAAGGGGGCGCAGGGATTGAAGAGTTGAAGAAGCGCGTCAAATCGAAGCTTGGCATTAAGCAAGAACTGAAGGTGAACATAGAAGAAGTTCGCGATATTAATTTGCACTCGCAAGTTATTGCCAACGGTATTGCTGAACAGTTAGAAAAGCGCGTTGCTTTCCGGAAACTGATGAAGCAGACCCTAGAATCTGTTATGCAAGCTGGGGCTAAGGGTGTTAAGGTGGCTATTGGTGGCCGTTTGAATGGCGCAGAAATTGCCCGAACGGAGCATTTATCTCAGGGAAAAATTCCACTTCATACTATCCGTGCCGATATTGATTTTGCTCGGAGCACCGCTTTCACTACTTTCGGTACTATCGGCATTAAAGTCTGGATTTATAAAGGCGATGTTTATGAAAATAATCCAGCCCCTCTTACTAACAATCGAACTAATAACCGTTAATTCATATGTTACTTCCTAAGAAAGTCAAACACCGCAAACACCATCGCGGTCATAACAAAGGCAAAGCTTCTGCTGGAATTGAAATTGCATTTGGCAACTTCGCTCTGAAAGCTATGGAAAGCTCCTGGATTACTTCCCGGCAGATTGAATCCGCCCGTCGCGCTATGACCCGCTCTATTAATCGTGGTGGTAAGATTTGGATTCGCATGTTCCCAGACAAACCGGTAACAGCTCACGGCAATGAATCTCCGATGGGTAGTGGAAAAGGTGCTGTTGACCACTTCGTCGCAGTTGTGAAGAAGGGCAAGATTATGTTTGAAATGGACGGTGTTAGTGAAGCCGCCGCTAAGGAAGCAATGCGACTAGCCAGCCACAAACTACCAGTGAAAAGCAAGTTTTTATCAAAGGCTAGTCTATAAATTTATGAAGTACAAAGAATTATCCCAAAAACCTAGAGAAGTGTTGGTCAAAGATTTGGCAGACTTGCGCGATCAGATGATGACCCTTCGGGTGAAGAGCCGTTTGTCACAGGTTAAGACTACACACCAGATCGGGCAAGTCCGTAAAGACATTGCAAGAATTATGACCTCATTAAAGGCTAATAGCTAATTATATGGAAGAGAATCCAGTAAACAATATAATAGAGCAACCTAAACAGGTTAAGAGACAGCAAATTACCGGCACCGTCGTATCCGATAAAATGGATAAGACCGTCGTAATCAAAGTCGAAACCCGCAAGCGTCACCCGAAGTACCACAAGAGTTATACGGTAACTTCTCGCTATAAGGCTCACGACGAAGGTAACGAATACCATAAAGGTGATAAGGTTGTGATTGAAGCCACACGCCCAATCAGCCGCGGCAAACAGTTTAAGGTTTTGAAGAAAGTTTAATAATATATTTACGATTTTCTTGCCTGCTGCTCTTTAAGAAACTATTGAGCGAATAAGTTGCTAAGATGAGCGAAGCTCAGCTGCAGCAACTCGAGCGATAGTTTCCGAAGAGCAGCAGATAAGGAATAATGGAAACGATATGATTCAAGTAAGATCATGGCTAAAAGTAGCAGATAACAGTGGTGCTAAAATCATCAATGTTTTCAGCGTGAACGGAAAAAATGCCCGTCGCTTTGCCCGCATTGGTGATATCGTTAACGGTAGCGTTAAGCAAGTAGCTCCAAATGGGGCTATCAAAAAAGGCGATAAAGTATCTGTAGTCATTGTGCGTTTGCGCAAAGAGACTCGTCGCAAGGACGGTTCCTATATTCGGTTCGACGAAAACGCTTGCGTTTTGGTCAACAAGGAAAATGGCGAACCCCGAGGTACTCGCATTTTTGGACCTATCCCGCGTGAACTCCGTGAAAAGGGTTTCACTAAAATTATTTCATTAGCACCGGAAGTAATATAAAGCTATGACCCACAAGACATCTGGAAAACTGAAAATCAAGAAAGGCGATAGCGTGAAAGTGCTATCCGGTAAAGACAAAGGCAAGACCGGTAAGGTTCTGCGCGTGTATCCGACATTGGGTAAAGTGGTTGTCGAGAACGTTGGTGTTCACACCAAGTTTGAAAAGTCTCGTCGCCCCGGCACTCCTGGTCAGCGCATTCAAGCATCTTCTCCTATTTCTGTATCGAAAATTATGTTAATAGACAGCCACTCCGGCAAGCCTACTCGAGTTGGTTTTAAGACTCTAGATAACGGCACCAAACAACGCATTGCTAAAGTAAGCGGTAAAGCAGTTTAAATTATATGGAACGATTACAAGAACAATACAATAAAGAGTTCGCGCCGAAAATCAAAGAGCAGTTCGGCTACAAGAACGTTATGCAAGTCCCTAAAATTACGAAGGTCGTATTGAACGTGGGCGTAGGCAAGTTCATTAAAGATGCCAAATTTATTGAGAGCATTAAAAACGACCTTGCTCAGATTACCGGTCAGAAGCCAGTGGAAACCAAAGCGCGCAAATCTATTGCCGGCTTTAAGCTACGAGAAGGTCAAGTGGTCGGTATTGTGGTCACTCTGCGCGGCACTCGCATGTATTCCTTTTTAGATAAACTGATAAATATTTCTTTACCTCGTGTGAAAGATTTCCGTGGTGTAAGTCCCCAAGGCTTTGATGGCCGGGGTAATTATCACCTTGGGTTAAAAGAGCAAATTGTGTTCCCGGAAGTTTCTCCGGATGCTCTCGATCACATCTTTGGTCTAGAAATTTCCATTGTTACCACTGCCGGTAAGGACGAGCCGGCTCGTGAATTACTTCGATTAATGAATTTTCCCTTTCAACCAAGCGAAAGCTAAACTATATGGCTAAGAAATCCCTCATCGCAAAAGCAAATCGCAGTCTCGTGAACCCCAAGTTTTCGACCCGTGTTATTCGGCGTTGCTGGAAATGCGGTCGTAAAGGCGGCTTCATGAGAGACTTCCGTTTGTGCCGTATTTGCTTCCGTGAACTGGCTAGCCGTGGGGAAATCCCTGGCATTACTAAGGCCTCCTGGTAATTTAGAAACCGACTACTATGTATACCGATCCAATCTCAGATATGTTAACAAGAATCCGCAACGCCCTTGCTGTCAGCAAGAGTGAGTTAGTATTGCCGTATTCTAAATTCAAGCACAACCTAGCCAATGTTCTTTTGGCCGAAGGCTTTATTAGTGGCGTCAATGAATTACCGGGCCGCATGAAGATGCTTCAATTAAATTTGAAGTACGCAGTAGATGGCGACGCTGTTATTACTGGCTTAAAGCGCATTAGTTCTCCTGGCCAGCGCATTTATTTACCGGCCGAACGTATTCCACGGACCAATGGCGGTTATGGCATTACTATTGTTTCAACCTCCAAAGGATTATTGACTGATAAACAAGCACGCAAGCAAAAGGTCGGTGGGGAAGTCGTCTGCCAAATCTGGTAGGTCTCGTAACTATAAATATATGTCACGTATTGGAAAAAAACCTGTAGTACTCCCAAGTGGAGTCAAAGCTGAATTGAAAGATCATCATCTGACTGTTACTGGTCCGAAAGGCACTTTGCAATTGGATGTTCATCCAAAAATGCTTATTTCCACCGCCGAAAGCGAAATCATTGTTGATGTCGCAAAGAAAGAAGACAAGAAAGAAAAAGCGTTATGGGGCTTGTCTCGCTCGCTTGTTCAAAACTTGGTTGATGGTGTCACTACCGGCTATGTTAAGGAATTAGATGTTATCGGTGTTGGTTTTAAAGCTGAACTTAAAGGTACCATTATAGTATTTTCTCTGGGCTTTTCTCATACAATCGATTTCCCATTACCAGAAGGTATTATTGCTGTTATCGAAAAGAAAGCTGAACGCGTTATCATTCAGCAGTATCAGACCACTATTACTTTGACCGGGATTGATAAACAGCTAATCGGCCAAGTAGCCGCTAACATTCGCGAATTAAAGAAGCCGGAACCGTATAAAGGTAAAGGTATTAAGTATCATGATGAAGTAATCTTGCGCAAGGCCGGTAAGGTCGTGAAAGCGGTTGGGAAATAATTTAAATATATGACTAATATTCATTCTCAAAAAAGAATACAACGCGTTCGCCGCCACGCCCGGGTCCGGGCTGTGGTTACTGGCACGTCTGATCGCCCGCGATTATCGGTTTTTCGTTCGTCTTCTCACATTTACGCTCAACTGATTGATGATGCTACCGGTCATACTTTAGCTACCGCTTCTAGTCGCGATATTAAGAGCAAAGGGTTAAAGCGTGAACTGTCGACACAAGTTGGGACTGCCATTGCTGAAAAAGGTAAAGGTAAGGGCGTTACTACAGTTGTGTTTGACCGTGGTGGTAACCGTTACCAAGGTCGCGTGAAAGCATTAGCTGAAGCCGCTCGTGCAGCTGGCTTGGAATTTTAATATACTATTATGATGGATAACAATCGAAAACCCCGCAGACAAAGCCGAGACGGCGCCCGCGAACCTCGTGAATTTGAACAGAAGGTAGTAGAGGTCTCTCGCGTTACCCGTGTTACTTCTGGCGGTAAGCGCATGCGCTTCCGGGCCTTAATCGTTATTGGTGATAAAAAAGGTAAAGTTGGCATTGGCTTGCGCAAAGGTATGGACGTGGCTGAAGCTGTGAACAAAGCCGTCAACGCTGCTAAGAAGAATATGATTACCCTGCCTTTGGTTAACGAGACTATCCCACACGAATTGAAAGTGAAGTATAACGCTAGCCGTTTGATTTTGTTTCCGGCTCGTCCTGGTACTGGTGTAATTGCCGGTGGTGCTATCCGCAGCATTATGGAATTGGCCGGTGTCAAGAACGTGATCAGTAAAATGGTAGGTAGCTCTAATAAGGTTAATAACATTAAAGCTGTATTCGAAGCTTTTAAGAAGATGAAGAGTAAAGAGCAGATGGCTGCTATGAGGAAATAATCCAATGATCAAATTACATCAGCTGAAAAAACATCCGAAGTCCACTCACCGCCGTAAAGTTGTCGGTCGTGGTTTAGGGTCGGGCAAAGGTACTTATTCTGGCCGTGGTGGCAAAGGTCAAACCGCTCGGTCGGGCCACTCCAAAATGCCCGCTGGTTTTGAAGGTGGTCGCCAGCCATTAATCCGTCAGTTACCTAAGAATCGCGGCTTCCGCGCATTGACTGACAAAGCTATTGCTATCTCGGTTGACCGCTTGAATGTGTTTGCCGATGGTGACATCGTCAATGTTCGTGCATTGGTAGAAAAGGGAGTAATTATGACATTGAACAAGCGAGCATTGCCCCGGGTGAAATTGCTCAAAGGTGACCTCAAAAAGAAACTGACTGTAAAGATTGCTTCTTCCGCCACCGCTAAAGCTTCTATTGAAAAAGCCGGCGGCACAGTAACTGTGAAATAAACAGTTATACTGGTCGTGTGATATACTAAAATTATGAACACCTTAGCCCTTATTTGGAAAACTAAAGATTTACGTAACAAGATCCTCATTGTTTTGGCGCTTTTGTTGGTTACTCGAATTTTGGCTCATGTGCCAATTCCGGGGATTGATGCTACAGGGCTAAAAGCTTTTTTCCAGACAAATCAGTTTTTGAACTTGCTGGATATTTTTTCCGGTGGCGGTTTGACCAATTTCTCCATTGCTATGCTTGGGGTTGGCCCGTACATTACTGCTTCTATTATCATGCAGCTGCTGACTATGATCGTCCCATCTTTGACGGAACTTCAAAAAGAGAGCGGGGAAGCTGGCCGTCAAAAAATTAATCAGTACACCCGACTGCTTACTATTCCGTTGGCGGTTATTTCTGGTTTTGGTACTATTCGATTGCTCCAGTCGCAAGGGGGCGCTGCCATTCTTGGTACATTTAGTCCTTTTCAGTGGTTCTTAACTATCTTGTCTATTGTTGCTGGTTCGTTGCTGGTTATGTGGATTGGTGAAATCATTTCTGAATATGGGATTGGCAACGGTCTATCGTTAATTATTTTTGCTGGTATCGTAGCTCGCTTGCCGGCTAGTATTCAGTCGTTGGTTCAGTTATATGACCCAAGCAAACTGCCAACTATCCTTGGTTTCGTTGGAGTGGGGCTAGTGGTTATCGCCGGAGTTGTGCTGGTGACAGAGGCGCAACGCAATATTCCGGTATCATACGCTAAACGGGTTCGGGGTGATAAGCTTGCCGGTGGGGTAAATACTCACTTGCCGTTGCGATTGAATCAAGCTGGCGTTATCCCAATTATTTTTGCTGTTTCGGTGATGCTATTTCCGGCACTGATTGCTCAGTTTTTTGTGCACGCTAAAACCGCCGTACTGGCTACCTATGCCAACAAAATTATCGTGTTATTTAACAACCAAGGGTGGTTTTATGGTGTTGCTTACTTCTTGATGGTTATCATCTTCACTTATTTCTATACTTCTATTGTGTTTAATCCCGAGGAAGTGGCAGAAAATGTTCAACGCAATGGTGGTTTCGTGCCTGGACTACGGCCCGGCCGACAGACCGCTGACTACTTGGCCAAGGTGCTCAACCGTATTACGTTGCCTGGTTCTATTTTCCTTGGTTTAATTGCTATCTTACCGTTCATTTTACAAAAGTTTACTGGCACTCAAGCCTTAACATTTGGTGGTACTGGACTTCTCATTGTAGTGGCTGTGGTTATTGAAACCATCAAGCAGATTGAAGCCCAGATGACGATGCACGACTACCAAGGGTACTAGGGAATAGAGAACCCCATCCCTGTTGTATCGAAACTAGGTCGCCTAGGAACAGCGTCTTACAGACGCGTTCCTTACGGCTCCAATAGTTTCTCCTACAACAGGGATGGGTTTTTATTCATAGCACCCCTTTTTAGAAAAAAAAGAGAGCGAAGCGGGCGTTAAAACCCAGTTCGCTCTTATTGTATCGGCCAAGTTGCTTATTTGGCGTTGATGAATGCCCCTCCGAGAAGCAGTCCGTTACCGTTTCTCACTGTTTTGTTTTTGTGAAAGTTTAGCTGAATCCAAGGTTTGTCCTTGTCCCATGATGGCGAGCCAATCATGATTTGGGCATCAATGAGTTCTGCGTATTCTTTTGGAACATCGAACTCCCAGTTTGCGCCATCAAGCCGGATTATTGTTACCTTAAACCCCTCTTTGAAATTTCCGGGGATAAAAGCGTAAGCTTGGTTATCGCTGTATTCCATTTTTTTCGCCGTCGAGAGATTGTTGGATTTAACGATAATTGTCGCTGCGCCAATTCTTGTCCAGTCTTCTGTGAACTCCAACCCTTGCCACTTTAACTGTTTGTCGTGATTGCGGATTTTATCCGCTTCGCGAGTCTGCTGGTTATTAGGCAGATTGTCTTCGGAGTGCTGTTTCGAAAACATGGTTTTTGCGCTGTCGGCAGGAATTTCGTCATCACCGTATGTTCTAAAATAGGGGATGAAGTATTTTCCATGAGCACCAGACAGTAGCCGGATGTGGCTGTAACTGCTTACTCGGAACGGAATGCTAGGCATCGTCCAAACAAGCTTCTGTCCTGACTTTGTTCGCACTGTCATGACAAAGTTTTCGTCTGGGTCAATGGCGAATGGCAAAGCCACTTGTTCTTGCCGCCACTCATAGCCGTTGAGAGCTGTATATCTCAATTTTGGTATTTTGACCGTCACTGATTCAGTCTCTGTCTTAACGGTTATGGTCGCTTCAGAGAAAAGCCAATTGGCTGTTTCTATGCATGTGAGGTGCATATTCCGATTGGACAGACAAGAGTTTTCGGGGTATGGAATTTTGTCATAGGAAATTTCTTTGCCTCTGTCATCTCCCTCAACCATTTTATACTTGTCGTTGGGCACTTGCTCATTGTCGGCAAATATACAAGTTTCGCCAAGTTTAGCAAGGTTGCAGGGGATTGGCTGTTGGTCGAATACCGCAATTTTTTGTTGAGCATCATGCTCGTCAAGAAGCAGGAAAATTCCTGTAGAAACATACAATAACCCAACTATTAGTAACCATTTACCATTTTCAATATTATTCTTTTTCATCTGAATTAATCCTCCTCAAGATTTGAACTTTTTTTGTTGATATTGTGCCAGTTACATCGAAATTTATCGAGAATTGGTTTATGAACTATTATACTATATTTTTACCAAAAAGTCAATAGCAGCCTATAATAAACCAAATATTGACATATTCCTTATTTTGTAGTACAATTGTCAGTTGTAAACATGGTATAATTATTTAGTAAGTAACTTTTTAAACTACTTTATATGGCTGAATCACAAAATAATCCAACGAGCGAAACTCCGAAATCCGAAGAACAACTTAAAGCAGACTTAGAGGCAAAGGCTTGGGCTCTGGATGCCAAGCATTCTGTCGGTGGACCTGGCGCAGAGTACGTAAATCCGGCTCAAACTCCCGAACAGCAGTCTGCTATTTTGCGAAAAAGATTGGAAAATCTGGGCGACACCAATCCCATAGAACGCCCGCCCATAGCCCAACCTACAAAAGAAATTACCACTGAAGTTATTTTGAAAGATATGGCCGATAGCGGAGTAGAACATGTAGATAGGGTTAAGCGAATTCTCAATGGCGAGTTTGATGACAGTCACCCAGAGACCATGCAAGATTATGCAAATGGCGAACAGTCTGGTTCTAGCTCTGAAAAAGTAGGTTAAAGCAAAATAAGATTAATCGAGACAAAAACAAAACTGCAATAAATGTCCGCTAGCTTCAATTTATATACAATTACAATTTTAATTCTTACCGGTTTAATCGTGGCTTTTTTGTTGGCGCTTTTTTATTACATAAAGAAACACTGGTATTTTACTAAAGTCATAGCACCGCGCACAGCCAATTGGGTGTTCCTAGAAATTCAAATGCCCAAAGATAATTCGGATGAAAAACAGCAGCAAAGACAGCGCAGTGACGAAGAGAAAAAAAACTTGATTGCCATTGCCGAACAACTGTTCACCACTGTCTCGCAAGCGGGGGAACATAAAAGTTGGTTCGGCGCTAACGATTATATTAGTTTTGAAATTGCGTGTACTGACAAGAAAGTCGCCTTCTACATTAACTGCCCCAAGTCGCTCCAACAGCTGATTGAAAAGCAAGTGCAGGCGCAATACCCGGCCGCGTTCATTGAAGAGTTAAAAGGGTATAATCCTTTTCAAAAAGGGGCGCAAGTAGAAATTACGGAATTACGGCCCACTAAGAAATATGTTTATCCTATTCGGACTTACAAGGACATGGAATCAGATCCACTTAATGCGTTAACCAACGCTATGTCGAAGTTGTCGGAAGGTGAAGGCGCCGTTATTCAAATGATAATTAGTCCGGCCGGCCATGCTTGGCAGGCGCGACCCCGGCACATGGCTTCGGAAATCCAACAAGGGAAAGCCCCTCATATTGTCGAGCGCGGCCATATAACAAAAGTCTTATATGAATTGATGACTGGGTTTGGTCATGCTCTTCGGGGCAAGAACAATCAGATGACAAACCAGTATCGTAACGATCTTTCAGGGTATCACAGCGCTATCCAGTTAACGCCCATGCAACAAGAAATTGTTAAGCGTTTAGAAGAGAAAGCCAGTCGTCCGGGGTTCAAAACTAATATCCGCATTGTGACATCGTCCAGTATTCCTGGGGCGGCTAAGCTTCATATGAGTAATATAGTGTCGTCGTTTTTACAGTACAATATGCCGCCGTTTAATGGGTTTCGGATTCGCAAGCGCCGGCGCAGAGATTTGCTGAGGGACTTTATTTTCCGCATTTACCGCAATTACGGTAAGAACTCAATTCTAAATACGGAAGAGTTAGCCTCTATTTGGCATTTGCCCACGCCGTATTTGGAAACCCCCAATATTAAATGGCTGATTAGCAAGAAGGCCCCTGCTCCTTTGAATATTCCAAGCGAAGGCGTGTTAATTGGTCGTAATCAGTACCGCAATGTAGAAACCAAAATTATGATGGATCGCGACGACCGTCGGCGGCATATGTATGTGCTTGGCCGCACCGGCGTAGGTAAAACCGAAATCATGAAGTACATGTCGGTTCAGGATATAAAAAACGGCGAAGGGTTGTGTATTATAGATCCCCACGGCGACTTTATTGAAGATGTACTGCCGCACATTCCGAAAGAGCGAGCAGAAGACGTAATTTTATTTGAACCGTTTGATCAAGAACGACCGATGGGATTGAACATGCTAGAAGTCAGTCGGGAAGAAGAAAAAGATTTTGCTATTCAGGAAATGATTTCTATTTTTTACAAATTGGTCACCGATCCAGCCATGCTCGGACCAATGTTCGAACACAACATGCGTAACGCCATGCTGACCTTGATGGCAGACGAAGAGCATCCGGGAAGCTTGGTAGAAATCCCACGCATTTTTACTGACACCGAGTTCCAGAAATACAAAGTGAGCAAGCTGCGCGACCCAGTCGTTCGCGCGTTTTGGGAAAAAGAAATGGCTAAAACGTCTGATTTCCACAAGTCGGAAATGTTGGGATACTTGGTGTCTAAAGTGGGGCGGTTCGTTGAAAACTCGATGATGCGTAATATAGTAGGACAATCAAAGAGCAGTTTCAATTTCCGCGAAGTTATGGATGGTAAAAAGATTTTGCTGGTCAATTTGGCCAAAGGCAAAGTAGGGGAGATTAACGCTAAGTTGCTCGGACTGATTATCGTATCCAAAATTCAGATGGCAGCGTTATCGCGGGCCGATACGCCTGAAGCTGATCGTAAAGATTTCTATTTATACGTGGATGAGTTTCAAAACTTCATTACCGACGCTTTTGAGTCTATCTTGTCCGAAGCTCGTAAGTACAAACTAAATTTAATTATTGCGCACCAATTCTTGGGCCAGTTAGAGCAGGGAGCCGGAGCGCAAGGAGCGGGGAGCAAAGGACTGCGCGATGCGGTGTTTGGTAACACTGGCACCATGGTTAGCTTCCGCATTGGCGTTGAAGATGCCGAGGTCATGGCTAAAGAATTTTCGCCGACATTTAACGAGTTTGATTTGGTAAACATAGATCGGTACAATGCTTACGTAAAATTGATGATTAACGGTACAGCCAGCAAGCCATTTAATATGGCCACGTATCCGTTACCAAAACCTGACGCCAAGCAGTTAGAAGTAGCAGCAGCTATTCGCCAGTTGTCACGTTTGAAGTTTGGTAGGCCCCGAGCCGAAGTAGAAGCTGAAATTCTGGAAGCCAGCCAAGTGGCAGAAATGATGGCCGCCGGTCCAGCCAGTATAGAGAAGGGGTTGTAGATTATATATTGAGGTAACAGCGCCGCCGCTATTAAGAGAAGCAAAGGTCATTTCGCTATTCCCGAGATGGCCTTTTTGGGGTTAGACTGGATATTATTTGAGGTTTTTATTACTTGGTGTCATCTATTGACAAAAAGCTTAATAATTAGTATAATATGAAGTCGAATTGAATATTGTGATCGTCTCACCAGAAAAGGGTTACAAATAAGCCCTTTTCCGGCAAGGCGACTTGCTGTATCGCTGTATGCGGTAAAGTTTAGTTAGCTCTTTAAAAATTACATATATGGAGAATAATATGGCTAAAAATAATGCTCCAAAGGCTGAATTTTGGGCAAAAATCGAAGGCAGTGAGATAAAAATTACTGTTCAATCTAACGCATACCGTGGTAATTCTGCCATTGTGTATGCTGGGACTGAGTCCTTTCCGCCTGATACTGAAATTGGTCGGCTGAGGCTCAATACAACAGGGGATATTACGACTGGTATGTTTGCTACACCTAACGGAAAATTTACGCATGTGTGTTTAGTGGTTGAGGGCGGCAGTTCTTTTAATAAGGAGATGCCAGAACCATCAGCAGAAAGCACTCATCATTTTGTGAAAAAATCAGAGCAGATAAGCTCAACAGTTTATCGGTTTGAGCTTTTGCAGAGTGTCCGATTTGAAACAATTCTACCTATGGTAGTGCGTGATTCAGCGGGCGTAGAAATTGGTCGCGGCGTCGTGATTGAAGTAACGAGCGCAAGGGCTACACCTCAGGTTTACACAGTCGAGGTGCCACTTGCAGTAAATGAAATAGCCGTTGCTAAACCCGACGGCACAATGATCGCAAATTTTGCATTTTGGAGGAGATAAAATGGGATTAATGAGTGGTGTAAAACAAACTTTTCGTGTCGCTGAACCGATTATTGACGTAGCTGCCGCAGTGGTATCTTTTTTAGCTGCTACCGGTGGGTTGTCGAAAGGCGGCGATGGCAAATGGACGGTTGACCATGAACGGGTTAAAGAAGTGTCGCCTCATATTATGGGCTTCACTCATAAAGAAACGGCGTTCAGTATTGCAGACGCGCCAATTAATATAGCGCATCGACAAGTTCTAGAATTTCGATTGGCTCAACTTCGTCGGGCGGATCAAGATGTCTTTCTAAAAGTGATGGCAACCATACCCAGTAAGGACGATCGCGCAAAGCAGATGATTGCTTTAGCCCAAATGAGGCCTGAGGCATTCACTGACGCAATCCGAAATTGGCGGCTAATGCAGATCGATACCGATCTTCTAGTTCGTATCAAAACTGGGATTAGGCAACATGGCGAGGACGCTTGGGCATGGCTCCAGGACACTCACAATTGGGATTGGTTGAGAGACCAGACCTTGCTCTATGTACAAGAAATTGACGATGCAGCCGGCCGAGCGGCCGTGCGTGTTACAAAGTATAGTAACGATCTAGATGATCGGATTATTAAACAACGTGACGCTCGTCTTACACCGTGGAATCGATTTTGCCGCATTATCGGCATTGGAGGCATTGATTAGTCATGTTAACTTTTACAGGAATAATTGCGTTATTAACCGCGCTGGGTGAAGTTGTGACTCAGCCAATCTGGCATTGGACCGAAGAGCGTTTGGATGATTTGCAACAAGCGTTGCGCAGGGCGTTTATATGGCCATTCATCCTCATCGTCGTCGGGACACTCATGAATTATGGATTTCAGTCTCATTTTCCACTGATAGTGTTGGGGATCCTTCAAATCGCTTTTGCCATTCGTTTAGCAACGTCTCACACGGTACTCCGGAGCGCAGGATTTTTGCTCGGGGCCGATGCTTTGCTGGATATTGGAAAAGGGGTGCAGCTGTCACCGTTCCGCATACATGAGATTTTTAATCATGATGTGGATTGGGAACGCACTAAACGAGCAGCATCTCTTACTATTTTTGGTAAAGCGTTGCTTTTTGCGGCTCTCGCGTTTGGATTTTTCTGCCTTATCGTTGGTGTGTTACCGATTTGGAACCTACCATTGTATTGGTCTCTTGTGCTAGTGCTATCATTGATGCTCATCGGACTGTGTTTGACTCCATGGGCAAAGGATGAGCCGGCCATTAAAAAATACGGGTTACGGATAGCTTTATGTATTGCAGCATTCTGTATCACCTACATGTTATGGGATCCGTTCAATGAATTGACAAATCATTTATTTACCCTCTTCCCAAAAATAGTGGTGGCAATTATATTGTTGGCCGCTTCGGGATTATTGCCAGGAGGTAAAGATGGTCAATGGAAGTGGGCGAAAACATTCTGCGCTCTATGGGGCATAGGCATACTATCAATGCTTCTTTATGGTTGGTGGTATGGACCCAGCACTGTTAATGCATCTTCGGCTTCTGGTCAGATGTTAGACAGCGCCCCTATTGCAGGAAAAGATTTGAAAGGCACACAGGCATATTTGGATTATTCCAGTGCTTCGTGGAATGGTTACGGCCCCGGCAAGGATGACGAAAGGATGCCCGTACAGCATTTATGGATGGCCAAAAGCGGTCAAATAGCCTATGCCTTAAATGCACAAGGCATTGATCGTTCCAAACCGTCGGTAGTAGTGGCTAGAATGTCATCAGAGTTATCCAAAACCACGAGCACTGATCCTGTATTTGCCAGCGACGTCACATTGACGGTTAATGGTAAGCTGGTAGGGGTTAAGCCGGTCATTCCCGATAACATTAGCGGCGCTGATGCTGTGTGGAATGTACCTGTTGGCTTCCTACATGACGGAGTAAATCAGGTCGTGTTTAGCGTTAAAGGGGGAAAACAGAACGGATTGTGCATATACAGTCCAATTAAAATTTGGCAATAGAGATATTGTGGCGGTCGGGGCGTTATTGGTTTTTTAAACTGATAACGCTCCTTTTTTGTTATAATGCATACTATGAGTTTACTAATCGTAGTTCCTGCAAAAAACGAAGCAAAAATTTTACCACTTGCAATTCCTTTTTTATTTAATTCATTGAATAATTATTTTAAAGATGTGGAATGGGGTGTGGTAGTCGCCGACAATGGCTCTACAGATAATACAGAAGATGTGGTTCAAAATATTTGCTTGAAATACTCCCAGTTAAGCTATGTAAAGATTTTGCAGTCTGGAAGAGGTAACGCTTTGCGCTTGTTATGGTCCAATAGCAATGCTGACTATTTTGCTTATATTGATGCCGATATGGGTATTAATCCTAAAAGTTTGCATGAAGCTTATTTATCCATGAGTGATAATACAAATGATATTATTGTGGGTTCACGCTTTCATCAGGGCAGCAGTGCTCAGATTCCCTGGTATAGAAAAGTGATGACATGGGGATCAACCCGTTTGGTGTATAGACTTTTTAAATACCCGTTAGGAGATACCCAATGTGGTATGAAAATGATATCTGCCAAAGCTTTTTTTCAATTAGAGCCATATTTGCATGAAACTGGTTGGTTTTTTGATACTGAGATAATCTTACAGGCATATCACAAAGGTTTTCGTATTTCGACAGTTGCTGTTGAAGTTATTCATCAACGATTAATGTCTCGTGTCAGTAGAGTGTCTATTGTAAAAGATAGTTTTAATTTTCTCGTTTTTTTATTTAAATTAAAAGGGCGATTGGCATGACAAAGAGACAGATATTATTGTATGTCGTTATCGCTTTTATAGTGATTGTTGTGTTTCAAATAATAGGTCGAGGTATAGTCCTCGACCCTGATACGTTTTATCATCTTCGGGTCACGCATATGATAATTCAACATGGCCCATTGCACGATTTTCAATGGCTTCAGTTTACAATATTTAAACTTCATTACATAGACCATCATTTTCTATTTCACATACTGTTAATCCCATTTATAGTATTTAATGATTGGTTGGGGTTAAGTGCGTTTTTGGTATTTCAAGCTATGGGCCTTATTGCTATAACTTTGGTTATGACTAAAAAAGTAGGATCAGGTATAGTGCGGTCATTGGTTTTGGCTCCATTATTTTTTTCAGCTCCATTTTTGTTTATATTAAATGTGGGCAGAGCTCAAATTATGTCAGCCATGATATTAATGCTTGGAACTCATTTTATCATTGAAAGAAAATGGAAATTGGCATTGTTGACCACCGTATTGTATACATTGGCGTACAATGGTTTCGTTTTACTTCTGATTCCCATGGCTATATATATTTTTTATAATTTAATCTTGAATAAGAAATTTGAATGGAAAATATTGCTGAGCGTTCTAGTAGGCATGGTTTTAGGTACATTAATTCATCCTAATTTTCCATGGAACGTTAGTTTTTATTATCAACACATAATTAATATCGGAGTTATACCGCTACCAATTCCAAAAGGAGTAGGCTGGTTGCCTTATAACGTAAAGCAATTCTTTTTTGATAATTTAGTAATAGTGTTGTTATTCTTTAGCGCAGGTGCAATATTTGTTAGTAGAATAAAAACTTATAAAGATCAATTGGTACCCTTGCTAACATTTTTAACAATTGCTGTTGCGTTTTTATCCCTACTTTTCCGTTCACAGTTATTCGTAGTTTATTTCATTCCATTTGCTGTCCTGTTTGTGATGTTTGTTTTTGGCGAGGCCTTAAAAAATATCTCGTTAAAGTATATTAAAGACTTTTTGATTTCCACGTGGCAATTTAATGTCAGTATCATTTTAATAGCAGTGATAAGTTTGTACGGGATGTTTCTAACAATGACCATAGTATATGGGTATATTCGCCAATCTCCTCGGTACGATAGATACGAATTATCCGCTAGGTGGTTAAAAAATAATTCTGAAACTGGAGATATAGTATTTAATTTACAATGGGATTACTTTCCCCAGTTATTTTATTGGGATCAAAAAAACAATTTTATAAATGGACTGGATCCAGTGTTCATGTATGAATATGACGCTCAAGCATATGCAGAGTGGCAGAGTTTGAGTGACGAAAACTCGGTAGAATTGAATGCTGTGGATTTACATGGTGTAATTAAGAACGAATTTTATTCGAAGTATGTATTTTTAGAAAAGGAACGCAATCCTCTTATCAATTCACTTTTGGATCAGGATAGCAAAGAAGGCGGAGTAAGTTTTAGTAAAACTTACGAAGATGACATTGTGGCTATATATAAAGTTCGTTAATTATTCTTATCTTTGCAATATGGCATTAAAATTTATAAAAAAACATTTTCATCCAGAAGAACTAATATCGATCCCTTTTTTATTGCTATTTATTATTATTCACATCGTTTATAAAACTAGTATAAATTTAAGACCCGCTTTTCTGTATTGGATAGTAGTTGTCACAGTTTTTTTGTTGAGTGTATTTATCTTCATAAAATGGTTTAAAATTTTCTACGCTATGATAAGTAACAAAGTATCTGCTGACTGGTTTGGTTGGCAAGATGCCCTGTTTTTCAGGTATTTATTTTCAATAGGGATTATATTATCGGTATATGATAATTTGCATGATATTTTACCTTTAATTTCAAGCCCGGATAAGGATAAGTATTTATATTTGATTGACTCTATGGTGTTTCGACATGTTCACCCCACCGTGTTCATGCAGAAATTTATTTCTGCAGAACTGACTGATTGGATGAGTTTTTGTTATTTGACCTTCTTTTTTTATATACCGGTTTTGTTGTTTGTTTTTTTCTTTAGTAAATTGATCAATCCATTGCGTATACTGTTACTGGCAGTGAGTATTACTGTGTTTGTAGGATTTATTGGATATTGGTTAGTTCCAGCAGTGGGGCCGTCATATTTCTTGGCTAACCATTATTCTGTTGATTTGGGGGGGCGCGCAATATCTAATTTTACATCCCAAACCATATCCGCTTTATCAGCAACAAGGGATGTTTTTCCGAGCTTGCATATAGCTTTAAGCTCTGTTTATTTATTAGTGACTATAAAATACCACAGGATATTATTCTTTATATTTTTGCCATTCATCCTGTTTTTGCAAATATCAACGGTCTACCTGAGATATCATTACATCATAGATATTCTGGCTGGGTATGTTTTGGCAGTTTTGGCAGTGTGGGTTAGTGAAAAAATATGCGCCTGGTGGTATAGCCCTCGAGTAAGCTTGCCGCTATGAAAAAAATGTGTTTTAATAAAGGTACTTATTGATACAATTATCACAACCAATCATGAATGAATTGGATGATGTTGAGGCTATGCAGATTCCCCAGGAAATTAGTATCTTTTTGGAGTCTTGCCTAGTCGAAAAGGGGTTTGACACCCTGCCTGAGGAAACAAAACAACAAATGATAGACGACCTAGCTGGTCGGTTAAATAAATGGCTACTCACTGCTACTTTTTCGAAATTGTCTGAAGTAGACCAAGTTGCTTTTGGGGAATTAATGGATAAAGGCTCGGCTGATCAAAACACAGTCGAGCAGTTTTTCCGTTCTCGTTTGCCTGATATTGATCGCATATATACAGAGGCAATGCTTGAATTTAAACGCGTTTACGTCGGTAAATAATATCTAGACTATGCCAAAATTTCCTAGTCCTCCTATGTCGCCCCACACTGCCGAAGGCAGTACTGAACCCATAGAGGAGACCACACAGCCCGAACAGCCACAGTCGGCCGAACAACAGGTTGAGCAAGAAAAAATAACTACCAAAGAGCTCATAGAAAAACAGCGAGAAAAAGCGAAGCTGTCTATGGAAGCTGCTCTCATAAAAATCCGCGCCTTTCTAGAGAGCTTAAATGTAGAAGAGCTGACAGAGCAAGAAGCTAAAGAGGTTGCTAATATGCGTTGGGCTCTTGACGCCGCTGAAAGTGCTGCGCATGGATTAAATGATCCCATGCAGGATAAGTACATGGTCCAGGTCTTGAATGAAGACGGAAATGTGCGCAGTGAAAATGGTAAACCTATGCAACGCGAGGAAGGCATCCCATTGGACGGCATTATCAAAGCTTTGGATACGATGAAACGGGTAACCGACCAATGGGTGGTAGAACAGAAAAAAGACAATGCAGACATAGATGCCACTAATCTACTAGATCAAAAACGCATACTCAATAATTTGAATACTCCGCAGGAAGTGTTATCAGAAGTGGATAAAATGAGTCAGCTTAATGCTAGCGGGGAAAAACAATCAGGCCCCGAGGCTTATCATCAGATAATTGAAGATGTCAATTCTATGGTTGAGCAATGGGAACAAGCGGACCGCAGTAACGGTAGTCACGCCGATCAGTTTTATGGTGACCATTATTCTGATAACTTCCGTCAACATCAACGAGCGGAAGCCTTAAAACAAATTTTGGAATCGCATCGAGATAAAGAGCGAAACGATGACTCCGTTAATGCCCAGGCCGTAAAAGAATATGAGCAGTTAAAATCTTCCTTAGAAACATACGCCAAAAATTATTTTGACTATCATTACGGTAAAGACAACGGGATTGGTTTAACCGAAGCTGAGGCCATAGACCAGAATCCTTATACCAAACGCGAGGCCAATCTAATTGAAAAACATGCTGATCCAGCGTATCGAACTGGTCTCGTAGAAAAGTATGGTAACGATATCCCTGGTTTCGATACCAAAAGTCCGCATGAACAGAATTATGCTTTAGCCATGTTAGTGCTGCGAGACCGAGAAGTTATGAAAGTGCCAGAAGCAAAACCAAAAAAACGAATCATTTTAGTTAATGCCACTGAAATTGCCGAGCGCATGGCTGAGGCTAAAGCCGAAGAAATGAAGCGGGACATGCTCAGTAAATCTGGTTGGCTGAAAAGGCGTTGGGTTGGTTTAGCGGAACGAGGTTATGTGATGGATTTCTACAAGAAAGCACTAGACGAGATTAAATCAGACAATAACTTGATGAAAGCGATTGAAGGACGTCTGATCGGTAATCCTAATGCTAATAAAACTGGGCGTAACGTCGGCGACTACTATAAAATCTTAGACGGCATTATTGAAACATATGAGCATAATTTAGAACAAAATCATGAGCGAGGTGATGAAGTTAAAGATGCCGAATTAGCTACTAAGATGGCCCCAATTTTTGATGCCTATGCTCGCAATGAGTGGTCGGGGGTTGATCCTAAATACGCCAAAGCGGCTCATGAAAATGGTTCACGAGCAGCAATTGAGTTGTTTGTGCGTGATGAAATTGCTCCAACGGTAGCAGGTGATTGGGGGAAGCCGGGCGCACCCAAAAAAGATTTATTATATGCCAGTAACTTTGCTAAATTAGCTCAAGAGTACAAAGATTATCAGGAGCAATTAATTGCAGAAGCCGGTGGTGCAGAGACTCCAGAAGTCAAAGCACAATTGAAAGAACACTTAGACAGCCTCGCTCAGTTAGATATTCAGTTAGGGTACAAAGAACGGGATTTGTACAATAATTTACCAAAAGGCACATTTAGCTCTATGGAGAAAGCGATGAATTGGGCTGAGTCGCATAAATTTATGGGTCAGTTTGTGGCAAACCCAATTGTGTTTGGGCTGGCTGCCGCAGTTAGTACCCGTATTGCTACTACAGGGTTTAGGGGAGCCGGCATGGCCGCCGGATTTGGGATTGCCGGAGCAGTGGGATTAAGTCCGTTTATATTGCCGCTGGTTGCTGGTGGCGCTGGTATTGGCGCTTACATGTATTACAAACGGAGCAAGAATTTAAAGATCGATGCTGCCGTGGCTAGAAGCAACGAAGCGTTGGGTGGGCAACAAGAGAACGTGCTGACTGAAAGCAAAGGTCGGTTTGAAAATATGACATATAACGCAGCCATTGGTTTCATGCAAGGTCTAGAGGGGAAAGATTTAGCTACATTGAATGATACTGATAAACAAAAGTTAGCAGAAATTGCCGCTCGTCGAGGCATCGAAAAGAGCAAAGGCAATCAAAGAGATTTATTTATTGCTGACCAAGAAACCGGGGCCCGCCAAGGCACTGTGTTAGGCGAACGTAATCGTGTTGATATTTTGCTAAAGCACTTAACAGGCGATCTAGACTTGACTGTTGAACGGAATCGCCAAAAAGATCTGATAATATCGAAAATTAATGATGCCGAAAATTCTGAAAACAGTTATCGCAAGTGGCAATCATGGAAGACTGCCCTTGCTGGTGGGGCATTGGCTATTGGAGCATCATTAGCCGCGCAAGAAGTTTTGTATTTAAGTGGCCGTGGTTTGGGTGTGGAATACTTTAAAAACCGCGGTACAAACTTTGAGCGGTTCATGGATTACGCCGCTGAAAAGTCAGATTCGATGAAAAGTTGGTGGCATGACAACAGCATGCTCCGTAACCCAAGTACATTTAGCGCAGTTGATGGTGCGCCAACTGTTGGTGGTAGTATCCCTGGTACTGAAACCAATCCGAATACTGACGCCAACGCCCAAGAGTATATTTTGAATAAGTTTGGAAAAAAGATTTGGGACGACCAGCCTGGCCGTCACGGCACGCATCACTTAGAGTTTGAAGGGAAACAGCAAAATCAGTATCACGTTTGGGAAGGCAAAAAAGGCCAAGGTCATATTACAATTGATGAGGCTCGTACTATGAAGCAAATTCATGGGAATATTGCTCGCGGTGATACTGTCGCGTGGGACAAGAGTACCGATCCAAAACTATTGTCGATCATGCAAGAGATGAAGCAACATCAAGCCGCAGGCGATTTGAATCAGCGTATGGAAGTGCGCGTCTTTACTAATAATGAAGCCTACAAAGGCAATACGGGAATTACTGCTGGTCATTTGGACGCCGCCGGTAAATTACAATTAACAGATGAGTTGCGTGGTAAGGCTTTTGATGCCAATGGTAATCAATTAGCGCGCGCCATTGAAGTTGGTTATATCGATAAGAATGGGACATTCCACGTTCTTAATACACACACTGGTAAGGGAACCATGGAATTGCCTCATCCACCGCCCCACAGGGGACCTGGTGGTGGCGTGGATGGTACAGGTGAAGGCTTGGTCAATGATCGGTTGTACGATGCGACTAATCCAGCTTGGATACCGGATCGTGCAATGTACGGCCGCACAGACCCTAAGGCTCCAGCTAAGAGCATAGCCATGACGGACGCTGAGCGTAAATTGCGGGCTGAGAGCTTAGACAGGTCTGCATATGACAGAGCTGGTAATCGAATGGTGGATAATCCTGACTATGTCCCTTCTGACAATGCAGAGGATGCTGTAGAGGGTGGTGAGGCTACAGCTTCTGAGGCAGTTTCAGCGACCGGTGCGACTGCAGAGTCGGCCACACCTAGCGTGGAACCTGAAGTAGAACCAACCGCTGAGCCTATTGCTGACACGGAGCCAGTTGTTGAACCAGCTCCTATCGCCGCAACTGAATCGCCTGAAGACAGGGAGAAAGCAAAAGACTTAGCAGCTCACAAAAAGGAATGGGACTTCTTCCTCACGGTTTATCCTGGCGTCACTGATATTGTCCGGGGCAGTAAACGGGCAGATAAAATGGGGGCTTTCAGCATCATGCCCGAATTGAATCCTGATCGAGCACAAATTAAAGGCAAGCTCAAAATATTGACGACGCTTCACAAAGCTTATGGCTTATTGTCTAACAGTCAAAAAGAAAGGTTCACCGAGCTGGGCTTTGGTATAGATGGTTCTACAGGAGTTATTAGCAATCGTAATAAAATTACTATCGGCTTGAAGGCGGAGGAAGATAATATTCTGTCAACGATAGCTGAGTCACTGAAGGAAGTTGCTGCCGTGGATCCAATTGAAAACCATGAGGCTGTCGAAGCCTCAGTAGAGAAAGGCCCAAAAACCCGGCGGTTGGAAAATTTCCGCAAAGATTTGGGTCCTATAGAAAAGAGCATAACAGGATGGAATAAATTCTTAAAAACTCAAGAGGAGCAAGAAGAATTTGCTAAAATGTTATTAAAAATCCGAACGCAACTTGGTAAGGATTCAAATCATTTGAGTGGTGATAAGCAATTGGAATTTGATAATATGCGAATGGGTTTGTTCAATGGTGAAAAGCAACCCATGCTCGGAAAAAATAAATGGATGCTGGGGACAAAGATAAAATATCCGGTGCTACTTGCGGCAATAAAAAAGAAACTGGACGTAAAATAGAGACATGAGTAATCCGGAGAGGGAGAGCAATCCCATTGATGAGTCAGCCAATGAACGGCTTCAGGATATATCTGCAGCGCTTCTTGGTGATGAAAATTTATCAGCACACAATGTGCAGCTACTGCGCGATCTTATACACGCCCCCGATTTAGATGCGCGTATTGAAATTCTGCAATCTCAACAACCTGTACCCGGGGAGACTGAAGAAGATCGACTACTAGTTGAGGTTATCCGGGATATAGAAAGTAATAAAACTATTGACCCGATAGAGTGGGAGGTATTGCAGGAAGTGATGGATAAGTTATTTCCACCCAGAGCAATGGCGGAAATAACTAAAGAATTGCAAACCCTCGGTGTATTTACAAATACCCCCGACAGGTTAGCTATAGAACGGTTGATAAACCAGGGGAGTTATGATGTAGCTCATGCGACATTGAGAAATAAAAGTGAGCAATTAAAGCTATCTATCAATTCTCCTGCATATAAAGCAATAGGGGAGTTGCATCGCGCTATAGGTAATCAATAAAAAAAGACCGGGAAAGAATAGCGGTAAAGCATATTCTAACCCGGTCAGGTATGTTCGTAGTTCCTCCTACGATTTTACAGTTTCACGAGATGCGTGACAACCTGTCCCGCACCACATTTCTGTAACAGTACGCGTTTCCAATACCGCTCGGACGCCCTTTGAAGAGGGGCATCTTTCCCAGTAACCGGAACGTACCACTCTACGGAGCTGCCGGCGAGTGAGGGGAACGGACGGACCTGAGTCAGGTCTTTGTCCAGTTCTTCCCATTTGTTCTCGTCGAGCAGCAAGTTTTTATTGGTGTAAACCGACGCTAAGTCCGAATTTTCCAGACCGTCGCTAAAAACTATTATCCGCTGTGACTTATACTCAGTTGTATTTGCGGCAGAATCAAATAATGCCGTCGCCACACTACTGTGTGATTTTGGCCCACGATTCACCAAGAGAAATGTAACCACTTCTTTGACCTGGCTCATGAGACCATTGGCTTGTGCGTCCGCTCGGGGCCCACTGGATTGTTCAATACTAACTTTTTTATTGTCAGTCGCGTCCAGTGAACTTAGTCGGAAACCTTCGAGATCGAGACCGTTGCCCAGTTTTAGCCATTTTACGAGTTTTAATTCGTCTATAGCATTCAGGACTTGCGCTTTGTAATTAGCGCTAATCCCGTCGGTATCATCGACGTATATTTTCATCGCCAATGTCCGGGGTTTATTGCTCTCGAAGTCTTTGACCGCCTGCTCGAATTCAGACTTACGTTTTGCCACATAGTCCTTTCTTTCCGGGATTGATGTTTGTTCAAACGTCGCCCACGGTTCGAGTAAGAAAACCTCTTGTTCAGCGTCGCCGCCGAAGTCGGTTTTGAATGTGACTTTCAAACCTTGGCCTTCTTCGTAGGCCCTCATTTGGTCATCGCCGAACAATTCATCGATCGGTACTTTCGGCGCCGGCTTGGTAGCCTGACGTTCAAAAGTTTTTTCAATGACGTTTGCATTGTACGTCGCGTAAGATCTATATATGAAATAACCGGGAACAGCGATAGCAGCAATTGCTGCAAAGACTAAGACACAAGCGGTCATGATCTTTTTGCTGTCCCAACTATCTCGAGCGTTGGTTGTTTGGGACTGGCGTGTGCCAGCCCCTTTATTTATTCTTCTGCTTTCCATTACGATTTTTCCTCCGTGGTCGCGATGTCCGCCCTCTTCGACCATATGTCGAGATCGGCGGGGGCCTTGAACATTGATTTTGCCTCTTCTTCTGCCGCATGGCGGAAGGTGTCAAAATCGGTGATTTTTTTACCTTCCGGTAATTCGACATCTTTTATATCCCAAAGTTTCATTTGGGCTGTAAAGGTGTCGTCCTGTAGAGCAGGGGCAAAGCGCAAATCAAAGTAGGTTTGCGTCACGTTGGGGTCGATCGCAGCGACGGTTTCGCTGGCGTCCAATTGTTTCAGAGCCACAACCTTCTGCACGATCACGTTAGTGAGAGTTTGGTAGAGCCGACGGAATGCCGCTACGGTGTTTTCATAGTGGGCATAAATCGCCAGATACAAATCTCTCTTTTCGCGTAATCGTTTTGGAGTTTCCAGGGCTTCCGTTTCAGCCGCGTCGACTTCATCGTTATACACTCTGCGAAGTCGGTCGACTTCCATATTGTAACGATCATCGACATTAGTTTCGCTAAGTTGTTTGACCTCATTAGTCAACCGCTCCTGCTCGTTGAGTAGGCGCTGGTATTCTAACTGGTACTCTTTCGGGTACCGGGGCGCTGCAATTAACGTAACAACGAAATATACCCAGGAAAAGACCACGATCATGATAGCACCGGTTTGGGCCGTAGATGCGTCCCTCATTCCGCCTGCCCACAGCAATCTGCCGAAAAGCAGAAGAGCTGATGAGAGGACGAACAAGAACATTGCAATGTACGTGCCGTACACAGATGCGGGGCTGGGGGAAAGCAAGGTAATTACTTTGCCGGTCAGCGGGTCGCGTCCGTCGGGTTGATGGCGATAGAAGTCTTTTTCGGTTTTGCGGTGCTGCAGGATTACTGCAAGACCGCTGGCCGCCAACTCTGCCGTGATCCACATAACCAGAACAGATATCAGGGACCACATGGCTCCCGAAATCGTGTTGCCCTGGGTGCGGAAAATGGGCATGCCGGCAAAGAACTCTACGGCAAGAATGATTGCTCCGAGGACCGCTATCCGGAAGTATGACCACGCAAAGTGGACATACGGGATGTGGGCTTCAGGGTATCCGGCTAAGCTGCGAACGTAATTGCTGAGCTTCTGTCCGATGGAATAATGCTCCTCGTACAAGCCGCTCAGGTCCTTGGCGTCTAAATGGTCGTCCGACATGGTTGTCGACACGGCTCGTTTGATGCCGTCTTTTAGGTCGTTCTTGGCAGTTTCCACATCTTCCTCGTAACGCTTTGTTATGCGCTCCGGAGAGAAATTGCCGAATGCTTCGGTCAGCTCGCGTTTGAGTTGCGCCATCTTACCGAACGCATTTTTCTCTATTTCCTCGAACTTGTCGCTGAGTTCAGCGGCCAGTTTAGAAAATAGCGGGCCAAACCCGCCGGTATACTGCGGAGCAATGACTTTTTCCGCACGATCTGTCATTACGGCTGTTGCCGCAATGAGTTGTGTGTTGTCGAAATTCGCATCCTCGTGGATGCTGACTTCGGCGGTTTGGGCGGTCTCAATAATTGATTCCGCTGCGGGTCGACGTTTGAATATGCTAAGAACTCCCATGATATTTTGTTTTTCTCCTTTTTGATGAAATTGGTTTAAAGCTAATTTTAGCCGTTACCGGCCGTATGTTAACGTACACAATTGTACGTTTCGGCCAGCCCGGCCTAATAGGGAATACAAGGAAGTACTTGCAGCCCCTACAAGGCCAAGCTGACTATATCTTTAAACGCTTATTTTCAAAGAACGGACATCAAAACGGGTATTCGTTTTGACATATCACTATACACTATTTCTGTACTTTTGTCAAGGCTCATTTAATACCTCTTATCTAAAGGGATTATATGTTATTGACAACCAATGGCAGGATAGAAATGTTAGGGTAAGGCATTGACTTCCGCCCATATTTTGCATATAATGCGATGTCTGGGATACTATTTCCAGGGCAATATATTCTGATCTTTTATAACTAATGAGGGGGAAAAATTTTGTTTACAGTTTATGAGTTTATGGAAAGCTC